>JBBQQL010000018.1:0-37090 GCA_038215995.1 Lysobacterales bacterium
CACAGGGGACTACCTCGGAACAAAAGCCATCATGAATGGCTGGGGCGGCAGGATTCGAACCTGCGTATGCGGGAATCAAAATCCCGTGCCTTAACCAGCTTGGCGACGCCCCAGTATTTGTTTGAACGTGTGAATCTTTAAACTTTATCCGTCATGTACCGCGGTGCCGCGCCAGCGCCTCATGCAGAGACGACACTTCGACACCACCAACGACGTGTGCCTTGAATGTCGCCGGGCATCTGGCCGCAACAGCATGCGCCCGGTCGAGTGAACGCAACTCCAGGAACACGCAGCCACCGCTGCCGGAAAGTCGCGCCTGACCGAAACCGCCCAGCCAGTCCAGCGCGGCGGCCACCCGCGGGTGACGCGCGCGAACCACCGGCGCGAAGGCGTTTTCTGTCGTTTCGCCCGAAGCAAAGGATGAAATTGTCGCCTGCGGCGCATTTCGTGTCAATTCAGCCGCTTGAAAAAGGGCGGCGGTGGGCACGTGCTCGCCCGGATCCACCACCACGTAATAGCGCGAAGGCAGGCTGATCGGGGTCAGCAAGTCGCCCACGCCCTCGGCCCAGGCCGAGCGACCACGCACGAACACCGGCACATCGGCGCCAAGCTGGCGCCCAAGCCCGGCCAGCACGTCATCACCCAGGGCAAGTCCCCAGAGCCAATTGAGCGCCACCAGCACCGTCGCCGCATCGGAGCTGCCACCACCCAGGCCGCCACCCATCGGGATGCGCTTTTCCACGTCGATATCCGCACCCAAAGGGGAGTCGGCATGACGTTGCAGCAATATCGCGGCGCGCACCACCAGATCGTCCTGCTCGGCAACATCCGACGCGCCGCGCAGGCGCCGAATGTCGCCATCCCCCCGCACCCGCAGACGCACCTCGTCACCCCAATCGAGCAGCCGGAACACCGTTTGCAGCTCGTGGTAGCCATCGCGTCGCCGACCGGTGATTCTGAGGAACAGGTTCAATTTCGCCGGTGCCGGCCACATGGTCCATTCGTCCCGCAAGGGCGCCGTGAGCGGACGGCTCATGAACACACGAAGCTGGTCGGGAAAGCCATTCTCACGATCCCGCTGGCGGGCATACGCGAAAGCCGGATCGTCCTTGTCGACGACAGCAAAGCCATGTCTGGCATAGAACGGAGCGTTCCATGGCACGTCGGCCAGCGTACCCAGATCAACGCGCCGGTAACCGGACGCGCGGGCCCAGGCGCAGGCGTGCTCGAGCAGTGCCGCGCCGATGCCGCGCCGCCCGAACTCAGGCAACACATCAATCTCGGCGATGCCGATGACCTGGTCACCCGCCTGCGCATCGAGCCAGACAAAGCCTAGCGGCGCCCCCGACTCATCCTGCGCCAGCCAGACCAGCCCGCGGCTGATTGCCTGCTCCAGCAGCACCGGCGGAATCGACATGCCCGAGTAACTTGCCCAGGCCGGGTGGCCTCGAAACAGTTGCACGGCCTTGCGCTCGATAGCGCACAGCGCATCGACCTGATGGGGGGCCGCACGTTCGATCAGCAGAGACATCGCAGTTCCGGAATTCGCATGACGACGCTGCTGTCGCCAGAGGGCGCAAAGCCTAACCCAGGCGGACGGGCGAAAGGCTCATTACTGAAACTGCCACGAGTCGATCGAGAGGCGCACCTTGTACGGTGATTTCTCGGCGAATACCTTCTTCGGCATGGGTGGCTGCCGGGCGTCGTCCCACTCCCGGTAATCCACTGCCCAGCCATCTTGCAGCAGCAAAGAAGGCAACCGATCCACGCCAAAGCTCAGTTGCGCCGGGCCACTGTCGGCGCGCAGACCAAGCACCCAGGCGCGCAGATCGCGCAACGGCACTTCCCAACCCATCGCCTTGTGCATCAGCACTTCGGCGTCAGGCCCATGCACGGGGCCACCTTCCAGACCCTCGAGCAAGGCGCCATCGGGGCCGCCAGTAAGGCGAAAATTCATGCCCGAGATGGCCGGGCCACGCAACTCGAATTCATAGTGTTCGCCATTCTGGGTCCAACTGAAGCCGCCGCTGCCACCGGACTTGCCGTCGGAAACGCTCAGACGACCCTGCAGCGTCCAGTGATCGGCCTGCGCCAGCGCCTGCTCGCGCACCCGCTGTGCATTGAGCAGGCTGGCATCGCCCTTGATTCGCACCGCTGCCGGCGCACAGGCGGCCAGCATGAGCGGCAATACGATTGCCGCGATCTTTCTGGATTGCAGCCTCACGGACGCAGCCGCCGCATGACTTCCTGCAGGCTGCTGCTGTGCGGATCAATCTTGCGCACTTCGTCGAATATTTTTTCCGCATCCTGCTTGCGCCCCTGGCGCCACAGCACTTCGCCCAGATGCAGGCCGACATCGGCGTCCTTGCGCGTCAGCCACGCCTCGCGCAAGGTCTTCGCCGCCTGGTCCAGATGACCCATGCGGTACTGCAGCCAGCCCCATGAGTCGGCGATCGCCGGATCGTCCGGCTTGGCGGTGCGTGCGGCACGGATCAACCGCTCGGCCTCAGGCAGGTCCCGATTGGCGTCGGCCAAGGTGTATCCCAACGCATTGCTGGCGTCTACATCGCCCGGCTTGATCTGCAACAGGTGCTGAAAATCCTTGACCGCAAGATCGATCTGACCGTCTTCGGCATAGGTCAGCCCGCGCCCATACAGCAAACCGGGATCATCCGGCGTCACCTGCAGGGCGCGACTGAACGCCGCCTCGGCTTTGGCGTAGTTGCGCTCGCGCATGTACAGCTCGGCATCCGCCTGCCAGGCCTGGCGCAACTGGTTCGGCTGGTCGAGGTTCTCCAGTTGCAGCTGATCAAGCAACTGATGGGCCTCGGTCTGCTTGCCCTGCTGGTGCAGGATCATGGCAGTGCGCACATCCGCATCGAACACATGCGAATCGTCATCGCCCACCTGGCCGTACCAGGCCAATGCATCGGCATCGAGATGCTGCATTTCGGCCAACTGGCCAAGCAGGTAGGCGCTTTGGGTCCGCACGTCAGATGGCGCTTTTTTCAACTGCCTGTACAGCGCTGCGAGAGCGCCGGTGTCCTTGCTGTGTGCCGCCAGTCCGGCCCGCATGGCGTAAATGTCGGCGTTCTGCGGCCCACGTTCAAGCAGGCGGGAGGCCGCTGCATAGTCACCCGCCTGAACCAGGGTTCCGGCATAGGCGAGCCGCAACCGGGTGTTTCCCGGCGCTTTCGCCAGCGCCTTCTGCAGCAGGGCACGAGCACCATCGTGGTCGCCGCCCTTGAACTTCATTTGCGCGGCCCAGGCGTAAGTTTCCGCACTGCCGAAACGCCGCACCGCGCCATCAGCAATCTGCATGGCGTAGGCGTGGCGGCCAAGCTTGTCGCCCAGTTCGCTAATCGCCAGCCATGCCTGCGCATCGTTGGGCAAACGCGTCGGCGTGGCCAGGGATTCCAGCAGCCGGGCCGCCTGCGCCTGATCCCGGGCAGCGACAAGCACCCGGCCGAACTGGCGCCAGGCATCCTTGTCACCACTACCCAGCAAACGCTCCAACTGGCGCTGCGCCTCGTCGGCATTGCCTCGATCCAGGGCCAGTTCAGCCCGCGCCTGCGCCATTTCTGCCGGCTCGGCGCCGAGCATCTGCCAGCGGTCGAGCGCGCGCTGCACCGCGCCATCCTCGTGCACGGCGATCGCCAGCGCCGCGGCGCGTTCAGCCACCTTGGGATCGCCGCTCAAGACCATCGCCTTGTCGTAATAGCCGGAGGCCAGCTTCAGATCGGAATGGGTCAAGGCCATTTCGCCGGCCAGCAACTGCGCCAGCAAGTCATGCTCGGCGTCTGGCGTGGTCACCACCAGCCGGGCCAGTGGCTGAGGGGTAACCGGCGCTCGCGGCTCAGGCCGCACTTTCGCTGCCGTACAGGCACCGAGAAACAGCGGAAGCGCGACTACTGCCGTAAAATGCCGCAGTTGCTTGAACTTGATGAAACCGCTCCGCACACTACTCTCCATCTGTTTGCCTGTTTCGGCCGTATCTGTCATTGCCGGCATACCCTGCCAAGCTTAGCCTACGCCACCAAACTCCTGTCGCCGAGATGTTCCCAACCTCATGCCGCTGATCGCCCTCGGGCTCAATCACCTCACCGCGCCGGTCAGCCTGCGCGAGCAGGTGGCGTTTGATGAGGACGCCGCGGGCAACGCCTTGCTCGATCTCAGCCGGCAAGAGGGCGTGGAGGAAGCGATGATTCTTTCCACCTGCAACCGTACCGAGTTGTATGTCAGCGTGGCGGCAGGCGCAGAGAACATTCCGCAGGCATGGCTTGGCCGCCATCATCATCTGACCCCCGGCAAGCTCGATGAGTTCCTCTACCGACACGATGAACAGGATGCCGTGCGGCACATGTTTCGGGTTGCCACCGGGCTTGATTCAATGGTTCTGGGCGAGCCGCAGATCCTCGGCCAGGTGAAGACTGCCTATCAGCAGGCACGCGGTGCGCAGACGCTGAAGGCACCGCTGGATCGCCTGCTGCAGCACACTTTCGCGGTAGCCAAGCGGGTCCGTACCGATACGCGCATAGGCGCCCACACGGTGTCGGTCGCATTCACCGCCGTACGGCTGGCCGAACAGGTGTTTGCCGACCTCAAGCAGGCCTGCGTGCTGCTGATTGGCGCCGGCGACACCATTGAACTGGCGGCGCGGCATCTGGCCGAAAAGCAGGTTCACCGTCTGATCGTGGCCAACCGCACGCTCGAATCTGCGCAGGAGCTGGCCGGCCGCCACGGCGGCTACGCGATTGCGCTGGCGGACTTGCCACAGCATCTGGCCGAAGCGGACATCGTGATTTCCTCCACCGCCGCACGCCAGCCGATCGTGACGCGCAACATGGTCGAACAGGCCATGGCCACGCGCCGGCGCAAGCCGATGTTCATGGTGGACATCGCGGTCCCTCGCGACATCGAAGCCAGCGTGGCCGAGCTGCCGGACGTTTACCTGTACGGCATCGACGACCTGCGCCAGGTCATCGATGACAACCTTCGCTCGCGCGCCGCGGCGGCCAAGGAAGCCGAGGTCATCATCGACTTGCAGGTCGGTCGCTACATGGCCTGGCGTCGCGCACTGACCGTGAAAAATCCCGCACTGGACATGCGTCTGCACGCCGAAACGTATCGCGACGAAGTGCTGGGCAAGGCCCGCGCCATGATCGCCCATGGCAAGTCGCCCGACGAGGCGCTGGCCTTTTTGGCCAATACGCTTACCAACAAATTGCTGCATCACCCCAGCGCACGCCTGCGCGAGGCGACGCTGAGCGGCGATCTGGACTTGCTCCATGCAGCCGGCAGGCTGTACAGGCTGGATCGGGATGTCGATGAAAATGAGTGAGGAATAGAGAAAGCACGGCGGTTGCCTTTACTCTCCCCTCCTCGTCTTCACGCATGCCCTCCATGACTCCTTCGATCCGCCGCAAGCTGGAAGTACTCGCCGAACGCCACGAGGAAATCGGCCGGCTGCTGTCGCAACCGGAGGTACATGCAGACAATTCGCGGTTCCGCGAACTCTCCCAGGAATACGCCCAGCTTGAGCCGGTCACCGCCTCGCTGCACGAGCATACCGAGGCCGAACAGGAGCTGGCCGAAGCCCGTTCCATGCTGGACGATCCCGAACTGCGCGAAATGGCCGTTGATGACGTAAACCGGCTGGAACGGCGGCTGATCGAGCTGGATGACCAGTTGCAGGTGCTGCTGCTGCCCACCGACCCGCGCGACGAGGCGAACCTGTATCTGGAGGTACGCGCCGGCAGTGGTGGTGACGAGGCCGCGATCTTTGCCGGCGACCTGTTCCGCATGTACCTGCGCTACGCCGAGAGCCTCCGCTGGCAGGTCGAGATTCTCAGCGAACATGCCGGCGAACACGGTGGCTATCGCGAGGTGGTGGCACGCATCGAGGGCAAAGGTGCCTATTCGCGACTCAAATTCGAGTCCGGAGCGCATTGCGTGAAGCGGGTACCCGTGACCGAATCGCAGGGTCGCGTGCATACCTCAACAGCCACCGTGGCCGTGCTGCCCGAACTGGACGAGATCGACGATATCGCGATCAACCCCGCCGACCTCAAGACCGACACGTTTCGCGCATCCGGCGCTGGCGGCCAGCATGTCAACAAGACCGATTCGGCGATCCGCATCACCCATCTTCCGACCGGTACCGTGGTGGAGTGTCAGGAAGAGCGCAGCCAGCACAAGAACCGGGCCCGCGCCATGAGCCTGCTCAAGGCGCGTCTGCTCGACGCCGAGCGCAGCAAACAGAGTGCAGCGCAGGCCGAGACGCGCCGGCTGCAGGTCGGTACGGGTGATCGCAGCCAGCGTATCCGCACCTATCGCTACAAGGACAACCTGGTCACCGACCACCGCATCGGCCTGAACCTGCATAACCTCACGGAGATCATGCAGGGCAACCTCGATGAACTGATCGGCGCGCTGATCCGCGAGGATCAGGCGGACATGCTGCAGGCGCTAGGCGGCGTCTGAACCATGCCGGCGGCCATTACCGGTTAATCTGCGTTCGACCATGCACTCAACGGAGACGCCATGAGCAAGCACTACCGCAAGGCGATGGAGGCACTGCAGCTCGACCTGATCCGCCTGCAACATGGTCTGCATAGCAGCGGCAAGCGTCTGGTCGTGGTGTTCGAGGGCCGCGACGCCGCCGGCAAGGGCGGCACCATCAAGAGCATCACCGACAGCATGGACACGCGCGGCTATCGCATTGCCGCTCTGGGCAAGCCCAGCGAAAATGAGTCCACGCAATGGTATTTCCAGCGCTACGTGGCCCACCTTCCCTGCGCCGGTGAGATCGTGCTGTTCGATCGCAGCTGGTACAACCGCGCCGTGGTGGAACCGGCCATGGGATTTTGCACGGCGGCCCAGACCGAGGCTTTTCTGGATGCCGTGCCGGCCTTCGAAAAGCTGCTGACCGACGACGGCATCATCCTGTTGAAGTACTGGCTGGCGGTGGACCAGCAAGCGCAGGAGGAGCGCTTTGCCGAACGAGCGGACAACCCGCTGAAGCGCTGGAAACTGTCGCCCGTGGACCTGGCCGCGCGACAGAAATACACCGAGATGGGCGGCCTGCGCGACGTGATGATCGAACGGACCCACCGCGAGAACGCACCCTGGTTCGTGGCCGACTTCAATGACCAGAAACGGGGGCGGATCAACCTGATCCGGCACCTGCTGGGCCAGATTCAGCTGCACCAGAAGCCCATCCCCAAGATCAAGCTGCCCAAGCTGAAGAGCAAGCCCAGGCGCGAGCAAGTGACCGACCAGGCAGTGTGGGTACCTGACACGCTCTGAGCGTCAGCCGATGCGAAAGCCCTGCAGCATCTGCTCAGACAGCTCCTCGCGAATGACCGCTTCGACGCGCGCTGCCGGTGGCCCTTGCTGGAGCCAGGCATGCAGCGCGTCGATGGCTTGCTCCGACCCGACCGCCAGCACCTCGACCCGGCCATCGTCGAGGTTCAGCGCATGACCACCGATACCAAGCATCAGCGCCTGCTCGCGGGTACTGGCGCGAAAAAACACGCCCTGCACCCTGCCAGCAATGATGAACCTGGCCGTCGCCATCATTTGGCTCCGATCAACTCCGCCAGCGACGCCTCGGTGACCGGCCCGACGATCTGCTTGACCACCCTGCCGTCAGGGCCGATGAGGTACGTGGTCGGCAAGCCGCGGGGCTCATCGAAGTCCTTGAGCGGCTTATCCAGGTGGACCTGTGCGATGGGATAGACGACCGGGTGCTTGGCCAGGAATGCCCTGATCTCGGCCGGATCACTGTCGTCGTAGGCCAGTCCGATCGCCCTGACATTCTTGTGCGTGGTGACAAAATGCGAAATATCCGGCATCTCCTTGATGCACGGCACGCACCAGGTCGCCCAGTAATTGACGATCACCCAATGACCACGCTGCGCGGAAAGGTCGAACGTCCTGCCGTCCAGGGTGTTGACCTTCAACGCCGGCTGCGCCGGCATCGCGGCGTGGGCGGGAGCGCCAAGTGCCAGCATCAATCCGCACAGGGCGAGGGAGCGGGTGGTGAACGAAGCAACGAGTGTCATGCCGGGGTTTCCTTGGTATCAGCCGCGCCATCGGCGACCGGGGGATAGATCTGATCAAGCCGCATTCCCAGTTTCGACTCCAGCACCACGGCCAGCTCGGACAACATGGTGAGCAACGATGGCGGCAACTCGATGCCTGCCGCCACCGCCTCCTCTTGCGGCTGCAGCGGCAGCCGATACTGGGTGCAATGGTAGAGGCGTCGCAGATCGGTACTGTCCAGGCTGCGGCTGAGCAACCAGCCACCCGACTCGCCCCGCTGGATCAGATCCGCCTGCTGCAAGTCGTCGAAGTAGGTGGCGATCAAGGCCGCGCGCAGATACGGCACACGCAATCGCAGCTCGGCCTGATCCACGCATTCACCGACGCGCTGAGCTTCCACGAACTGACCCAGTACCGCCAGCAGGCCAAGAAACTCGGCCCCCTCCGGCAGCGCGTCCGCTGGCGGATGATATTCGTAGGCGGAAATCGACGCGGCAATGGAAGCCACCAGGATCACGATGACCCATGACAGGTAGATCCACAGCAGAAAAATCGGGATCGCCGCCAGCGCGCCATAGATCTTCTGGTAGTTCTGCGCGTTGCTGACGAACTGGCCGAAACCCCAGCGCGCGATCTCGAACAAGAGCGCACCCAGCAGCCCGCCAATGGCGGCGTCACGCCGCGACACCTTGGTGTTGGGGATCACTGCATACATCAGCCACAGGGTAAAAAACGTCACCAGGAACGGAAGCGTCGCCAGCAGGCTCATGCCGATCGTATGAATCTGGTCGGATGCCACGCTCAGGAGCGGCATGGCAGTGAGATACGACGCGACCGCGATACCACCACCCACCAGGATCGGCCCCAAGGTCAACGCCGCCCAGTACAACAGCAGGCGCGACCCCCAACGGCGCGGCTGATGCACGCGCCAGATCCGGTTCAAGCGGTCCTCGATGCTGATCATCATCGACAGCGCGCTGAACAGCATCACCAGGATACTGAGCCCGGTCAGCCCCTTCGCGTTCTGCGCAAAGCTCTGGAGGGTCTCCTGCACCTTTTCGCCAGCGGCAGGCACGAAATTGTTGAACACAAAGTTGATCAACGTGTCGCGCGCCGGCTGGAACACCGGAAACACCGAGAACATCGCCAGCACCGCCACCGTGAGCGGCACCAGTGAAACCAGGGTGGTGTATGACAGCGCGCCAGCGGTCTCGAAACACTTGTCGTCGACAAAGCGTTGCCAGATGAAGCGGCTGAAGCGACTAGTTCGATCACGATTGAATCGTCGGATCATGAGTTTCCCTTGGGTACAGCCACGCAGCGGTCACCATCATGAGTATCGGTCGGTACACTAGCGTACCGGCGATGAATGCCTCAAACACATGAGCTGTGCTGCATGAGTCTGGAAATTCTGGTGTTGTACTACAGCCGCAGCGGCCACACCGCGCAACTCGCACGACTGATCGCCCGCGGCGTCGAAGAGGTCGCCGGCATGCGCGCGCGCCTGCGCCAGGTACCACCGGTGGCACCCGTGACCGAAGTGGCGCAACCACCCGAACCGGAAGACGGCGCCCCCTACGCGACGCGGCAGGACCTGCTCGACTGCGCAGGCCTGGCGCTGGGCAGTCCCACCCGCTTCGGCAACATGGCCGCGCCGATGAAGTATTTTCTCGACTCCACCGGCGCCGAATGGGCCAGCGGCGCGCTGGTCGGCAAGCCAGCCGCTCTGTTCACCTCGACCAGCACCATGCATGGCGGGCAGGAATCCACCCTGCTGACCATGGCCTTGCCGCTGCTGCATCACGGCATGCTTCTGCTCGGCCTGCCCTACACCGAGCCCGCGCTGAGCAGCACGCTCAGCGGTGGCACGCCCTACGGCGCCAGCCACGTCGCCGGCGCCAAGGGCGACAACTCCATCAGCGAGCACGAACGCGAACTGGCGCGGGCACTGGGCCGGCGTCTGGGCGACACCGCGCGCAAGCTGGCTGCCAGCGCATGAGCAGGCTGCCCGCGGAACAACGCCTTGGGCTCGTTGCCTGGTCGGCGCTGGTCGTCCTGCAACTGGCCTGGCATGGCTGGTTGTTTCCGCCGCGGCAGATCCCGATCTGGCTGCTGCTGGCCATCACGACGGTGCCGCTATTGCTGCCCCTGCTGGCTATCCGCGAGGTCCGGCGCAGCCTGCTCTGGGTCGGCATTCTCAGCCTGTTCTATTTCTGCCACGGCGTCGCCGAAGGCTGGAGCTCCTCCAGCGAGCGCTGGCTGGCCCTGCCCGAAATCGTGCTCACCCTGCTGCTGATCGGCACCCTGGGCGCCGGCGTGAAGCGCAAGCGAACGGACTGATACCGCGCACGAACCTATACTGAAGGATCGCCGCGAGGAGCATTCCGATGGAATTCCTGCAAAAGGCACCGCAGCTACCCCACCCTTACCGCAGCGACCGCTCGTTGCGAACCCTGCTCGACCGCGTCCTGCCCGCGCAGCGACGCGCAGCGCTGGATGCGGATCTGGACGCCCTGGGCGACTACGCGCAGATGGCGTGGCAACGCGCCGGCACGAGCACGCGCCGCAAACCGGTGCTGACCCAGTGGGATGCCTGGGGGCAACGGGTAGACCGGATCGAGCTCACCACCGCCTGGCAGGAAGGCGCCGCGATCACCACCCGTCACGCCGTGTTGTCGGCCGGGCATGCCGACAGTGAATACGCGCGACTGGAAGAATTCGCCCGCGTCTATCTGTACCACCTGGCCAGCGAGTTCTATACCTGCCCGCTGGCGATGACCGATGGCGCCACCACGGCGCTGAAGGCATCCGGCAACCAGCCGCTGATCGAGCGCGCCCTGCCGCATTTTCTCAGCCGCAACCCCTCCAGCTTCTGGCTCAGCGGACAGTGGATGACCGAGAACCGCGGCGGCTCCGACGTCGGCGGCAGCGAGACCATCGCGCGCCAGGACGCACAGGGTCAGTGGCGTCTGTACGGACGCAAATGGTTCAGTTCCGCCGTGGTCGGCGAGGCGGCGCTGGCCCTGGCGCGCCCCGAAGGTGCAGGCGATGGCGGGTCTGCGCTGGCGCTGTTCTACGTCGAGACCATGGACGGCGACCGGCGCAAACCCGAGCTGGTGATCGACCGCCTGAAGGACAAGCTGGGCACGCACGAGTTGCCCACCGCGGAAATCCACCTGAACGGCCTGTCTGCGTGGCCTGTGGGCGAGCTGGCCCACGGCGTGCGCCAGGTCGCGCCGATGCTCAATGTCACCCGTACCTGGAACACGATCTGCGCGGTGGCCAGCATGGCGCGCGCGCTCAGCCTGGCGCAGGACTACGCCACCCGGCGACACGCTTTCGGTCGTCCCCTGATCGAGCATCCGCTGCACGCGCAGACCTTGGCCGACATGCGGGCGGAGTTCGAGGGAGCGTTTGCGCTGGCCTTCGAGGTAGCCCACTTGCTTGGCCGGGTCGAGCATCAAAGCGTCGCACCGCATGAAGCCGCGCTGCTGCGCCTGCTCACCCCACTGGCCAAGTTGTGGACCGGAAAACTGGCGGTAAAACTGTGCTCCGAGGCGCTGGAATGTTTTGGAGGCGCCGGTTACATCGAGGACACCGGACTGCCGCAGCTGCTGCGCGACGCGCAGGTCTACGCCATCTGGGAAGGCACCACCAATGTACTGTCGCTGGACAGCCTGCGCGCACTGGGCGGCGACCACCTCGACCCCCTGCTTGCGGCGACGCGAGACTGGCTTGATGGCAGCAATACGGAGGAGTCCAGTTTGATTCTCGCCACCCTGGACCAGGCCCGCGCATGGCTGGAAAGCCACACCACTGACCGCAACGCGCTCGAAGCCGGCGCGCGCGGGTTTTCCTTTACGCTGGCCCGTTGCGCCAGCGCTGCCCTGCTGGCTCGCCAGGCCCACTGGTCGACCCCCCGTGGAGATCTGCGCCCGGCAGCGGCCCTGCGACGATTCGTCCAGCACGGACTCAATCGTCTGGCAACCGTCTATAACGACGACGACGCCGTGCTGCTTGGCTGACGCACGTATCCTCGAACAGGGCTAAAATCTTGTGCCCCCTTCCCCTACCTGGCATACCCGCATGCAGCACCTGACCATCGTCACCACCGGCGGCACCATCGACAAGATCTATTTCGACGACAAGTCGGACTTCAAGATCGGTGCGCCACAGATCGGCGATATTCTCAGTCAGCTTGGTGTGGCGTTTCAGTTCGAAGTGATTCCTATCCTGCGCAAGGACAGCCTGCACATGGGGCCGGAAGATCGCGCCCTGGTGCGCTCCACGATCGAGGCGCAGCCGCACCGGCATGTGCTGGTCACCCACGGCACCGACAGCATGGTCGAGACGGCGCGCGAGCTGGCCAGCATCCCGGGCAAAGTGATCGTGCTCACCGGAGCGCTGAACCCGGCAAAATTCCAGGGCTCCGATGCGGTGTTCAATATTGGTTGCGCCGTGGCCGCGGTGCAGACCCTTCCCGACGGCGTGTACATCACCATGAACGGGCGCGTCTGGGATCCGGCCAAGGTGCGCAAAAATCGTGATGCCAATCGTTTCGAGGCGGCAAGCGGCTGAGTCTGCCGCGCAATCAGCCTGCTGCATCCTATAAAAAGCGGGGCCCGATCTGAACTGATCGGGCCCCGCTGCTTTGCATCACCAGCTAAAAAAACGGGTCGTCCCTGACCCGCCGGGGTTTACCAGGTGGCTTTGAGTGACACACCGGAGAACGCGGTGTAGCCACGCAATTTGATGTAGTACGTGCCCGAAGGTGCACTGAAGGTGCAGGTTTCGTTGTTGCCGGACTTGTAGGGACGGCAGTCGTAGCTGCTGGTGGTCGGCGCGGAGCCTTTCTTCACATACATGTCCGCGTCACCGCTGCCGCCGGAGCTGACGATGGTCAGCGAACTGGTACCCGCCGGCACCACCACGGTGTAGCTCAACTCGGCATTCTTGGCAGCGGCCTGGCCCGTCACCGGCACACCGTTCTGCAGACCGCTACCGCCGCCACCGCCACCGGTGGTGTAGGACGCCTTGACGGTCACCCCCGTGTAGGCGGAATAGCCGTGAACCTTGAGGTAGTACTTTCCAGCGACCGGCGAGGCCACGGTGCAGCTTTCGTTGTTGCCGCTGAGGTAGGGGCGGCAGTCATAGCTGCTGGTGGTCGGCGCGGAACCCGACTTGGTGTACAGGTCGGCATCACCGGTGCCGCCGGAGATCGACATCACCAGATTGGTGGCACCGGCCGGGACGGTGATGAAGTAGTCGTTGTCGCCAGCAGCGGCCCCGGCAACGCCGGTCACGCTGACGTTGTTTTGCAACTCGGTGGTCCCTCCGCCGCCACCGCCACCGCTACCGGGGCAGGTCACGCCCACCGCACTGAACGCAGAGACCACGTCGCTGACGGTGTAACCCAGATCGGTCGCTGCCGATTCCACGCCGCAGGCACCCGAGTTGAAGGTCGAGGTAGCTGTCCAGTAGGTCTTGTTCGCCAGTGCGTAGACCTGGAAAGCTTTTTTCACGTTCCAGCCGCTGGTCTTGGCCAGCAGGCAGAATGACTTGTTGTACACGCCGCTGGAATAGTGCACGTCCAGGTTCGAGGTGTAGTTGGCAGCATTGTCGATCGAGCCACCGTCCTGGGGCGGGTTGCACATGTAGCGCAACGCGTCGCCAATGCCCGCGCTGGTCTTGACGATGTCGCGACCGACCAGGAAGTCAGCCGCACCACGGTCATAATATTCCGCCGCTTCGCCGGCAATATCCGAGTAAGCCTCGTTCATGCCGCCGGACTGGCCGGTGTACTGCAAGCCGGAGTTTTGCTCGGTATAGCCATGGCTGATCTCGTGGCTGGTCACGTCCAGCGACACCAGCGGATAGAACGTGCTGGCGCCATCGCCGAAGTACATCGCCGAGCCATCCCAGAACGCGTTCTCGTAGTTGGACTTGTAGTGCACCCGCATCACCAGCTGGATGCTCAGCGGCGGCGCACCGGTGTAGTCGGTATACATATCGTGCACGACACCACCGAAATGGTGCGCGTCATTCACCGGAGAGTAGGCGCCGTTGGTTGCGTCGGTATTGCTGGTCGGGCAGGTGAAGCTGACGATCGAGCCACCACTGGTGCCATGGTTGAGGTTGTAGGTCTTCACCTGCGAATTCTGCAGTGTGCAGGTGCTGCCCGACTGGGTAACGTCGAGCGCCGCATAGTCGGTGCCATAGGTGTATTGGCCAGTCTTCTGGTTGCCGCCGGGGCCATTGGCGGTTGCATCGGTCAAACCATTCCAGCTCTGGATCACTTCACCGGTATTGGCGTCGATGATCGCCGTGGGACGACTGGGGTTGTCGCCAGCCACAAAGTACGAGACGCGATAAACCAGCCGCGCGGGGCCATTTTCCTGCGGGTACACGAACAGGTCGGACTTCTGGTTCTCGATCGTCGCCCCACCGATCAGGGTGGTGTGCGCATGCGCCCTGAGTGCTGCAAGCGCCTTGCCGGAGTTGATTTTCGGTGCTACCGAGCTCAGCGCCGCTGCTGATTCCTCCATCAGTTCGCCGCTGGCGCGCAGGGCGTTGCCCTGGGTATCTTCCACCACGGCAATGCTGCGCCCATAAACGGGGACACCACGGTACATCTGCTGCTGTCGCACCACCCGATGGCCGCCGGCGAGAGCGGCCGAACCGCGCGGCGTCAACGACATGTTCTGGCCGAGATTCAAGTGCGTTGCCAACGAATTGGCAGGCACAGCACCGAGATTCTGAGCGTGCAACGTTCGTGTATTGGTGGCGGTGGCCACCGAAGCGGTAGCCATGCCGATCGCGGCAACCAGCAGTTTCAGACGAAGATGATTGGGCATGTAAAAGCTCCTAGACGAAATTTCAGGACAAACGGACCCGATGCGGCCGGATAGCCCCATGAAAAATTCACCGCGCAAGACGCGGCGGCCTGTTTCGTTGACTGTCTAGCGATCCCCAAGCACGTCCGTAAGTGGCTGCCTTCCCCCTGAGATTCCATGCAAGGGCAGCGCTTGAACGCGTAACTGCGGGACGGCAAAAGCATGCCGCCAAAGGATCATCCGCCAACCTCCCCGAAAGCGGATTCAATGACGTTATTACTTGCGATTCAATGTGACAATCTGACTTTTTCCTACGCCAGGTGACCGCAGTCACATCCCCGGTGACCCAGAGGCTTCACCGCGGAGAAAAGCCAGAAAAATAGGTATCCATGAGACCCGGCTGATGCGAATCAGTTAGCGCAATAACCGCAAGGCAAGCGCCCGCTCATGCGGGCGAAGAATCGCAATATTTTGCACAAGGAACTGCCGGAATGCTCAGAGCATGCCGGTTTCGAGCTTGGCGGCGTCGGACATCATCGAGTGACTCCAGGGTGGATCGAATACCAGATCCACCTCCGCCTCGCTCACCGTGGGAATCATCTCCAGCTTGGTGCGCGCGTCGTCGACCAGGATATCGCCCATGCCGCAGCCCGGTGCCGTCAGGGTCAGCTTGACGTAAACCTTGCGATCACCCGACTCGGTCTGCTCCAGGCTCAGGTCATAGACCAACCCCAGCTCCACCACGTTGACCGGGATTTCCGGATCGAACACCGTCCGCAACTGATCCCAGGCGAGCTTCTCGACATCCTCGTTGGTGGCATCAGCGGCCACTTCGATGGGCACGGGCGGCTCCTTGCCCAGCGCATCGGCGTTGCTGCCCGCGATGCGGAAAAGGTTGCCTTCCACGTAGACGGTAAAACTGCCACCCAAGGCCTGGGTGATGTAGCCGATCTGACCGGCGGGCAGGCTCACCACCTCACCTTGCGGCACCATGACGGCGCTGCAATCACGCAACAGGGTGAAAGGTTCGCTGCTCAGACTGAAACCACTCATGCCACTTGCCAATCCTGTATCTGCGGGCTCGACGTAAGGCCGAACCCAGGTTGTCCATTATGCCGCCCGCCGCGCGGGGACGCTTGATACAAATCAGGCCTGAATCGTCGAACTCAAGGAAAACCACCACTCTGACGTTGCGGGCAGCAGGCAGGCGCACGTTATGATGGCCCCTTTGTGCGATGGAGAAAGCCATGCCGTCAGCCCCTCAGACATGCCAGCACCGATGAGCGTTCGCGCCTTGCTTCTTTCCGTGTTCGCCCTGTTCAGCGCCGTGATGCTCGGCCTCGCGGCCGGCGCGATCTGGATGGTGATATCGCTGTACATGCGCCAGCCGTTGCCATGGCTGGCTGTGCCCATCGGCGCCATGCTGGCCTTCACCATCCGCGGCACCGTGCGCCGCGCCGGCAGCGGGGCCATGCTGCTGTCCGCCGGCGCCACCGCGCTGGCGGTGATCTACGTCAACATGCTGATCGCCGGTGTGCAGATCGCCGGCAACATGGGCCTGGGCATGATCGACGCCTTGCGTACCGCCGGCTTCGGGATGCTGTGGCAGCTGGCCCGGATGGCACTGGGTCCGGCCGACCTGGTCTGGGCCGCACTGGCGATCGCTCTCGCTGGCTGGCTGGCCGGTCGTCCCCCGCGCCGCCGCTGATCCAGCGACGGCACGGGTCCACCGGTCAGCCGTCGACCGACTTCACCTCATTGACCAGCTCGCCCACCGCCGCCTGGCCGTCGCCGTAGAGCATGCGCGTGTTGTCCGCATAGAACAGCGCGTTCTCGATGCCGGCAAAGCCGGTGCCCTTGCCGCGCTTGATCACGATCACGTGCTTGGCGTCGCTGACATCGAGAATCGGCATGCCATAGATCGGTGATGCCGGGTCGGTCTTGGCCAGTGGATTGACCACATCGTTCGCACCGATCACCAAGGCCACGTCGGTGGCTGCAAACTCGGGATTGATATCTTCCATGTCGGCGATCAGGTCGTAGGGTACGCCCGCCTCGGCCAGCAACACGTTCATGTGGCCGGGCATGCGGCCGGCCACCGGGTGAATGGCGAACTTCACCTTGACCCCGCGCTTGATCAGCAACTGGGCGAACTCCCACACCTTGTGCTGCGCCTGGGCCACAGCCAGACCGTAACCCGGCACGATCACCACGCGTTCGGCGTAGGCCATCATCACGGCCGCGTCGGCCGCGTCAATCGGCTTCTGCGCACCCTCGATGGCCTGCGCCTCGCCCGCCGCCGCGCCGAAGCTGCCGAACAGCACGTTGCCGATCGAACGATTCATCGCCTTGGCCATCAGCTGGGTCAGCAGGGTACCGGCTGCGCCGACCACCATGCCGGCGATGATCATCGCCTCGTTGCCCAGCACGAAACCCTCGAAAGCCACCGCCAGCCCGGTAAACGCGTTGTACAGCGAGATCACCACCGGCATGTCGGCGCCACCGATCGGCAGGGTCATCATCAGGCCGAACAGCAAGGCCAGCAGGAAGAAGGCGATGATCAGCGGCATGCTGGCGTGGCCGCCAATCAGCAGTGCACCGGCCAGCACCGCCCCCGCCAGCAGCAGCATGTTGACCACGCGCTGCCCGGCGAACACGAAACGCTTGTCCAGCCAGCCCTGCAGTTTGGCGAAGGCGATCAGTGAGCCGGAGAAACTCACCGCACCGATCAGCGCGCCGAGCACGCCCAGGGTCAGCTCGACCGGCGACAACGTCGTCACGGTCGGCATCGGCGGCAAGCCGTTGAGCGCCCAGCTCTCCGGCCGCAGCGGCGCGGTATCCGGCATGCCGGGCGGGTGCAGGATCGCCAGATTGCGCACGTAACCGATCAGCTCGACCGCACCGATCGCCGCTGCAGCACCGCCGCCCATGCCGTTGTAGAGAGCGACCATCTGCGGCATCGCGGTCATCGCTACGCGCTTGCCGCTCCACCAGGCCGCCGAGACACCGATCAGCACGGCGGCGATGATCAGCCCCCGGTTGTGCATGTCAGGCAGGAAGAACGTGGCCAACACCGCCAGCAACATCCCGTAGCCGGCCCAGACGATGCCGCCGCGCGCCGTGCGCGGCGAGCTCATCCGCTTCAGACCCAGGATAAACAGCAGTGCCGCGAGGAAATAGCAGACCTTGATGACTGTCGGCAGCAGGCTCATCAGTGACTCCCCTTGCCGGCATCCGGCTTGCTCGACTTGAACATCTCCAGCATCCGCTCGGTCACCACGTAGCCGCCAGCGGCATTGCCAGCCCCCAGCAAGACGCCGACGAAGCCGATGGTCATTTCGAACGGGGTTTGCGCATGGCCTAGCGCGATCATGGCGCCAACCAGCACAATGCCGTGCACAAAGTTGGACCCTGACATCAACGGCGTATGCAGGATCACCGGCACCCGCGCGATGATCTCGTAACCCGTAAACGCGGCCAGCATGAAGATGTACAGCGCCAGGAAACCGTCAATCATGAGCCCACCCCGTCAGGATTCAGTTGTGCTTGCATCATACGGGCGTCGGTCAACCCAAGCGAGCCTGCTGCGTTGAACACGGGAGATCCACCGATGGAGCCCGAGCATGCATCAGCCGACGACCTGGATGCCGCAGCCATGAACGCGGCGACTGGCATGCTCGGCGCGGATATGGTGTCCGACGCCGAATTGAGCGAGCCGCGGGCAACCCCCGCCACGCTGGAAGCCTTCCTGGCACAGATTGAGCGGCGTGCGTTTCGCATGGCGGAAATACAGTTGCGTCACCGCGAGGACGCGCTGGACGCGGTGCAGGACGCCATGTTGCGACTGGTCAAGCACTACGCCGACAAACCGGCAACGGAATGGTCGCCGCTGTTCTGGGGCATCCTGCGACGGCGCATCGTCGACCTGCAGCGGCGCCGCAAGGTGCGCTCGATCGTGGTGGGTTGGCTGGGGGGCGGTCAGGACGATGACGGCGGCGAGCTGCCCGCATGGGAGCCGGCCGACCATGGCCCCGGCCCGCTGGAGCGGCTGCATGACGCGCAGTCGTATGCAGACATGACAGCCGCCGTGCAAAAGCTGCCCCGACGCCAGCGCGAGGCCTTCATGCTGCGCACGCTGGAAGGCCTGGACGTGGCGGAAACCGCCCGCGCCATGGGCTGCGCCGAAGGTAGCGTCAAGACACATCTGTCGCGCGCATTGCAGAATCTGCGCGCTCAACTGGAGGACTGGCGATGAAATCGTCCGATAAAATCCCGCCCGACCAAGGGCATCAAAACCCCATGGAACGCCGCGCACGCGAGCTGTACCGCGAAGCCGCCCATCGCATCGACCCGGTCACCGCCGGCCGCTTGCGTGCGGCGCGACGCCAGGCACTCGAAGCGGCGCAGGCGCCCGCACTTTCCAGCGTCCGCTGGTTGATCCCCACCGGCGCGTTTGCCGTGATCGCTTTGGCCGCGATGATGGTGTGGCAGCCGATGCCTTCGCATCAGCCCGCGCCGACCCAGCAGTCCGCCAACGCCAGCGGTGAACTCGACAACGACCTGCCGCCGGATGCCGACCAGACTGATCCGAACCTCTACCAGAACCTCGACTTCTACGGCTGGCTGGCCGCCAATGACCGCCAACCGGCTGATCACTGAGCCATGAGCAGAATCGTGCAAATCCTGATGGGCATGCTGCTCGCCGCCGCGCTGGCCTGCATGGCAGTGCCCGTGCGGGCCCAGGACGGGCCGACGCGTGGCCACATGCAGGGGCCACCGCCGCCGCGTCCGTGGAGCAGCCTCGATCCCGCCCAGCGCGAGGTACTGGCGCCGCTGCAGCAGGACTGGGACCACATGCCGCCGCGACGCCAGGCACATATGCTGGAGCGTGCACAGCACTGGGCCACCCTGCCACCGGGCAAGCGCGAAAAGATCAGCCAGCGGATAGCGCATTGGCAGGAAATGACCCCGGAACAGCGCCAGCAGGCTCGCGCCAATGAGCGCAAGTTCCACCAGCTCCCACCCGAACAGCGGGCCCGGCTGCACGAAACGTTCGAGCGCTTCCAGCAGTTGCCACCCGCGCAACGCGAACAGTTGATGCAGAAATGGCACTCGTTGCCACCGGCCCAGCGCCGGCACTGGATCATGACGCACGGCGGGTAACTGTTCCGCCGCGCCCGCCAGACAACCGCCCCGCCTTGCGCGGGGCGGTTTGTTTCAGGCGCTGAAGCGCAATTCGCCAGCGTGGCTGAGGCAGCTCTTGGCCACCAGCTCATCGTTGAAATCGGGAGTCAGCGCCCCGTCGTGCACCAGCAACTCGATGAAGTTGTAGACATTGCGCGCATACATTTCCGAGGCATGCAGCGGGGCGCCGGCCGCCAGATTCAGCGGCCCCAGAATCACTACCTCGCCATGCTCGACCCGCTCGCCCGGCCGGGTCAACTCGCAATTGCCACCGCTCTCGGCCGCCAGGTCCACCACCAGTGCGCCGGGCTTCATGCCCTCGACCATGGCCGCGGTAAGAATCTTCGGCGCCGGGCGTCCGGGTACGGCTGCGGTGGTGACGATCACGTCGATCGACTTCAGGTGATCGCCCAGGGCCTGCTGCTGCGCTGTGCGCTCTTCGGCCGACAGCTCGCGGGCGTAGCCACCACTGCCGGCGGCGCTGACGCCAAGCTCAAGAAATTTCGCGCCCAGCGACTCGACCTGCTCGCGGGTTTCCGGGCGCACGTCGTAGCCTTCGATCTGTGCACCGAGCCGGCGCGCGGTGGCGATCGCCTGCAGGCCAGCCACGCCAGCACCGATCACCAGCACCTTGGACGGCCGGATCGTGCCGGCGGCCGTGGTCAGCATCGGGAAAAACTTGGGCGAGGCTTCCGCCGCAATCAGCATCGCGCGATAACCAGCGACCGCCGCCTGGGAACTCAGCACATCCATCGCCTGCGCGCGCGTCGTCCGTGGCAGCAGCTCCAGCGAGAACGCCGTGAGCTTCTGTGAGACCAGCGCGGCCAACCGCTGCGCCGCGCCATACGGTCGCAGCTGCCCAACCAGCACACTGCCCTCGCGCATGAGCGAAAACAACGCATCCTCCGGCGGCATCACACAGGCCAGCACGTCCGCCTGCGCCAGCACCGTGTCACGCTCGGCAAACTCGCCCTCGGCATAGCTGCTGTCCGGGAAGCCGGCGCTGCGACCGGCACCGTGCTCGAGCAGAACACGCAACCCCTTGCCGCGCAGCTTCTTGGCCATTTCAGGCGTGATCGCCACGCGCCGTTCCCCGGCAGCGGTTTCTCGCAAAGCGGCAACAGTGATCGGCATGGCACACCCCTTTCGAATGGTTTGGTCATCTTAGCGGCAGTTCAGGGCCGCCTGCTTTTTTTGAACCGGGCGAGTGCCGCAGGGTAAGCTGGCCCGCCGCGCGACCGGCGCGGCGCGGGATCACCGCCGGAGAACCTGATGCCCGCGCACGACGAACTGCTGATCCACGCCCTGAGCGCCCGCGAAAAGGCCTACGCGCCCTACTCGAACTTTCAGGTCGGCGCCGCCCTGATCACTCGCAACGGCGACCTTTATCTGGGCTGCAATGTGGAAAATGCAGCCTATGGTCTGTGCAACTGCGCCGAACGCACGGCACTGTTCGCCGCCGTGGCCGCTGGCTGCAAGCCGGGCGACTTCGCCGCGTTGGCGGTGGTGGCCGACACACCCGCGCCGGTAAGCCCCTGCGGCGCCTGTCGCCAGGTAATGGCCGAGTTGTGCAACGACAACATGCCGGTCGTGCTGGGCAACCTGCATGGCGCCGTGGAGGAGACCAGCGTGGGTGCGCTGCTGCCGGGTTCATTCAAGTTGCCCGACGCGCGTTGATCCCCGCCCCCGGGCGGCTGGCAAGACGGGCACGACACCATTGGTTATGCTGACCGCCTGTCGGTGTCGCCGTGTTCCGCGCGCCGAACCGCCACCCGCCACGCCACGCCGTGCGCGTTCAATCCTTTTCGAGACCGCCGATGGATTCCCTCGAGCACCATTTCTCCAGCTTCCGCAGCCAGACGGTAGGCCACGACCAGACGTTCCAGTCAGCGTACGGTGAGCAGCGCATTGTCTACGCCGACTGGACCGCCAGCGGTCGCCTGTACCGCCCCATTGAGGAGGCCCTGCTTGACCGCTTCGGCCCGTTCGTGGGCAACACGCACTCGGAGAGCAGTGAAACCGGCCGCGCGATGACCCTGGCCTATCACGAGGCACACCGGATCCTGAAGGCGCACGTGAATGCGGCGCCCGATGACCTGATCATCTCCACCGGCACCGGCATGACCGGTGTGGTCAACAAGTTCCAGCGCATCCTGGGCCTGAAGGCGCCACAAGGGTTGCGGCACTTCATCACCCTGCCGGAGGCGGAGCGCCCGGTGGTATTCATCACCCACATGGAGCACCACTCCAACCAGACCTCCTGGTACGAGACGATCGCCGACGTGGTGGTGATTCCGCCGGACCAGCACGGCCTGGTCGACCTGACGGCACTGGAGGCTTTGCTGCAGGAGTATTGCCAGCGCCCGCTGAAAATCGGCGCGTTCACCGCCTGCTCCAATGTCACTGGAGTCTGCACGCCTTACCATGCGATGGCGAAGCTGATGCATCGCGCCGGCGGCGTGGCCTTTATCGACTTTGCCGCCTCGGCACCCTACGTCGGCATCGACATGCACCCGGCCGACCCGGAAGAGCGCCTCGATGCGGTGCTGTGGTCGCCGCACAAATTCCTCGGCGGCCCGGGCTCCTCCGGCGCACTGATCTTCAACCGCCAGCTTTACAGCAACACGGTGCCTGACGACTGCGGTGGCGGCACGGTGAACTGGACCAATCCGTGGGGCCAGTATTCGTTCCTCGACGATATCGAGGCGCGCGAGGATGCCGGCACGCCCGGCTTCCTGCAGACCATCAAGGCCGCGCTCGCGGTAAAGCTGAAGGAACAGATGGGAGTCGAGGCGATGCGCCGGCGCGAGGAGCAGATCGTGCCCCATGCAATGGACGCGCTGCAGGCGATTCCGGGTCTGCGCCTGCTTGCGCCGCAACAGCGGCAACGGCTGGCGATGCTGTCGTTCTACATCGAAGGCATCCACTACAACCTGATCGTGCAGCTGCTGAACGACCGCTTCGGGGTGCAGGCGCGCGGCGGCTGTTCCTGTGCCGGTACCTATGGCCACTACCTGTTGCATGTCGACCCCACGCTGTCGCGCTCGATCACCGAACGCATCGATCACGGCGACCTGTCGGAGAAGCCCGGCTGGGTGCGGCTGTCGTTCCACCCCAGCACCACGATGGCCGATATCGACCACGCCATGCATGCCGTGCGCGAAATCGCCACCCATGCCGAAGCCTGGGCGCAGGACTACATCTACTCACCCATCAGCAACGAGTTCACCTCGCGCCACGCCGAGGCCGATCGCATGCCAAGCCGCATCAAAAGCTGGTTCAGCCTCGACCCGAACCAGCCACCATCCACCGGGACGGCCCGCTAGCATGGAGCCCCTCGCACACCCGGCCCCGCGCATGTCCGACCCACTATCGCTGCTCAACACCCGCTACTCGATTCCCTCACGACAGCTCGGTGAACCGGCACCGGACGAAACCACCTTGCAGGCACTGCTGCAGGCGGCAATCCGGGTCCCCGACCACGGCAAGCTGGAACCGTTTCGGCTGATCCGGCTGCAGGGCGAGGCCAAGCTGCGCTTCGGCGAGGCGCTGGCCGCCCTGTTCGAGCGCAGCCACCCGGAGATGTCCGGGGCCAAGCTGGAAAAGGAGCGCCTGCGCTATACCTTCGCGCCGTTGGTGATGATCGTGATCGCGCGCATCAACGGCGACAGCAAAGTGCCCGAGATCGAGCAGAAGCTGTCCGCCGGCAGTGTGGCCAGCAACGTATTGCTCGGTGCCACGGCACTGGGCTTTGGAGCGCAGTGGCTGACCGGCTGGGCCGCCTATGATGCCGACGTGGCCCACCTGCTGGGCCTTGCCGCGAACGAGAGCGTTATCGGCTTCATTCACCTGGGCACGGCGCAGATCGACGTACCCGATCGCGACCGCCCGGTTCTGGCCGACCTGCTCAGCACATGGACCCCGTGACCGCCATCGCGGGCACGCCGCCGACCATCCACCTGGTCGACGGCAGCCTGTACGTGTTTCGCGCCTGGCATTCGTTTCCGAACGAATTTTTCGACGCGGAAGGCCACCCGGTCAACGCCGTGCATGGGTTCACCCGCTTCCTGTGCGAACTGCTCGAACGGGCGCAGCCCGAGCATATCGCGGTGGCCTTCGATGCCTCGCTGACCAGCTCGTTTCGCAACGCGATCTACCCGGCGTACAAGGCCAACCGAGAGCTGCCGCCACCGGATCTGGAACGGCAGTTCATGCAGTGCCGTGCAATCACCGAGGCGCTCGGCGTCCACCTGATGATCGACCACAGCTACGAGGCCGACGACCTGATCGGCGCCACCGTCTGGAACCTGCGCGCCGCGGGCTGGCGCAGCGTGATCGTGTCGGCCGACAAGGACTTCGGACAGTTGCTCGGCGAGCACGATGAGCAATGGGACTATGCCCGCGGCCTGCGCTGGGGCCCGGCCGGCGTGCACGACAAGCTCGGCGTGCATCCGCATCAGGTAGCCGACTATCTGGCGCTCTGCGGCGACTCGGTAGACAACATCCCCGGCGTGCCGGGCATCGGTGCCAAGACGGCCGCCGCGTTGCTGAGCCATTTCGGCAGCCTCGACGTGCTGCTCGATCGGATCGACGAAGTCCCGTTCCTGCGCCTGCGCGGCGCCGCCTCGTGCGCCGCGCGCTTGCGCGAGCATGCCGAGCAGGCACGGCTGTGTCGCCGACTGACCCGCATCGCGCTGGATGCACCCGGCGCCGACTCCATCGAAACATTGCAGCGCCGCCAGCGCTCGCCCGAACAGCTCGACCAACTGGGCGAGCAACTGGGCTTCGGCGCCTTCACCCGCAGCCGCCTGCGCGCCTTGCTGCGCTGAAGCGATGGCGCATCCAAAAAGTCACCTGCACGCCGAGAGTTTCCATGAACAGCACCCCGAGCCGCCCCCCCGCCGATGCCGACACGCCGGTTGAAACACTTTACGAAGGACGCTGGCTGACCCTGCGCAAGCGCGGTCGCTGGGAGTACGTCGAACGCAACAACCCCGGCGGGGCCGTGATCATCCTGGCGGTCACCGCCGAGGACAAGGTGCTGTTCGTCGAGCAGTACCGCGTGGCGATCCTGCAGCACACCATCGAAATGCCCGCCGGTCTGGTCGGCGATCTGGCCGATCAGCTCGATGAGAGCGCCCTGCTGGCCGCCAGACGCGAGCTGGAGGAAGAAACCGGCTATCGCTGCCAACGGGTGGACTTCATCCATCGCGGCCCCTCCTCGTCCGGCATGAGTACCGAGATGATCAGCTTCGTGCGCGCCTGGGATCTCGAAAAAGTCGGACCCGGCGGTGGCGATGAAAGCGAGAACATCATCGTGCACGAGATCCCGCGCAGCGAGGCCGGCGCGTGGCTGTTCGCGCGGGCGGCCGAAGGCTATTCGATTGATCCGAAGCTGTTTGCCGGCCTGTGGTTCATCGAACATGGTCTGCCGATGCCATCAGCGGCCTAAAGTTTCCACCGCAGTTGCCGTTCTTGTGGTCATCACCTCTGTTACACGAAGGGATCAACGACCATGAGAAAGTTTCTGCTTGCCTCAGCCCTGCTGCTGAGCGCTCCCATGGCAGCGCACGCCGCCTGCTCCGCCACGGATTTCACCATCGACGGCTTCGCTGTCGGCGCCGGCGGCGGTCGCATGAGCATGAAGGGCGAACTGGTCAACCACTGCGCCGAGGCCGCCGCGGCGCAAATCGAGATCCAGGCCAAGGACGCCAGCGGCAAGGTCATCGCCACCAAAAAGGGTTGGCCAGCTGGCACCACCAATATCGCCCCCGGCAAATCGGTGGCTTTCGACCTGGGTCGCCAGTTCCACTACGACCCCAGCATGCAGACCTACGCCGCCGGCATCGTGTCGGTCCGCAGCTGGTAAGCACCAGGCTGGCATAGTCCAGTCAGCGGAAAAGTGTGACCGCCGTCACACATCGGCACGCCGGGCGCTCGAAGACCCGGCGTGCGTCGTCGTAGCGCTAAAGTTTCCCCTTGATTTGCCGCTCACCACGGTCACCCCCCTCCCTGTTGAAGAGACAACTCAAAATGAAACACCTCTTGCTCGCCTCGGCCCTGTTCCTTGCCATCCCCGTGACCGCACACGCTTGTTCGGCCAGCGATTTCACCATCCAGGATTTCAAGGTCGCTGCCGGCACCAACGGCATGAGCTCGAAGATGACCATGAAGGGTCAGTTGGTGAACCATTGCGCCCAGCCCGCGGCGGCACAGATCGAGATCCAGGCCAAGGATGCCAGCGGCAACGTGGTCTCCAGCAAGAAAGGCTGGCCGGCAGGCACCACCAACATCGCGCCCGGCCAGGCTGTGGAATTCGATCTCGGCCGCCAGTTCCACTACGAGTCCAGCATGCAGACCTACGCCGCCGGCATTGCCAGCGTCCGCGCCTGGTAATCGAGTCGAGCAGAATCCCGTCCGGTACTGCCGCGCGGGAATCAAAAAGGGTTGCCGCCAAGGCAACCCTTTTTTGTGGGTATCAACCGGAACATGAACTGGCCGCTTCGTTAGCCCATGGCACGCCCGGTCGTATCCGACGAGTCCTGCCAAGTTCAGCTGAACCGAAATATTGATCCGCATTTCAAATTGCGATGATACGGGCTGAAATGGCGCGCCTCGGACAGCTTTACCGGCGGCCTGCATGTAAGCGCGTTGCCCGGAAATCTCCATTCGCGGATCGCCGGCTAGCCGCGAGAGGTCCGGCTGGTACCCCGTGGATCCACAAGTGACCGGCGCGCCTACCCCGCACCACCACAGGGGAAGCAGGCGAAAACGAAAGCGGCTGGAGCCGCTTGCTGCAGATCGCCAACCTGGTGACCAGTCTCTGCCAACCCAGTTGACCAAGCTCGCCGGGCAACTTGACCAGTGTCGCCAGCCAGTTGACCCTCCAACCGAGGGTCGCTTGTCGACGGCGAAATCAACTGATCGACACAACACATTGCCGATAACGCCCGCGGGCGTCTCGTAGCCTGGCGTTTTCCTCGGACGTTCGCTCAATCGCCGGGCGATGGTATTGAGCTTGGTCTGCGAGAGATCAAACAAGTCGAGCTCCTTGACCACGAGCCACTTCGCCAACCTCGACGGAGAGGACAGATACCAACCTGTATTTCAGCACTAAGCTAATCTGTTGAGACAGCGCAATTCGACGTGTGCATAGCCAAGGACGACGCATGCTCCAGTACTACTTTCAGCTAGGTTTCCGCAGTCTGCGCCGCAACCCGGTGCTTACCGCACTTATGGTCATCGCGATTGGCTTTGGCGTGGCGTCTTCCATGACGACATATACGGTATTTCGTGCCATGTCGGGAGACCCGATCCCGTGGAAGTCGGACAAATTGTTCTTTCCCCAGATCGACGCGTGGGGACCCAATCCGCGACGGAAAGGCACTGAACCTCGCGATACCATGACGTATATCGATGCGGTTTCATTGATGCGCGATCACCGTGCCCATCTGCAGTCCGCGCTTTATCCGATTGCACCGACTGTCCATTCTGACGACCCGACGCAGAAGTCGCGCACGGCGCCTGGGCAAGCGGTATACAGCGAGTTCTTCCCCATGGTCGATGCGCCATTTGAGTATGGCGGTGGCTGGACTGCAGCAGATGACGAACAGCACGCGAAGGTTGCCGTTATCAGCAAGAGCCTGAATCAAAGGCTGTTCGAGGGAGCGAACAGCGTGGGGCAAAATGTTCAGCTCGATGGCCACAGCTATCGGGTGAGCGGTGTGCTGGATGACTGGCATCCGCAGCCAAAGTTCTACGGCCTGACCATTACCGATGCGTTTGGCCCAGCCGATCAGGTGTTTCTCCCATTTACTACGGCAACCGATGCTCAACTCGCTACCAGAAGATGGTTTTCCTGCATCAACCTTCCCGGACCCGGCTTCGCGAGTACGCTGATCTCAAGTTGCGTCTGGATAGGATACATAGCGGAGCTTGACACGCCATCTCAGGTCAGTGCCTATCGCAACTATTTGGACGGTTACGCACAGGATCAGCGGGCCTCAGGCCGCTTCGGGTGGGCGCCCAATAATCGCCTGCGCGACTTTTCCGAATGGCTGGATTTCGAGCACGTTGTTCCACCGCAAACCAGGATTTCCCTTGTGGTTGCGTTTTGCCTTCTGTTGGTTTGCATGGTCAATACGGTAGGTTTGTTGCTGGCAAAATTTCTGCGGCGCTCGGGCGAAATCGGAGTGCGCCGGGCACTGGGCGCCAGTCGCCTCGCCATTGCCGCCCAGTTCGGCGTGGAAGCGGGCACGATTGGCATGGCTGGCGGAGTGCTTGGCTTGATGCTGACCTGGCTGGGTATCCAAGTGATGCACGTTTCGCTACCCAGGCAGATCGCCGCCCTGGTCCATATCGATTGGTTGCTGCTATCGCAGACGCTGCTGCTCGCCGTTGTCGCTACCGTGCTGGCAGGGCTGTATCCGATCTGGCGCGCCATGTATGTGCGCCCGTCGCTGCAGCTCAAGGAAGATTGAGGAACTACTCATGTCCATGCACCCCATACTTTCCGCCTTGCGCCGGCACAAGACGGGCACGATGCTCATCGCTTTGCAGATCGCGCTGACCCTGGCGATCGTCTGCAATGCCTTGTTCATCATCAGGACGCAGTTCGCGCAGATGGGCCGCCCTACGGGACTCGACGAGCACCATCTGCTCATGGTTGCCACGACACAATCCGGCATCAACAGCGACACGGACGCCGGCAAGGCAACACTCGACGCATCGATCAAGGCTGACCTGACCGCACTGCGGCAGTTGCCCGATGTGGTCGATGCCTACGAAACCAATTCGCTGCCATTGAGCAACAACACCTGGGGGCTCGGAATAAGGATGATGCCTAGCGGTTCCTACGGCTCGCACACCACCTATTTCCACGCCGATGAGCATACCCTGGCCACCTTGGGCCTGCGACTGGTGGCGGGGCGCAATTTTCGCAGCGACGAGATCGGTGAGGATGGCAATTTCGTCGGTATCCTGCAGCCGGCGGTCATCATCGTGTCCAGGCACCTGGCGGACAATCTGTTTCCACGCGGTGACGCTCTGGGCAAGCCGGTCTATTTCACCAGCGCCACCCAACCCAGCACGATCGTCGGCATCGTCGAACGTATGCAAACTAGCTCGACCCGTAGCGGGACCGATAACATGACGTGGAATACGACCTTGGTGCCTCTGCGCCTGGTCACCCCTTCCCGCCACTACGTTGTGCGCACTAGACCAGGTCGACTGGCTGCTGCCATGCAGAGCGTACCGGAAGCCCTGTATGCCCAGGATCCGCAGCGCGTCATACCTGATGGCTCAGGGGGCGATGAAGCCGGTGTGCGCAGCTTCGCGCAGATTCGTGCCGAGGCATACCAGGGTGATCGCACACTGGCGATGCTGATGGGCGTCATCAGCATCATCCTGCTGGTGGTGACCGGTAGCGGTATCGCAGGACTTTCCAGCTTCTGGGTGGGCCAGCGCCGACGACAAATAGGTGTGCGCCGTGCGCTCGGCGCGACCCGGCGCGACATCGTCCGTTACTTTCTTGTCGAAAACGCGCTTATCAGCGCGAGCGGGGTCATCGTCGGGATACTGCTGACCTTCGAGTTCAACGGATGGTTGATGGGGCAATTCGAGCTGACTCGGCTTTCACCGGTCTATGTCCTGATCGGCGTGGTGATGCTGTTGCTGCTAAGCCAGGGAGCCGCCCTTGCGCCCGCATTGCGCGCCGCACGGATTGCACCAGTGGAAGCTGTCCGCTCATCGTGAAATTCATCGTCTCTTTCGCGAAGCAGAAAGTGCTGATTTCCACCGAGAACACCACCGGCTGATGCAACTGTGAAATGCGCCATTCGGCGATGCTCATCGATTTTGAGTAACCGGTTTACTGTATCCATCCTGGATAGCCGACCGGCCGATGTTGGCCGAACCCAGACCTCCGCAATCCTGAAAAATGCTGCGAGTTGCAGGACTCTCCGCTCCCAAGCCCCTGGGCTTTCGCTACCGCGCAGCGGTGGCGCACCGAGTGCGCGCCAGGATGGTGCGCTGCTCTACCCGTGGCCCCAGCTCACGAACTTGCCGCCCATGGATGGGCGGCAAGTGCCAAGTGGGGCGGCGTTCTCTGTTGGTTACTTATCTCTTGGCCACGCAAGAGATAAGTAACTCGGGCCGCGAAGCGTCACGAAACGCTCTTGTTGTCTAGCTCCAACCTGGTGGACGGCCAGGGGCGCTTGGCTCCAGCGTCAGAACACACCTTCAAGTAGCTGCCTTTGGCCACCCCTGACCAGTCGCCCGCACCTGCCCGTATTCATGGCGGGGCAATATCCCCACAACGCAACAGCGCAATAGCCCGCCTCAGTGCAGCACAAACAACTTGTCAAACCCGGCCACGCGCAGCGTGCTGCGCAACTCAGTGCCGACGTTGACGATGCGTATCTCGGCCCGATCCGCACCGGCGTGCTCACGCAGCAACAGCAGCATGCCCAGCGCCGAGCTGTCCATGCTGGTCACTTCGCCCAGGTCGATGACGTAGCTGCGCGCCGCCTTGCCCGCGCCAAGGCAGGCCTCGTGGAAGTCGCGGTGGATACTGAAGTCGAACCGCTGGCCCAGTTGCAGGGTCAGGCAATCCTGCTCTGTGTCGTGATGAACGATCATGCTGCACTCCTCAGAACAATTCGATTTCGCCGGCATCCATCGAGCTTTGCAATGCCGGGCCACGGGAGCGCAGACGCGCCTTTTCTCGCTGGATGGCCAGCCGGCTGCGCACGCGCTGTGCACGCACGGCCAGGTTGTCGGCGTCAATCGGCGCGCAGGCCAGCTCCTCGATGTCGCGGGTGCTTTCGGCCACCACTTCCTGCAGCTCGACCAGACGGCTGCGGGTCTGCTGCAGCAGCTGGCTGAGAATGTCTTCGAACTGCAGCGAGCGGATGGTGGTGGACACGTCGCTGCCCAGGCCGCGGTTGATCTCCACCACCTGGTCGGCGACGGCGCTGGTGCGGGCATCGCTTTCGGTAACGTGCGCCATCATCGCGTCGATGCCACCCTTGGCTGACAGCGCCACGTTCAGATCCTGCGATGCCATGTTGCCGACCAGTCCGCGCAACTGCTCCATCGCGATGCGCGCACGCTCGACATGGCTGCCGATCTGCTCGTTGAACTGGTTGGAATTGCTGGCGAGGTTGCGGATTTCTCCAGCCACCACCGCAAAACCTCGCCCGGATTCACCGGCACGCGCCGCCTCGATAGCTGCATTCAGCGCGAGCAGGTTGGTTTCCTCGGCGATCGTGTTGACGTTTTTCAGCAGGCCGAACACCGCGTCCATCTCCTTGGCCATGCCATCGATGCGATAGACGATGCGCAGACTCTCGCGCGACATCTGCACGATCATGCCGACGAAATGCTCGAGCAGGTCGCCGGTGCGGGCGGCGAAATCCTGTACCGACACTCCACCCTTCTGCGCGTCGATGATCTGCTTCAGCAGCGATTGCTGCAGTCCGGTTTTCTGCGACAGGCCATCAAAGCCGCCACCGAGTTCGGATACCGCATCGCGCAGCAAATCCAGCCCCTGATGCAGCTCGCGGGTGGCGTGACCGAGCTCGTCGACCAGGGCGCCGCGAACATCTTCCAGCGCTTCGCGTACCGGGGCGTTGTTGCTGGGCAATGCGGCCACCGGGGCCGCGGCAACGTGGCGACGACTCTCGACGATCCACACCGCCGTGACGATCACGATCAGCAGGGGCGACAGCCAGCCCGGGTTCCACAGCAGGGCCGCCAGCAGCGCCAGCGTGCTGGCCAGCCAACCGTACAGCGGACGACCAGCGAAGATTCGGGTGTATCGAGAGAGAGCAGCCATGAGCCGATATCCAGGGTCAGGCGCGCAAGGCGCCAGGGTGAGATTGACGCGACAGCGCGAGCAGACGCGCGGCGATGTGGTCCAGCGGCAGCATTTCTTCGGCGGCGCCCAGCTTCCACGCGGCACCGGGCATGCCCCATACCACCGAGCTGGTTTCGTCCTGCACCAGGGTCGAGGCGCCCGCCTGTTTCAGTTCGAGCAGCCCGCGCGCACCGTCGTCGCCCATGCCGGTAAGCAGCACGCCAATGGTGCCGGCTCCCGCACTGGCCGCCATCGAGCGGAACAACACATCGACACTGGGCTTGTGCCGGTTCACCGGCGGGCCATCGTGCAGGCGGCAGACGTACTTTGCGCCATCCCACATCACCAGCAGATGGTGGCTGCCTGGCGCAATATAGGCGTGCCCGCTCTGGATCGGCTGGCCATCCTGGGCCTCGCAGACGCGCATCGCTGAACAACGATCCATGCGGGCGGCGAACGGACCGCTGAAGGCGGCCGGAATATGCTGGGTCACCAGGATCGGCGGCGCATCCGGCGGCATCGATTCCAGCAGCACGCGAACCGCCTCGGTACCGCCGGTGGAGGCACCGATGACAATGATGGGGCTGCCGCCACGGGTACCCGCCGTCTTCACCCGCGGCAGTACGGCGTCGGCGCTGTAGCGCGGCGACACCTCCAGCTTGCGTACCTCGGTACGTGCCCGCGGACGCGCCTTGGCGGCCAGTTTTACCTTGGCGCAGATTTCCTGTGCGCTTGCACCGAAGCTGTTGGCGAGATCGCTGCTCGGCTTGGCCAGGAAATCCACCGCTCCCAACTCCAGCGCGCGCAGGGTCACTTCTGCCCCCTGCACGGTCAGCGACGACACCATCACCACCGGCATCGGGCGCAGCCGCATCAGGTTTTCCAGAAAGGTGAGGCCGTCCATTCGCGGCATCTCCACGTCCAGCGTCAGCACGTCAGGATTGAGTTGCTTGATTTTTTCACGGGCAATCAACGGATCGGCAGCGGTGCCGACCACTTCGATCTCCGGATCGCAGGCAAGCATCGCCGTCATCAGCTTGCGTACCAACGCCGAGTCATCGATTACCAGAACACGCACTCTTTCCATTGCCATTCAGTCTCGTCTTGCCTGCTGCTATTGATTGGAACGGAGGAGATTCCGGCCGCAGGGACTTCCGTCTGCTCGCTTGAACGGAGCCCCCTGCCAGTAATGCCACCGGATACGACAGACTCCGCGCACCCCACCGCCAAATTTCCTCTTAGAAAAGCTCGACCTCACCCTTTATCGGGTCATTCGCCAAACGCTTGAGGTAGACGCTTTCATCGGCCACCAGCGCCACATCACCCTGACGCCGCAGCAAACGCACCCGCGCACGCCCGCTGTCGGGAAAAAACTGCACCTGACGCGGGTAGACGTCGCCCAGGTCCGATGCCAGAAGTTTGAGATTTTCGGCAGCGATGTACCGCTTTACGAACTCGATATTGCGCTCTCCGATGTCGGTAAGCTGGGCCAGCACGCGCCCGCCGCCGAACACCTTCACCTGCAGGTCAGCGCGTTGACTTCCCGCAGCCAGCAATGCGTTGATCAACTGCTCCATTGCATCGCTGCCGTAGCGTGCCGCGCGCCCCACGGTGGAACTCCAGCCGTCACGCTCGCCCAGCGGCTGCGGCAGCATGAAGTGGTTCATGCCGCCGATGCGTCGGCGTGGATCATGGATGCACGCCGACACGCAGGAGCCGAGCACCGTGGTCAGTACTTCCTGCTGATTGCTGATGTAAAACTCACCCGGCAAGACCTTTACCGTCATGCATGACTGCACCGGGTCCCAGTAACGTCGCAGGTGCTCGAACCCGGGCAGCACCGGCTCCAGACTCGGTGCAGCCCGGCGCCGCTCAACCTTGACGTTCATCCGCCAAGCTTCCGGTAGACGGTGCGGCCAATCAGCTCAAACTGATCATTGATGCCATGCAGCGATTCGGAATGCCCGAGGAAAAGATGGCCACCCGTCGGCAACAGGTCGGCATATCGGTGAAACAGTCGCTGCTTGGTCGGTTGATCAAAATAGATCACCACGTTGCGACAGAAAATCGCATCGAACGGGCCACGCATCGGCCACGGATGCAGCAGGTTCAACGGCTCGATGGTCACCAGCTCGCGCAGGCGCGGATGCACACAAGCGAGCCCTTCGTATTCGCCCTCTCCGCGCAGCATCCAGCGCTGGCAGCGCTCCTCGCTGATACCGGCAAGACGCTCGAGCGTGTAGATGCCCTTGCGCGCAGCCGCCAGTGCCTGCGGCGACAGGTCGGTCGCCAGGATCTTCGCATCGATCTTGCTGCCTGTTTGCTCCAGCGCCTCAGCCAGCACCATCGCCAGCGCGTAGGGCTCCTCGCCGGTGGAGCAACCAGCCGACCAGATGCGCAGGCGATCGCTGTCGCGGCGCTTGTCCTTCAGCCAGCGCGGCAACAATTCGTTGGTTAGCAGGTCGTAGTGGTGCACCTCGCGGAAAAACGAGGTCACGTTGGTGCTGATGGCGCTGGCCAGTTCGCCCAATTCACTTTGCGGATCGTTGCGCAGCAACTCGCAATAGCTTTCGAACGTCGACAGGCCCAGTGCCCGCAGTCTCCGGAACAAGCGCCCCTGCACCAACTGACGCTTGTGGTCGCCTAGCGAAATTCCGCACTGCTCCAGCACGAAGGCTCGCAGGTATTGAAACTCGGCTTCGCCCAGCACCGGGCCACCGCCACTCATCGCGGTAGCCGTGCCTTGGTCATCCATTGTGCTGGCGATGCCGTTCACCTCAGAATTCCTTCCACACACCCGTGACGCTGGTCGCTTCCGCGGCCACGCGCGCCGGACGTGCCGCCGCGGCGGACTTTGCAGGCGTGTTGCGAACCGCAGCGAATACGGCCTCGGCCTCGGCTACTGCACTCTTCGCTGCAGGCGTCGAGACGGCCATGGTCGCCTCGCCAGACAGGCGGAAGAAGCCGACCTGGTTGGTCAGCTCACCGGCCTGCTCATGCATGGCGCGAGCGGCGGCCGCAGCCTGCTCGACCAGTGCCGCGTTCTGCTGGGTCATCTCGTCCATCTGCATGACGGCGTTGTTGACCTGGTCGATGCCAGCGGACTGCTCGTGGCTGGCGGCGGCGATCTCGGCCACGATATCGGTGACCTTCTTCACGCTGTCGACGATTTCAGCCAGTGCCTTGCCCGACTGATTGACCAGCTCGGAGCCACTGCGCACTTTTTCCGCGCTGTCGTTGATCAGCCCCTTGATCTCCTTCGCCGCACCCGCGCTGCGCTGAGCCAGGCTGCGCACCTCGGTGGCGACCACGGCAAAGCCGCGACCCTGCTCACCGGCGCGGGCTGCCTCCACCGCCGCATTGAGCGCCAGCAGATTGGTCTGGAAAGCGATCTCCTGGATCAGCCCGACGATGTCGGCAATCTTGGAGCTGGACGCGTTGATCTCGCTCATCGCCAGGATCGCGCGGCCGGCCACTTCACCACCACGCTCAGCCTGTTCACGAGCCCCGCGAGCCAGCTGGTTGGCGTGGCTGGCGTTCTCGGCATTCTGCTTCACCGTCGAAGTCATCTCTTCCATCGACGAGGCGGTCTCTTCCAGGCTGGAGGCCTGCTCCTGCGTACGCTGGCTGAGGTCATCATTGCCATGCGCAATCTGCTGCGCAGCGGTACTGACGGCATCCGATCCGCGACGCACTTCACCGACGGTCAGGGTCAAACGCTCATCCATCGTGCGGAAGGCTTCGAGCAGGCGGCCCAACTCATCCTTGCGACGCGTGCGGATATTGTGGCCCAGCTCGCCCTGGGAAATGGCGTTGGCCACATGCACGGCCCGACTCAGGGTGCCGACGATCGAGCGAATCAGGAAGAGGGCCATCAACACAGCCAGCAACATGCCTGCGCCAAGCGCGCCGAATGTCATCACTCGGATACGGTGATAGCTGGTCAGCGCCATGTCGTATTTCTGCTCGCTCTCGGCGACCTGCATCTTGATCAACTTGCTCATTTCCGAGCTCATGATCGACACATTGGGGAGCACGTCGGAGTAGAGCAGCCCATTGGTATCGTCGTCGGCCTTGCCCAGCGAGTCCTTGATCTCGACCATCGAATCGGAGACGTCCTTGCGCGCGCTCTGGAAAGCCGCCCACTGCTTCTTCACCAACGGCGACATGGATGTCTGGCCCAGGGTCTTGATGATCGCCGCGTCCGATGCCTCGTTCCTGGCTACATCCTCGAGCTTCTGCGCGACGATCGACTTGTCGTCCTTGTGGTAGGCCGCTTCGCTCAGCGCAATGAAGTTGTTCAGCGAGCCGCGGGCCGCTTCATTGATGTTGGTCAGCGGAATCAGTTCATCCTGGTAGATGCTGCGCGCACTCTCGTTGGCCTTCGCCATGCCGCCAAGCCCGATCCAGGCGCCGGCCAGCAGCATCGCGCAGAGCATCCCGAGTACCCCGATCAGTCGCGCCTTGACGCTCAAGGTGGTGAGTCGGGACAGGTAATCTTTGAATTTTTTCATCTTCATTTCGTTTCCCGGGTCAGGCTGCAACTTCAACTTCACGGAGCGTCGGCAGCGCCGAGTCCAGCGTCTCCACGTCTTCTGGACGCATCAGTTTCTCCACATCCAGCAACATCACCATCCGCTCCTCATGGGTCACCAGACCCTTGAGATAGCGGGTATCCACCACCGCACCCATATCCGGTACCGGCCTGGTCGCCGCCGGATCAATGTCGATCACGTCGGAGACCGCATCGACGACGATGCCGAACAGACGCTCGCCGATCGCCACGATGATCATCACGGTTTCGTCGCCGTAGCTCTCGCGCTTCAGACCGAAGCGCAGGCGCAGATCCATGATGGGGACAATTGCCCCGCGCAGGTTGAGCACGCCGAGTACGTAGTCCGGTGTCTGTGGGATACGGGTCACCCGCGACCAGCTGCGGATCTCGCGCACGCAAAGAATTTCCACGCCGTACTCCTCGCCCGCCAGGGCGAAGGTGAGCTGCTGCGAAACCTGTGCTGCGATTTGCTTGTCTTCGTGCATGGGCCTGCTACCTGCGTGAAGGACGTTGGTAAACGTCCTGCTGTCTTGTCTTGTTTCGGCGTGGATGGCTTGAACTTGAATGGGAGGACACCCGCAATCAGGCGGCCTTCCTGCGCAGACCAAGCTGCAC
>JBBQQL010000019.1:0-36366 GCA_038215995.1 Lysobacterales bacterium
CGCTTGCACCAAAAGGCATTCACACCGTAAAATCTGCGGCTCTTTCGCCGGAATAGCTCAGTTGGTAGAGCGGCGCATTCGTAATGCGTAGGTCGTAGGTTCGATTCCTATTTCCGGCACCAAGACTTCAAAGGCCCGCTCAAAGCGGGCCTTTTTTTGGCCTGTATGCATCGCCTGCCGAGCTCTTCTTGAGGGCTTTGAACAGAGCTGACGCGCTGCTGCAAGGTGACCGCGATCACCTTTTTTGGGTGCGTGTGGGCCGCTTATCGGGTAAATCCTACCGCTTGTCGGCCAAGGGCTAGCCCTTGGCAGCCGGTTGAGTACAGTGAACGCTAGGGTAATGGGGAGAATGACATGCAAGTCTTGTCGCGTCAGCGGGGCGTCTCGTTGATCGAAGTGATGATGGCCGTGCTGATCTTCAGCATTGGGCTGATTGGTCTGGCCAGCCTGATGGTGATGGCTACGCGCTCCAATCACGCGGCTTACCTGCGCACCCAGGTGGTGTTTCTGGCCAACAGCATGGCTGGCAGGATGAGTGGAAATCCCATTGCCATCTGGAAGGGCAACTACAACGGGAGCTACCCGGTGTCATCTTCAGTGGTGGGTTGCGCCTCTGGTTCTCCCTGCAATCCGGCCGATCTCGCCACGCATGATCAGCGGTTGTGGAGTGCTCAGCTGAACACCTTCCTGCCGAACCCAGTCGCCACCATTGCCTGTAGCGGGGTCGGGACGGTGGGTTATGACCCCACGTCGCAATTGCCCATGCGCCCGCCCTATGGCGGCACCTGCAAGATGAAGATTGCATGGAGCGAGCAGGGCGCGGGTAACCAGAGCAATAGTGGCAATACACCGCAAACCTTTACCTGGGAGTTCCAGCCGTGATGGTCGAACGCATGCATTCGTGGCGCCAACGCGGCTTCACCCTGATCGAGTTGATGGTGGCCATGGTGCTCGGCCTGCTGGTTGCCGCCGGTATCGTGACGGTATTCGCCTCGACAAACAGCAGCAACAAGGCGCAGAACCAGGTGGCGCGCTTGCAGGAGGAGGGTCGCTTTGCGATGAGTCGCATCGGCACTGACCTGCGCATGGCCAACGGTCAGTACTGCAACAACACGGGTGGTGTTGCGGCAGCGGCGTCAGGCGGCAACATGCTTGATCAGTTGCGTGCTCCCACTGTCTACGCGAAAAAGCTGATCGGCACCGGTGGTGCGCTGAGCGATGTCACTACAGGCTGGGCTACGGGGGCTTACCCTGCGGCGCCGTCGGCGCCGTACAGCATGCCGTCCTTCCTCTATATGCGAGGCTACGATTGCACGCTGACCTTATGTACACCTGTTGATCCAAGCACTACCGTCACGGCCATCCCGACGATGACGGCGGCATTGAACGGGCGTGTGAAGGGCTCCGACGTCATTACCGTTCGCTATGTCAATCCGACCAGCGGCTGGTCCATTGGTGCCCCGGGTGGCAGCACGCTGGCGACCAGTGGCAGCGCCGGCACGATCACTTCAATCACGTTGAAACCACTGACTGCCCAGGGTGAGCCGCCGTTGACCAATTTCAACAGTGGCGATCTGGTGATGCTGGCGGACTGCTCGAACGCGCAGATATTTGCTGCCAGTTTCACCTCGCCCACATTGACGCCACTGACCGACACCACCAATGGCTTCGGGCCCGCCGCCGGCTTGCCGTCGGCACAGCCGCCCGAGTCGGTTCCGAAAGTGTTTGACGTGAATCGCGATTTTCAGACCGTCACGTATTACCTGAAGGTAGTCAGCGTCAACAACGACGGAAAATCACCGTTCACGGGTGCACTGGTGCGGCGGGTCAACGGGGGTACGCCCAATCCAAAATGGGGCGGCTCCGAAGATGAGCTGGTGCGCGGTGTCGAGCGGATGGATTTCAAGTATGGCGTGCAGGATGCCAGCGGCAACGTGAGTTTTCTCACTGCCGGTCAAGTGGATTCCGCCACCAGCTGTCCGCCTGCCGAACTCAACGCCATCACCACGACCGGTTGCCTATGGCGGGGTGTAACCAGCATCGAAGTCAGTTTGCTGATGGACGGCCAGGTGCCACTGTTCACTCTGGCCCCCAATGACCTGTTCTACAGCTACAGCGGTGATCCCAACACAGGCCTGCTGGCGCCGGAAGATTCCAGCCGCTTGGTCAGGCCGAGCGACCAGGGGTTCCCTGATCAGCTGCTGCGCCGCGAATTCAATATTCTCGTGCCTGTACGCAACTACAACCCGTAATGCCTGCGACGGCGCTTGTGTGTGCCGCTGGATTTTCGAGTCAATGGAGCAAACCATGTTGAGTCCCTGCAAGCAGTTATCCCGCTACCCATCAAGTCGCGCGCAGCGAGGCGCGGTACTGGTGGTGGCGCTGATTTTTCTGCTGCTGCTGACGATCCTTGCGCTCAGCGCCTCTGGACGCTCGTTGCTGCAGGAACGCATGGTCGGCGGCCTGTGGAATGCGCAACAAGCCGAAATGAGCGCGCAAACGGCGTTGCGCGGGGCCGAATGGAAGCTTTGGACGAGCACCAGCAATATAACCACCCCGCTCAATTGCGGCACCGGCATCTTTACAGATTGTTATATCTATGATCCGGCGCAGCCGATTGCCAACGTAGTGGCGTTCCGCACCCAGCAAGGATGGGTCACGGCAGGGTCGACCGAGTACAAGGGTTATGCAAATGGCGTCGATTACACCGCGGCGATCAATGGTGGCCTGGCTAACAACCCGCGTTACATGATCGAGGATCTGGGCGTGGAGTTGCCGCCCGGTGTGGGTGGTGGTCTGCATGAGTCCGGTACCACGGGCAGCACCGGTACCGGAACGTCGAGTACTTCCCGGCATATCTATCGCATTACCGCCCGCGCCACGGGTGGCAGCGCCAACACTGTACGCGTGCTGGAAGGCACGTTCGCGGCCAAGAGCAATTGAGTCGGAGTATCCAGACCATGTTGATCAAGCGACTTTCCCAGTCCCGTTCGAGTCTTGCCGCGGTAGCGTTTGCGCTCACCTTTCTGGCCGGCTTGTCTGCTCCTGGCCAGGCGATGGCCGCCAGCGGCATCGTGGAGCTCAGTCCCACGCCGCCGAATGTCACCCAGGCAGTAGCGCCCAACATCGTGGTCACCTTCGATGATTCCGGCTCGATGGCCAGCAACTACATGGGCGACAGCCGCCCCTTCGATGGTGGCAGTTGGAATGGCCCCTGGTTCTGTGCTGGCCTGATCGACCCGCGGGTGACCGACACCAACAATATTCTTTCCAAGGCCATGAACGGTGTCTACTACAACCCGAACGTGGTCTATACGCCTCCGGTCAAGGCCGATGGCACGACATTTCCCGACGCGGATGCGACCCTTGCCGCCGTTCCGCTTGATGGCATCGGCATCAATCGTCCCTACCAGCCGGTGACCGCCTCGGCTGCCGGCTACAACAACAACCCCAATGGAACGACGGATCCTACTGGTCTCACTATTCTGAATGGCGTTATCCCCTATACCCCGAAGAGCGGCTATTACTACACTGGCTCGGGCGCGTGGAATACAAGCCAGAAGCCCAGTTACTGGGTTGGGAAGGGTAGCTGGGCCAATGGCAACTATCCCGCGGGTAGCGGCTGGTACGCGAACAGCAACAACACCAATTCCTACACGAATGGAACCTATCCCGCGCCTACGGCGGGTACGGACCGTCGCTGGAAATGCGGCTATGGCAATTCACCGATGGATGGCGTCACGACCGGGCCGGATGGCAGCGTCTATCCCAACGGCGGTCCTTACTACTACCGCTACAAGGCGTCAGCGCCGAACGTCGCCGTTGACACCTATGGCAACCCAACGACCGCGGGTGCTGCCAATCTTTTCACCGCCGGCAACTGGGAAGCGGTAGCGATTCCCAACACGACCGTCACGATCAACGGGAAGTCGGTCAACCAATGGCAGAATTTTGCCAATTGGTATGCCTACTATCGAACGCGCAATCTGATGACCCGTACGGCGCTTTCGCGGGTATTCGGCGCACTCGGGGCGGACACTGATAGCGGCGGTTACGGCAACAGCATTCGTGCGGCCTGGCAGAACATCAATGACGGCAGCTTCAAGCTACCAAGCACAGCCATCATCACCAGCTTGCTTGATGCAGCTGGCTGTAATGCCACGTCCATCGACCCCCAGAACACCCAGCGCTCCGGTGCAGTCAAGGTGGCGCCGGATTGCTACCGAAGCGCATTTTTCAACTGGATTTTCCAGGTGACTGCAAGCGGCGGCACACCAAATCGCGCTTCCACGATTCGTGCCGGTCAGTTTTTCCAGCGCGGCAATGGCAATACAGGCGGCACCGGCAACCTGCTCGATCCCTATTGGCAGGTGCCGACGGTTACGGGCGCTGATGGCCTGGAACTGGTTTGCCGGCAGAACTACCATATGCTGGTGACTGACGGTTACTGGAATGAAGGCGATCCGACATTGCCGACTCCGTTCCAGACATCGCAGGCGGCCGTCGCAGGCAACCTGCCTGACGGTACGGTTTATTCGGCGAGCACCCCGGAATCGCGCCCGTACTGGAACGTGCAGGGTTCGGCGTATACCTCGTCGCTGGCCAATATCGCCTTCAACTACTGGGCCACGGACCTGCGTCCGGATCTGTACAACGTGGCCAATGGCAAGATTGTTCCGCCGTACATGCCCGACGGCTCCACCGGTGTTGTCAGTGGTGCCACATCCGCAACGTTGGAGAAATACTTCAATCCCAACAACGACCCGGCCAATTGGCCTCACCTGGTTCAGTATATGGTGACCTTGGGTGTGCCAGGGAATCTGACTTACTCTGCAGATGCGGATTGTGTCGACTCGGCCAACGACCTGTGCCGGTTGCGTCGTGGTCAGACCAATTCCTCCGGCAGCATCGGCTGGACCACGCCCATCAACAACAACCCGGCGGCGATCGATGATACCTGGCATGCGGCCGTCAACAGCCGTGGGGCCTACTTCAACGCAGCCAATCCGCAAAACTTGGTCGATCAGCTGACCAACATTCTCACCAATATCAGCGCTCGTAACGTACCGGCGACCACCAGTGCGCTCAATACAAGTGTGCTGGTACAGGGTGCGCTCGGCTTTACAGCGGGTTACAGCTCGGGTGACTGGAGCGGAGTGTTCCAGGCGATTACGGCCAATGTCGATGGCACGGTATCCGGGCTGCAGTGGGATGCTGGCGTTATTCTTACCGACGCCAGCAAGACGGTGCCGTCCAGCCGTCAGATTCTTACTTCCAAGGAATCAGCCGATGGCAGCTTCAACACGGGCGCGCCGTTCCGAACCTTCGCCAGCGATCTGGACAATCTCACCGCCAGCACCGGCAGCAGTTATGTCAGCGCGCAAACCCTGCTGAGCGGATTGCCAGCCAGTACCGGGTCGACCGACACCGGGCAGGCAAGGTTGGATTATCTGCGTGGCATACGCACGCTTGAGGGAACAACCTATCGGACACGAAGCAGCCTGCTGGGCGCCGTCATCAATTCGCAGGCGGTCTATGTAGGTGCTCCTGCGAGTGGCTATCGGAATAGTTGGCCGGCCACGAGCAGCGAGGCGCTTGCCATGACCAATGACGGCGCGACCTGCAATGCGTCGGCGCCGACGCTTGCTACCTGCCATAGCTACGAAGCGTTCGTCAGCTATTACAAAAATCGCCTGCCTGCTGTTTACGTGGGCGCCAACGACGGCATGCTGCACGCATTCAACGCGAAGGAGGTGCTCAATTCGGCAACTCCGCCTGTCGCAGTGCCGGATGCCAATGCGGGTCAGGAGATATTCGCCTACGTGCCGCGTGGCGTGTACGGCAACCTGGGCAATCTGACCGCGAAGAGCAATTTCAAGTTTTCACCGACGGTCGATGCGACGCCGGTCACCCGCGATGTGTTTTTTGGCGCGGCCAGCAACACACCAGCGGTTACTACTGCGGGCTGGCATACCTTGATGGTGGGTGGTCTGCGCCTTGGCGGGCGTGGTGTATACGCACTGGACATCACTGACCCTACCCAGGTCACCGAGGCGAATGCCAACCAGAAGGTGTTGTGGGAATTCACCTCCGATTCGCCGGCGGTCTCCGGCGTAGGTAATCCTGCCAACCTCGGCTACACCTTCGGTCAGCCGAACATTGCCCGTCTCGCCTATGGCAAGTGGGTGGTGCTGGTACCGGGTGGCTATTTTCCGGATTGCAGCAAATCCGACAAGCCGGCGAACTGCACTACCCTCGCCGCGGCCTCCAACGGCTACAGCTCGTTGTTCATCCTGGACGCGCAGACCGGCGCGTTGATCCGTGAGTTGAAGACGCTGACCACGATTTCCGGCGTCACTAGTGGTGGTCTGTCATCGGTGGTGCTGGGCGATTACAACAACGATCAGATCGACGATGTGGCGTTTGCCGGTGATCTCAATGGCAATCTGTGGCGTTTCGACCTGACGGATCCGAACCCGGCCAATTGGCAGGCAGGCGTGACCCTCGCATTCAAGCCTGCCACGCAGGGTGCCCAGCCGATCACGGTGATGCCGCGGCTGTTCCCGGATCCGGCGACCAACCGCTTCATGGTGGTCTTCGGTACCGGCAAATACCTCGGAGCGGCCGACAACACCAGTAATAGTGCGCCGACCCAATCGATCTACGGCATCCGCGACAAGCTGGACACGAGCGGCAAGCCGATCACCGCGGTGAAGGCGGATCTGCAGCAGCAAGTGCTGTACCAGGGGCTCTCGTCCAACGGCACCACGACGGTGAGAGGTCTGACTGACAACAAGCTGACCGCGGCCCAGAACGGCTGGTACATCGATCTCAACCTCAGTGGGTCGCCCGGTGAGCGGATGGTGGTCACGGCAGGGGCGCTGTTCGACACCAACCGCGCGATCATCACGACGCTGATCCCCGGCACGCAGGATCCATGCAGTGCCACGATTGGTGGCGCACTGATGGTGTTGAATGCGGCCAATGGTGGTTCGGGTGGCGGCCTTTCAGGTCCTGGTGCACCCAGCGGTGGCTGGGGTGCTACGGATGTGAGCATTGTTGGTGGTCTGGTCAACAACCCGCCCACGGGGGGCTCGGTGCCGGTGGCCTCGGTCATCGGTGGTGGCAGCCTGCTCGTGCCCGGCCTGCAACTGCAAGGCGGTGGCAGTCTCAATATCAATGATGCTCTCTGGCGCCGGCGTGCCTGGCGGGAGTTGAACAATGACCAGTAACGTGAACGAGGGAGAGGTGGCCATGGCGCGCGTGAAGGGATTTACCCTGCTTGAATTGATGATCGTGGTGGTCATCATCGCGATCCTCGCTGCGATCGCCATTCCGGCCTATGGGCGCTATGCCTTTCGCGCACACCGGGTCGACGGGCAGGAGTTGCTCTTGCGGATTGCCAATGCACAAGAGCGCTTCTACGCGACCAACAACAGCTATGGCGCGCTTGGCGGGAGCAGCAGTACGAGTCTGGGTTTCAGCAACCCGGCGATATCGGAGAAGGGTTATTACTCGGTCGCATCTGTGGTCTCGAGCAGTTCGCAGGCGTTTGTTGCCACTGCCACGCCCGTCGGAGCCCAGGCGAATGATGTCTGCGGCGCTCTGTCGATCGACAATACCGGCACGAAACTGCCAGCAGCGACGGACACCACTCACAACACCAACGGCAACTGCTGGTGAGCACGATGACCAACATGCCGTTACGTTCGCGCGGGTTCACTCTGCTGGAGTTGATGATCACGATTGTCGTGGCCGCCATCCTGGTGGCGATTGCGCTGCCAAGCTTTCGCGACCTGATTCATCGCAACCAGGTGAGTTCGGCCAGCAACGCGTTGCTGGCCAGCCTGTCCTATGCCCGCACTGAGGCGATCACACGTGGGCAGATCGTCTCGATGTGCCCCGGCAGCAAGGCGTCGGGTTGCACATCGGGCAGCACGATTTATGACACGGGCTGGATCGTCTACACCTATCCCGCGGGTGCTGCCTCGGCCAACAAGGCTTATGTGGCAGCTACGTCCACGTTGTTGCGAGCAACCGATCAACAACAAGGCGTGTCGATTCAGTCCCTGGGCACCACCGTGATCAGCTTCGGCATGCAGGGACAGCTCAAACCCAGCGCTCCGACGTTGACCTTTGATACGTGTTATCGCAGCGGCACCAGTGGCGCAGGGGAAAGCAGCAGCAAGGCGCCAGGCGTTCAGTTGGATGTAAACGGATCGGGCCGGATCATCACGACCTCCCTCGCGGCCGGCGCCAGCTGCACGCCAAGCTGATCTCACCCATCAGGCGCCACCTCCAGCCTTGGCGGATGGCTTGCCTGTAGTTGTTCCCGCAATCCGCCCTGTCGCATGACCGGACGAGCCAGCGCGGCGCGCAGTGACTCGTCCGTGGTCCATATTTCAGCGTGGCTGCGGGCACGCGATATGGCGGTGTAAACCAGTTCGCGGGTGAGGATGCGGTTGTCGGCGTCGGGCGGCAGTACCACGGCCACGTCGCGATACTCCGAACCCTGGCTGCGGTGGATGGTGATGGCCCAGGCGCTTTCGTGCGCGGGCAGGGCGCGCGGGGAATAGCTGCGCAGGCCCGCTTTGCCGTCACGGTCGCTGGTCTCGAACCACACACGCAATCCCTCGTCGCCTTCCAGCGCAATGCCTACATCGCCGTTGTACAGGCCGCGCGCATAGTCGTTGCGGGTGATGATCACCGGGCGACCGTGATACCAGGCTTTACTACTGTCGATGTCGAAGCGCGCACCGAGCCTGCGTGTGATCAATGCGTTGATTCCCCGTGCCCCGAACGGGCCATCGCGCAGCGCGCAAAGGATCTGTATCTCGCGCAGGCGATGCAGGGCGGTGGCAGGCTCCACAGGCGGGCTCAGCAGCGACTGCAGCAGGTTGACGTGAGCTTCGATCCAGCTATCCACCCGAAGCCGCAAATGGCTCGGGTCGGTGCAGCGGCGCACATGCAGATCACCATCGGCGCGGTCATTAAACAAGGCGTCCAGCCACGCGGGGTCGGGTGTGCCACGCAGTGCTTCGATGCCCCTTTGCAGGCCGCTGCCGGCTCGCCAGGTGTGGGTGAGGGTGATGACCTGGCCAGCGAGTGGCGCCGGTTCGGATGCTGCCGCGGGCGTCTGCTGCAGCAGCGGGCCGAGCAGCAGAGCGAGGTCGGCAGGCAAGGTGTTCTGGCCGGTCCCGGCGACGATGTCCGCCAGTACCGAGCCGGCATCCACCGAGGCCAACTGCCCGGGATCGCCCAGCAGGATCAGTACCGATTGCGGGCGCAAGGCATCAAGCAAGTGGCGCATCATCGCCAGATCTACCATCGATGCTTCGTCGACCACCACGATGTCATGGGCCAGGGGGTGCTGCGAGTCACGACTGAAGGTGTTCTCGCGCGGCATGTAGCCCAGCAGGCGGTGCAGGGTGCGCGCATCGGCATGCGGGATTTGCGTCAGCAAATCGCTGTCGTCTGAGGTTGGCAAGCTGGCTTGCAACTCCGACTTGCCTTTGGCGATGGCCTGTACCAGCCGTTGTGCAGCCTTTCCGGTGGGTGCGGCCAGTACGATCGATGGCTGCGTGGGCAGGCCGCAGGCCTGGGCGTGGCGTAGCAGCATAAGCAGCATGCGCACCACGGTGGTGGTCTTGCCGGTGCCGGGGCCGCCGGTGAGCACGAACAGGCGCGTTCCCGGCACCGCAGCCACCGCAGCTCGTTGCCAGTCGGTAGGGCCGGCCGGCATGCCGGCGAAAAGTGTCGCCAGATCAGCGGCCAGAGCATCGGCTGCAACCGGCAGGGTGCGTTGCGCACAGCGTTTCAGTATGGCCGCAGCGAGCTTGTTCTCATGCTGCCAGTTGCGCCAAAGATAAAAGCGCCCACGCGCATCCAGCACGAAGGGAGTGAAGCGGCAGCCATCGCCCACCCAGTCGTGCTGGCGCAGCGTCAGCAGCGCCTCCGCGTCGAAGCCGGCGTCCGTGTCCGGATCAATCAGCGAGGCGCAGGCATGGCCTTGTCCTTCCGCACGGCTGGCCGCCCTCACCGCGGCAGAAAGCAGGGGCGAGCCGGTGCGCTTGAGCACCCACTGCGCCAGGCTCTGGTCGATCGCGCGCGCGCTGCTGTCGGCCAGTTCGGTCACGGGGTGATTCATGCGGCAACCTCCTGCATGCCCGCAAAGGCATCGTCCAGTGCTTCGATCAGCGCCGCCGGCCAGCGCCGTCGCCATACGCCAAGTCCTGGCGCCATGCCCAGCGCCCGCACAAACAGATACCAACTGTCGCCGAGGTGTCGTTCGGCCGTATAGGCATCCATACGCTGACGCAGGTAGCGATGCAGTGCCACGGTGTAAAGCAGCGCTTGTAACGGATAGTGATGTTCGGCCATCGCAGCATTGAGCGAGTCGCCACGGTAGTCGTCCAGTCGGGCGCCGAGCCAGTTGGTCTTGTAGTCGAGCACGTGGAAGCGGTCGTCCCAGCAAAGGATCAGGTCGGCGAAGCCGGTGAGCATGCCGTTGAGTGTGGTCTGCTCAAGGCTCGCGGGAATTACCTCGGCATGACCGTGCAGGGCGCAAAGCCGCCTCAGCCGTGCCAGCGAAACGCGTTGCACCGGGAACTGGAATTCAAACTCGACGATGCGCTGGGTGGGGTCAATGTCGATCAGCCGCAGGCCGTCGCCAAGATCGCTCTGACGAGTGCGGTCGACCATGCGGCCGACGCGTTCCAGCGCTTCATCTTCGGTGAGGCTGCCGGGCCGGATCGCCTGTGCCGCAAGCTGGCTTTGCAGCAAGCCGCGTTGCCCGGGCCAGACCGCACCAGGCTGGGCGAGTTCAAGCACCTGATGCACGGCATCGCCAAAGCGCGGGCCGCGCAAGGGATAGAGCGCAAGCAGGCGTGGGTCTTCGGCGGCATCAGTGAGGCTGTCGCCGACCAGGTCTTCCACAGCTCCGGTCTCGTCGGTCGCGCCACTATCGCCCAGCACCACCGCGCTGGCCGCATGGCGGGTCAGGCCGCTGAAACTGTGCAGCCACTGGAAGGGCCGCGATGAGGGCAATGGGGTCTGCGTGGCGCGCGCCGATGGGGTGTTGGTAACCGCACGGTAGCGCACGGTGGTGTTGGCGAACGGTGGCGACAGCGCGATGCCATCGAGCGCCTCGACCATCGACGGCAGTGAGGCCTCCCCCACGGGGAGCTGCAGACGTTGCTGTATCTGCTGCATCAGCACGTCGATCGCCGCCACGTTCCAGGCTTGCTCATCGTCTGCGGCAGGCGCCCCGCGATCGACCCAGTACACATGCACCGCATGCACGGCGCGGGTCAGCGCCACGTAGAGCAGGCGCAGGCGTTCTTCCAGCTCCTCGCGGAAGTGCTGGCCTCGATGGGCGATGAAGTCGGCCGAGCCAAGGTCGACACAGCGCTGGCCGTTGGCATCGTGGTAACGCAGGAGCTTGGGTGAACGCGGGCCGCTGCGATCGCCGATGCGCCAGACCAGCGGCAGATAGACGATCGGAAATTCCAGGCCCTTGCTGGCATGGATGGTCAGCAACTGCACCCGTCGCGCGTCGCTTTCGATACGCAACTGACGCTCATCAGCGGCCTCCGCATCACCGTCGCTGCCCTCCTGGCGCATCTCGGCAAGCCACGCGTAAAGCCCGTCCAGCCCCTGTTGCGAACTTTCTTCAGCCGCCAGCAACTCGCCCAGGTGGCGCAGGTCGGTAACCGCGCGCTCACCCTCCGGTAGTGCCAGCAGCACCGTGGCCCGGGTGGCCAGCACGTCCTCGACGAGGGCCAGCACGCCGCGGCTGCGCACCAGTGCACGCCATGCCTCGAATCGTTCGAGTTCGCGCTCGAAGGTATCGGGCTGTTCGTGCCAGGCGTTGAATTGATCCAGCGTGGCGCCGAGCAGGCGCGTGGCCAGTGCGCCACGCACGGCCTGGTCGTCGTCGGGATGCAGCACGGCGAACAGGACCAGTTCCAGTTCGCGCGCTACCTCGCCGCCAAAGATATTGCCACGCCCGCTGCCGACGCAGGGCACGCCACGAGCGACCAGTCGCGCACGCAGGCCGGCGATCTGCTGGTTGGTCGACAGCAGCACGGCAACGTCGCCCGGACTGACCCGCTGGCCTGCGAGCTGCTGGCGTGGGTCGCTGAGCAGCTCGGCAATTCGGTTGGCGCAGTCGTCCAGCGCCCGTGCTTCCAGCTCGCCCAGTGCTTTCAGTGGCTGGCCTCGCTTGTCCACGGCGTCACCGCGGAACGGGTGCAGCACCAGCGGTTTGTGCACCGCGATGGCATCGACGGTATAAGGCTTTTCATCGGCCTTGCCCGCGGCATGCACTGGTTGGTAGCGAATCTGCGGATGCCCGAAGCCACCTTCGGTATGGCCATACCAGGCGTTGAGTGCTTCAACCAGGGCGCGGCTGGAACGGTGGTTGCTGCCCAGCGAAAAGCGCTGGTCGGCCTGCTCGCCGGCGCGCAGATACGCGGCGATATCGCCGCCGCGAAAGCTGTAGATCGCCTGCTTGGGGTCACCGATCATCACCAGCGTGCCGCGTTCGCGGTAGATGCGGTCGAAGATCGCGAACTGGCGCTGGTCGGTATCCTGGAATTCGTCGATCAGGGCGACCGGGAACGCTTCGTACAGGCGGTTGGCCAGCACCTCGTCGGCCTGCTCGCCGCAGAGCCGCTGGTAGACCGCGTCGATCAGCATCGAGAAGGTCAGCACGTGGCGTTGGCGCGCTCGCCGCGGCAGCTCGTCGCGGCAGGCTTGCGCGGCCTCGGCCAGCACCGCGCCGCGTGTGAAGACATCGCGTAATCCGATGATCTGGCGCAATGCCTGCAGCGACTGAATCAGGGGATGTCCGGACAGCGTGCCGGCGCTCTGGATGGCTTCCTGCGCGAGCAATTTCTCAGGCTCGAACACGTCGCTGAGCGACTTGGCGAGCTGTGCCTCGTCGTGCTGGCGCAGGGCCAGGATGATTTCACCCAGCCGGCTGCGCAGCGCTGCATTGGAGCGCTTGTACAGCGCGGTATTGTCCGTCAGCCCTTGTAGTTCGGTGATGCTATCGGCGGTTGAAAGTACGGCGATACTGCGCTCCAGCTCAGCCAGCCCGCCGGCGACGATGCGCGCGTCGGCGTTGTTGGCAAGGCCTCCCAGATCGCGCAACAAACCCTCAGGACCGTCCTTCAAAAGCAGTTCGGCCTCGCGCGGGTCGACCTTGCCGACCAGATAGCGGCGGCGCCAGAAATCTTCCACGCATTCGCGGGTCAGTTGCTGCTCGTCGAACAGCTTGTCACTGGCGAAGGCCGCGCCGCTTTCCAGCGGGTAGTCGCGCTGGATGCGCTGGCATAACGCGTGGATGGTCGACACCGGTGCGCGGTCGAGATCAGCGCGGGCGAGCTGAATCTGGCGCAGCGCGCGCTGCGCGTCGGCCTCGTTCGGGCAGTGCGCAATCAAATAGTTTTCGAGGGTGTCCTCATCGCTGACCGCAGCGCTCGGCAGCGTGCCGAGAATGCGTTCGGCCTCGATCAGGCGTCGGCGCAGACGTTCGCGCAATTCCTGCGCAGCGGCGTCAGTGAAGGTGGTGACCAGAATCTGCTCCACTCGCAGCCCCCGTTCCAGCAGCAGGCGCAGATAGATCAGCCCGATGTTCCAGGTCTTGCCGGTGCCGGCACTGGCTTCGATCAGGCTGCGTCCATGCAGTGGCATCCGGCGCCAGTCAAGCGCGGGGACAGATGGCGCCGTCACGGCCGACCTCCATTGAGCGGCTGATTTTCGCCACGTAGGAGCCCGCTGGCGGGCGATGCTGTTGCCCTGATGCATGAAGACCATATCAAAGATATCGCCCGCCAACGGGCTCCTACGGGCTGCGTGGATGGATCAGTTTTCATTGGCAACCTCCGGTCGTTTCATCAGCATCGTCCGGGTGGGATCGAGTACGTCGCACACCAGCTCGGTGGCGGCGACGAAGGCGTGGTGTGCGGCATCGCCTGGATCGAACAGGTCGAGGTCGCGGGCGAGCAGGGCGGCGTAACCCGGCGCGTAGTCGCGCTCGCCGGCATGGCCGAAGCTGTCACCTGCCCATGCGGCGGCAGCCTTGCCCAGTCGTTCATCGGGCTCGCTCACGGCATAGGCCTGCGCGGTGCGGGGGAAGAACAGCTGCGGCTGTTCGCTGGCGGCCTGCCACGCCGCGATGAGACTGCGCAGGCCGTGGCGAAGTTGTGCGGCGTCCTGTTCATTGATGGGTGCAAGCAGGCCGGGCTGACGAACCGGCTGGGTCTTGCTGCCTGGCTCCAGGTACTCGCCGGCCACACGGTCGCCCAGGCTCAGCCGCAGCGCTGCCCAGTCGATGAAATATCCGAGCATGTCCTTCAGCCCGGCGGCGCGCGTGGGTTGCAGGTCGAACAGCAGCAGGCCGCCGTGCGCGCCATGGAATACGCGATCGACCACGCCGGTCAGGCGCAGACCATCGCCAAGATCGAGATCGATCGCCTGCGCCGCCGCGCGCGCCCGGCCGTCGGCAAACAAATTGAGGGAACCCTGCAGCAGAGGTTCGATCGAGCCCCGCAGTTGCGCCCAGGTCTGTTCGCCGATCACGCCTTCGGCGAGCATGCCGGAGCGCGCGAGCCAGGCCGGCGGCGCGTCCGGCAGCGTCGATCGGCCATCGGCAAGCGCTTCGAACAGCAGCCGGTGATCGACGCGTTCGATCCGGTCCAGCCCGGTTTCCAGCGGCTCGCGATCGGGCCACTCGGCGCTGTCCAGCGCCTGCAGGCTGATGCCCCGTCCGCGCAGCAACGCGTCTCTGGCGGGGTCGCGCCAGTAGCGCTTGAGTGCGCCGAGGGCGATTTCACCTTGCACCGATGCAGTGGGCTTGGCCAACGGCGAGGTGTTGAGGAAGCGCTGGCCGGTATCCGCAATGGGTGCGGAGAGAAAGGCGCGGTTGTAGGAAAACAGGCGGGGATCATGCCGTGGCTGATCGTCCGCATCGCGCTCGTAATAGCGCGCGTCGAACGGTTGCAGCGGATGACGGATGCGCCATGGCCGGTCGGCTTTTTCATCGTCGGCGAGATTGTGTTGTTCATCCAGAAACTGCAGCAGTTCGGCCAGTGGCGCCGCCGGGTTGCGTGGCTTGCCGTCGCGAACGCCTTCGCCGACGTAGCTGATGTGCAGTACATCGCGTGCCGACATCAGTGCTTCGAGGAACAGGTAGCGGTCCTCGTTGCGGGTATCGCGGTCGCCACGGCGCGGCTGGCTGAGGATCCTGTTGAGGCCGGCGTCGTTGCCGGGGCGCGGGAACTCGCCCTCGTTCATGCCGAGCAGGCAGACCACCCGGAACGGGATCGAGCGCTGCGGCACCAGCCCGCAGAAGGTCACCCCGCCGAGCAGGAACGGCTGGCGTTCCGGTACGGCATCCAGCGCGCCACGCAATGCTTCGCGCACGACGCTCCACGGCAGCGGTGCGTGCATGCCGGCCTCGATGGCCTGGCTGGCAAGACTGGCGGCGAGCCTGCGCAGCGCATCGAGTGCCTGGTTTTCGGCCTCGTCGCGCATGTCAGCGAGGAACAGCGCATCGATCAGCTCCAGCAGCCACTGGCTCCACTCAGTCAGCGGCCGCGAACCGGCGAAGGCGCTGCGCGCGCGGCGCAATTCACCGAGCAGGTGGTCGAACTGGCCCAGTGCCTCGACCGCATTTCCCCACACACCATCCAGTGGCAGGATGCCGTCGAGCAGCGGCTCATCCTGTCGCCCGGTGTCGTTGTCCTGACCCACCACCAGCCCGGCGTACAGGCGATCCAGACCGAATTGCCAGGAGTTGCTGTCGGTGGCCGCGGCGCCAACCTCGGCCTTCATGTCGGCGTCCAGCCCCCAGGCGACCCGGGCGCGTCGCAGCCAGCGTTCCAGTGCATCGCGGCCGCTGGCATCCATGGCAAAACGACGTGCCACCGCGGGCACATCGAGAAAATCCATCACTTCGCTGACGGTGAAACGGCTTTCGGCCAGTTCCAGCACCTGCGCGAACGCACTCATCAGCGGGTGCGCGCGGGCCAGGCCCACGTCGGCCAGATGCCAGGGAATATGCAGTGGATCGCTGCCGTATTTCGCCTGCTCGCCGAATACGGCGGCAAGGTAGGGTGCATAGGCATTGATGTCCGGCGCCATCACCACGATGTCGCGATGCTGCAGGCTCGGATCGTCGGCGAGACAGCGCAGCATGCTGTTTTTCAGTACCTCCAGCTCGCGCAGGCGGGTGTGGCAGGCATGCACGCGCAGGCTGGGATCGTCGCGCAAGCCCGGCAACATATCGTCCTTGCTGACGCCAGCGGATTGCTTCGCCAGGTAGGTAGCGCCGACCAGCTCGGGTTGCAGGCAGCGAATGCTTGACTGCAGGCGCGCCAGCAACGATTCGGCATCTTCCAGCGGCTCGGCGTCATCCAGCGGATCGCGTTCCTCGATGGCGTCGCATTCGTCAAGGCTGATGCAGAAATCCTGCGGAACGCGGCCCAGCGCCACCAGCAGCGGGTGGCCGATTTCGTAATACAGGGCCTCGGGATCCCCTTGCTGCGCCAGCTGAAAACGGCGGCTGCGCAGGTCCGACCAGTATTCGCGGCACGGGTCGGGAAAATACAGGTGCACCGGCGTGTGGCGCGAGGTGGCTTGCAGCGCCTGCAGCACGTCCGGGGGCAGGTGGCTGACGCCGAATACATGCAAGGGTGCGTCGGCCCGCGCGGCGTGGGCGTGGAGTGCTTCCAGCAGGGCCGCACTGCGCTGGGCGCGATGGGGACGCTTGATGCCGGCCTGCACCTGCCGCCACAGACTGGCCTGCCAATCCTGTCCGCGCTGGGCTGATTGTTCCCATTGCAGAATCCAGTCGGGCCGGTAGATCAGGTACTGCGTGTATACGCCGGCCAGATGCTCGGCCAGCTGAAAGCTGCGCCGCGCCACATCATCCCCGGCCAGATAGGCGCTGACTTCCGTGGCCTTCAATGCGGGCAGGGTCATCAGCAGGCGCCAACGCAGCAATTCATGGCGGTAGGCGCCGCCGATCAGGGCTTCGTCGCCAAGGACCTGGCGCGCGGTGCGTTCATACCATTGCCAGGGCAGGATCATCTCGAAGTTGGCCGCGATGCCATGCCCATCTTGCGCGCCGCTGCGCTGGGCGAAGCGGCCCAGCAGCCACCGTTGCAGGCCGGGATGCGCGACCACCAGGGTTTGCGCGGCCAGCGGGTTGGCCGGCCGTTGCGCTTCCAGCTGCGCGGCCAGCACATCAGCCAGCCGCTCGGTGCGGCTGCCGCGATGCACGATCAATCCCTCCGGGTACTCCCTCATCCGTGTCTGCCCTGATCCTGATGGTTGCGAAAGGCACAGGATACCGACTGCAGGTCGCGTGGCCTGAGATTTTTCGGTTGGCCGCTCGATCTGGGAACTTCCAGCGGGGAAGGTGGCACAGGTTGGCACAGGTCGCCGCCGTGAGCTTTGACGGAGCCGGGGGACAGACGGGCCTGAAGCGCTGCTGCCAGTTGCTGCGACTGCGCGCTGATCGCATGATCAGCACCGGTCGCAACAACGCGGCAAGGGGAGTGATGGCGCGGGTCAAGATGGGCCTGAAGGGTTCGGGCCTGAATCGGTGTCGGCTCCGCGCGGGCTGGTCGAACTGACGCAAAAAAGCACCGATGCGGACCGTCAGCGTCCGGCCCGGGTATGAACCTTTGGGAATTAGATGCTTGTTTTTGTTGGGTTTGTGTGGACTTTTCGTTGTTGGCTCACCTTTTGCTTGGCTACACCCCTTGAAGAATCGCAACGGCGGATCTGGACATGCTGCCGGCAGTATTTCGGGTCGGATCGACCGGTGATTCGGGTCTTGACAGCCACCTGCTGCTGCGTGGTGCGCAAAGGCCAGCAAGGAGTGCCGAGCCTGATGCATCTGCGGAAGCAGGGGGCAGGAGGACATTGGCGGGATTGGTCGAACGGTGAAAGGGATTGGCATGGCTAGTGATGGTCTGGAACAGCGCCACAGTGTGCTTCGCGAACGCTTCTACCAAAGCGTGGCGGAGACACTGACGCTGCTGCATGCCGCTCCCGGCCACGATCGTCGGCGGGCTTTGCTTGATGTAGCCAAAACGCTCGCCAGCACCATGGATCTGCCCTTGGTCTGGATCGGGCGGCGGGAGATGGGCGAGTCTCGACTCGACATCACCGCTGCTGGGCCCGAGGCCGAGTACGCATCGTCGTTGCGGATCAGCGACGACGAGCGCGAGCCGGGCGGGCGAGGACCGGCCGGAATAGCCCTGCGCGAGGGCCGCGCACGATTGACTGCAGTGGATTCAACGGATTTTGAGCCGTGGCTGGATGATGCTCGCCAGCACGGATTTGGCTCGATCATCGTGGCAACCTCTGGAACCGCAGACGAGGGACAGCTTGCCTTGGCCGTCTATTCGCGAGCCAGTGGTCCGGCGCTCACCGACGAGTTGCTCGACTGGGCGCAGCGGCTCGCCGACGAACTTGCCCGATTCTGGGATGACCAGGCCTTGCTCGAGCGCAATCTGCGCCTGAGCCGCTATCGCGATGCACACCGAAGGATCCAGCGTACGATGCTGGCCCAGTCGGCTCCGGAAGCCATTTATCTGGTTCTGGCAGAAACGCTGGTAGAAGTTGCGGGCGCGGCGGCCGTCATTGTCCTGGTGCCCGACGGCGAGATCCTGCGCAGGGTGGTGAGCGTCGGTCCGGTGGCGGATGCCATCACGGCTCAGTCGGAGCCGCCGGCTCATGCGGAGGGTCGTCCGATCCGCACACCCACGTTGACCCACATGCGAGGCGTGCCGACCGTGCGCCTGCAGCCGTCCACGCACCCCGACGTGTCCGACGCCTGGCGCGTCGAGCCGCTGGCGCGGATGACGGCGCTCGGCTGCTGGCCCATTTTTTCTTCACCGACGGTCGACACCGAAGCGGCGCGTAGCGCCGATGCGTTGCTGCTTCTGGTCACGGCTGAAATTGACCCCTTCGATGCAGATATGCGTCAGCTGCTCGATGAGATCGCGGATACGGTGGGCCTGGCGCTGCGGCAGCACCGCAACCGTCAGGCCTTGTTCCAGGAGCAGGAACGGCAGACCTATCTGGCCCTGCATGACTCCCTGACCGGGCTTCCCAACCGCCGCGCGCTCGATCACCATCTCGAACGCGCGCTCGTGCGGGCGGCGCGACATCAGCGACTGGTGGCAGTCGGCATGCTGGATCTGGACGATCTCAAGCCGATCAATGACCGTCATGGACACTCGGCAGGTGATCGCGTACTGATCGAACTGGCAACCCGGCTGAGCGGATCGCTGCGCTCCGAAGATTACGTCGCCAGACTCGGCGGCGATGAGTTTGTGCTGGTATTCGAGGAGCTGGCTGCCGAGGTGGATCTGGACGTATTGCTGGATCGATTGTGGCAGGCGCTGCAGCAGCCGATCCTCATCGGTGACTCGACCATCCAGATCACGGTCAGCCTCGGGGTGGCCTTGTATCCGAACCACGCCCAGGCCAGTGGCGAGCAATTGCTTCGACTTGCCGATCAGGCGATGTATCTGGTCAAGTCACACAAGCAGCAGCGTTCGAGCTGGTGGGCGCTGGCCCTGACGGAGTCCGCCGCGCAGGAGTCCGCCGAGGATGACGCCAGTGCGGCGGCTCCACATGGTGCACATGCCGCCGCGCTGCTGCGGCCCTGCATCGAGGCGTGGCAGCCGCAGTTGCCCTTCATCGTGGAGCGATTCAGCGCGGCGATACAACTTCACCAGGGCATCGTCGGGATCCTGGCCTGTTTTCCGCCGTATGCACGGGATGCGTTCAAGTCGCGCTTGACCCGGCAGTTGCAGACCCTGTTTTATCCCGACCTCGAGCTGGATCGTCAGCGCGAAGGGGCCTTCAAGGCCGGCCTTTGCCAGGCGGCCTGCGGACTTGAGGAAGTGTGGCTGCTGGAGGCGAGTGAGCAGTTGCGTGGCCTGCTTGTCGGTACGCTCGGTCCGGGCACCCGGTCGCATCGTCATGCGCTCGCCATCGTACTGCAGCGACTGGCCATGGAGCAGGAATGGCAGCGCGAGAGCATGGCGGAACTGCAACGCCGACGCAGCGCCGTTCTGGCCAAGGTCCATGCCATGTCCTGGTCGGCCCACGACTACCTGCAACTGGTCGAGGGCGTCGTGAGCATCCTGGCATCTCATCAGGAGGTGGTGGCCTGCGCTGCAGGGCGCCCGGATGCATACGGCAACATGGTTCACGAAATCGTTGCCGGTTCCGTACCTGCCGAGCACTTGCGGATAGCCAACGGCGGCACGGTGCCCGCACTTGTGCTCAATCCGGAACCGCTCAGGGAGGAAGAGCCTGTCGCACGCGCCTGGCATACCGCAGGCATACAGCGGTGCGCGCACTATGGCGGTGATCCCGCCATGTTGCTTTGGCGTGATACCGCCGCAAGGCATGGCGTGGTATCGCATGTCGCCATTCCACTGTGTCTGCCGTCACGCAAACCGTTCGCAATTCTTGCGCTCTACAGCCCTTACGCGGGGGGATTTCAGAGTGAGAGCCAGCAGACCTTTGTCGAGCAGATCAAGTCGGTGATGGAGCTGGCCTTGCTGCACATGGCTCCGCGACGACAGCTTGCCTCCTTGCTTCCTGCGTTTGTGCGTGAGCGCTGGCGAGTCATCATCGCGAGCGGTGCGTTGCGGATGCACTATCAGCCGATGATCAGGCTTGCCGATCGGCAGTTGGCCGGGTTCGAAGCGCTGGCGCGATTGCGTGACGACGCAGGAACCCTGCAGTTGCCGGCGAGCTTTCTGCCTGCGCTGGGAGCGGCTGGCCTGATGCGGCTGTTCCGTGATGGTGTGATTCAGGCGGTAGCCTTTCGGCAATCGCTGGCACGGCGGGGCTTTGCGCTGGGCATGTCGGTCAACGTACCCGAGGTGGCCGTGCAGGACGCCCGTTATGCGCGGACGGTGGAGACGGTTCTGCAGGTCAGCGGTTGTCCGATCGGGGCATTGCGGTTTGAAGCGCTGGAGTCCCATGACGGTACCGGGCCCTGGGCGTTGATGGCGAGCACCGGCGTGCAGTCACTCAAGTCGCTGGATGCGGCGCCGGTCGACGGCGACATGGCGCAGGGTCGCCGCTTGCTGGCTCGTCTCGGCCAGTCGACCTGCGACCGCATCAAGATTGACCAGGCCGTCATCAGCCAGGTCAGGCAGGATCCGCTGGGCACCTTGCGTTTGATCCGCCAGCTGATTCGGGTGGGGCATGATCTGGGGCATGAAGTGGTTGTCGAAGGGCTTGAATCGACCGGCATGGTCGAGGCGACCACGATACTCGGCGCGGATTTCGGTCAGGGCTTTGCGCTCGCCCATCCGATGCCACCGGATGCCCTGGAGGGCTGGCTCGCCGATTTCGAGCTGGATCGGCATGACCCGTTCCCGGGCAGTGCGCTTGGCGCACTGGCGGCAGCGCTGCGCTGGGAGGAGCGCTTCTCCGAATTGTTTGACGAGCCGTATTCCCGCGAACGCCATGTGCAGGCAAGTTCGATGGTGGATCAGTTTGTACATCGTGGCGGCGTGGTTTTGGGCTCACTGCGCGCCAGCCTTGACGCCATGCGCAAGGCGGCCATCAACGGCCCGTTTGATCGCGAATATGGCCTGCAGCGCGACGAGTTCTTTTCCCTGCTGGTCGAGCGGGCACTTGTGGAAGAGTGTCGTCTTGAGTGCAGGGACCACCTGGTTACGGTCTGAAGACTGCATCGGCTGAGTGGAGCGCTATTCGTGGGCGCGGAGACCCGGAGCCATGCAGCGGGCATCCATGCAACGAAAAGGCCACCCGCGAGGGTGGCCTTTTCGCTGAATCTTAGTGGTGGGCGGTACAAGGATCGAACTTGTGACACCTGCCGTGTGAAGGCAGTGCTCTACCGCTGAGCTAACCGCCCGCCGAGAACGCGGAATTTTAGGGGCACCCGGCGGGCGGGTCAATGCTTTTTGAAGATGCTGGCGCGAATGGCGGGGGCAGGTTGCTAGACTTGCCGCCTCTCACCGCCAAAAAAAGCCCCCATGGACTTCCTCAACACGCATCTGGCCTCCATTCTTCATGCGCTGCAGCAGTTTCATCTGACCCCGTGGAAGGCGGTGGGTTACACCGGCACCTTGCTGTTTACCAGCCGCTGGTTCGTCCAGCTTTACTACACGCGCAAGTACAAGCGGGTGGTGATGCCACTGGCGTTCTGGTGGCTGTCGGTGTTCGGCAGTGCGCTGCTGCTGGCCTACTTCATCGTGGGCAAGAACGATTCGGTCGGCATCCTCTCGAATTTCTTCCCGGTGTTCGTGTCGGCGTACAACCTCATCGTCCACCTGCGGCACCGCAAGAACAGCTTGACCGGCGACGTGACCGCCTGAGCAATCGCTGGCGCCGCCTCTCAATCCGGATCGTAGTCGAGGTTGGGGGCCAGCCAGCGCTCCGCCTCGGTCAGGCTCCAGCCCTTGCGCCTGGCGTAGTCCTCGATCTGTTCCTTGCTGAGCCGGCCAACCACGAAATACTGGCTGTCCGGGTGTGAGTAGTACCAGCCGGATACAGCGGCTGCCGGGTACATCGAGAAACCTTCGGTCAGCTCGATGCCGGTGTGGCGGGTAGCGTCGAGTAGCTGGAACAGCACGGTTTTTTCGGTGTGATCGGGGCAGGCGGGATAGCCTGGCGCAGGGCGGATGCCGCGATATTTTTCCGCGATCAATGAGCCGTTATCCAGTGCTTCATCGGGGACAAATCCCCAGAATTCGCGGCGCACACGCGCATGCATGTGCTCGGCAAAGGCTTCGGCCAGACGGTCGGCCAGCGCCTTCAGGATGATCGACGAATAGTCGTCGTGATCGGCCTCGAAACGCGCCAGGTGTGGCTCGATGCCGATACCGGCGGTTACCGCGAAGCCGCCGATCCAGTCCGGCTTGGCGAACTCCTTGGGCGCGATGAAATCGGCCAGGCACAGGTTCGGTCGTTCGATCGGCTTGTCAGCCTGCTGACGCAGGCTGTGCAGGGTGGCCAGCCGTTCGGTACGGCTGGCATCGGTGTAGACCTCAACGTCGTCACCGATAGTGGCGGCGGGCCACAGGCCGATCACGGCACGGGCGGTCAGCCACTTTTCGTCGATGATCCGCTCCAGCATGGCTTGCGCGTCGCGGAACAGTTCGGTGGCCTGGTTGCCGACCACGGCGTCGCTGAGGATGGCTGGATAGTGGCCGGCCAGCTCCCACGCCTGAAAGAACGGCGTCCAGTCGATGTAGTCGCGCAACACGGCGAGGTCGTAGTGGTCAAAGACGCTGATGCCGGGCTGGTTCGGTTGTGCTGGCTCGTAGTTGGCCCAGTCGCAGCGGAACCGATGCGCGCGGGCCTTTTCCAGCGGCACCAACTGCTTGCCGGGGCCACGGTTGCTGTGGCGTTCGCGCACGTCGGCATAGTCGGCACGCACCTTGGCCAGGAAATCCTCGACCAGATCCTTGCTGACCAGCGATTGCGCCACGCCGACCGCGCGCGAAGCATCCTTCACCCAGACCGTGCCGGCCTTGTAGTGCGGCTCGATCTTCAGTGCGGTGTGTGCGCGTGAGGTGGTGGCGCCGCCGATCAGCAGCGGGATGTGAAAGTCGCGGCGCTGCATCTCGCGCGCGACCTGGCTCATCTCCTCCAGCGACGGCGTGATCAGGCCGGACAGGCCGATCATGTCGGCGTTCTCGGCAATCGCGGCTTCGAGGATCTTCTGCGCCGGCACCATCACGCCCAGGTCGATCACCTCGAAGTTGTTGCAGCGGAGTACCACGCCGACGATGTTCTTGCCAATGTCGTGCACGTCGCCCTTGACCGTGGCCATGATGATCTTGCCGTTGTTCTTGCCGGTGTCGCCGGTGCGCAGCTTCTCCTCCTCGATGTAGGGCAGCAGGTAGGCCACGGCCTTTTTCATCACGCGGGCGGATTTGACCACCTGCGGCAGGAACATCTTGCCGGCGCCGAAGAGGTCGCCGACCACGTTCATGCCGTCCATCAGCGGGCCTTCGATCACGTCCAGCGGTCGCGTGGACAACTGGCGCGCTTCCTCGGTGTCCTCGACCACGTACTGGTCGATGCCGTGTACCAGCGCATGGCTGAGCCGCTCGCGCACGGGCTTTTCGCGCCAGGCCAGGGTCTCGACCACGGCTTCGCCACGCTTGCCCTTGTAGTTGTCGGCGATCTCCAGCAGACGCTCGGTGGCGTCATCGCGGCGGTTCAGCACCACGTCCTCGACGCGTTCGCGCAGCGGCGGATCGATGTCGTCCATGATCGTCAGTGCACCGGCGTTGACGATGCCCATGTCCATGCCGGCCTTGATCGCGTGGTAGAGGAACACCGAATGGATTGCCTCGCGCACGATGTTGTTGCCGCGGAACGAGAACGACACGTTGGAGACGCCGCCGGAGATGTGGCAGTCCGGGAAGCGCCTTTTCAGTTCGCGGGTGGCTTCGATGAAGTCCACCGCGTAGTTGTTGTGTTCCTCGATGCCGGTGGCGATGGCGAAGATGTTGGGGTCGAAGATGATGTCTTCGGGCAGGAAGTCGAGTTCGCGGGTCAGCAGCTCATAGGCGCGCGAGCAGATCTCCACCTTGCGTTCGCAAGTGTCGGCCTGGCCCTGCTCGTCGAATGCCATCACCACCGCAGCAGCACCGTATTGCTGGACTTTGCGCGCGTGTTCGAGAAACTGTTGCTCGCCTTCCTTCATAGAGATCGAATTGACGATGCCCTTGCCCTGCAGGCAGCGCAGGCCGGCCTCGATCACCGTCCATTTGGACGAGTCGATCATGAACGGCACGCGGGCGATGTCCGGCTCGGACGAGATCAGGTTGACGAAGCGGGTCATCGCCGCCTCGGAATCGATCAGACCCTCGTCCATGTTGATGTCGATGATCTGCGCACCGTTGGCGACCTGCTGGCGCGCGACTTCGACGGCCTCGTCGTAGCGATCCTCCTTGATCAGCTTCTTGAACTGCGCCGAGCCGGTGACGTTGGTGCGTTCGCCGACGTTGACGAACAGCAGGTCGGGTGTGAGCACCAGCGGTTCGAGACCGGAAAGGCGGGTGTGGCGGCGCTCCATCATGCGGCCTCCGTCGCGGCGGCGGGCAGGGCTCGCGGGGGGTGGTTGCGCACCGCGGCGGCAATCGCCTGGATATGGGCCGGCGTGGTGCCGCAGCAGCCGCCGACGAGGTTCAGCAGGCCGTCGCGGGCGAAGCTGCCGATCACCTCGGCCATGTGTTCCGGGCTCTCGTCGTACTCGCCGAAGGCATTGGGCAGGCCGGCGTTCGGGTGCGTGCTGACGTAGCTGTCGGTGACGCTGGCCAGGGTCTGGATATGCGGGCGCAGGTCATCGGCGCCGAGTGCGCAGTTGAAGCCCACCGACAGCGGCCGCGCGTGACGTACCGAGTAGTAGAACGCCTCGGCGGTCTGCCCCGACAGCGTGCGGCCGGAGCGGTCGGTGATCGTGCCGGAAATCATCACCGGCAGCCGCGCGCCGCGCTGATGGAACAGTTCGCTGAGAGCAAACAGCGCGGCCTTGGCGTTGAGCGTGTCGAAGATGGTTTCGACCATGAGCACATCGGCGCCGCCATCAATCAGGCCGTTGGCGGCCTCGGTGTAGTTTTCCGCCAGTTCCTCGAAGGTGACATTGCGGAAGCCCGGGTCGTTGACGTCGGGCGATAGCGAGGCGGTGCGGCTGGTCGGACCGAGCACGCCGATGACGAAGCGCGGCTGGTGCGGCGTCTTCAGCGTCATCGCATCACAGGCGGCACGCGCCAGCCGCGCGCCTTCCAGATTCAGCTCATACGCCAGATGCTGCAACCGGTAGTCGGCCTGGCTGATCCGGGTGGAGTTGAAGGTGTTGGTCTCGACCAGATCGGCGCCTGCGTCCAGATAGGCCTCGTGCACGCCGCGGATAATCTCCGGTTGGGTCAGGGTGAGCAGGTCGTTGTTGCCCTTCAGGTCGCAACCCGGGTGGTCGTGCGAATGGGCATGACCATCGTGGCCCTGCTCGAAACGCTGGCCGCGGAAGCCATCCTCTTCCAGCGCATGCCCCTGCAGCATGGTGCCCATGCCGCCGTCGAGGATCAGGATGCGTTGCTGCAGGCCCTGCAGCAGCAGGGCGACGCGATCGGGGTGAAGCCAGGGCAAGGTGCTCATTGAATTTTCTCGTACTGAATTTTCTGTGCTGAGGGCGGGTGCCTCAGCCTGGTTTGCGCGCCAGCAGGCTGATCACTTCGAAATGCGGCGCCTTGCGCTCGCGGCTGAGCCGGTTGCAACTGATCAGTTCCAGCCCGGCGTCGCGCGCATAGCCACCGAGCTGTTCGCTGCTGAAGCCGAGGTTGCGATGGTCGAATGGTTCGACCGCGGCGCGGTGATCGTGCTGGCCCAAGGTGACGGCCAGTAGCCGCCCCGCCGGTCGCAGTAGGCGCGCGGCTTCGGCCACGGCCTGCGTCGGGTGCTCGGCATAGGTCAGCGCGTGCAACATCAACACCAGATCGAAGCGTTGATCGCCAAGATCCAGCGCATGCATGTCGCCCTGACGCACTTGCACGTTGGTGAATGCCTTGAGCCGCTTGGCGGCGGCGTCGACCACGCGCTCGCTCGAATCGATGCACATGATCGAGTGCGCATGCGGCGCCAGCAGCTCAGCGGTGATGCCGTCGCCGGAGGCGATATCGAGCACGTCGCCGGTACCCAGCAACTGCAACAGCGAGCGCGCCAGCGTTTCCCAGGTGCGGCCGGGGGAGTAGTGGCGCTCCATGTCGCCGGCGACGGTGTCGGCCCAGCCTTCCTCGCGGGCGCGGTTGGCCAGCACGCCGGGCAGCCGCGCGTTGTCCTCGCGCAGCAGGGCATCGTCGATGCTTGCGCGCAGCGAGCTGAGCAGGTTGTGCTGGGCTTCGTCACCCTCGTTGTTGGCGCGGTAGTAAGCCGACACGCCAGCGCGACGATCACGCACCAGGCCGGCTTCTTTCAGCTTGGCCAGGTGGGTGGATACTCGTGGCTGTGCGAGATGCAGTACAGCGGCCAGTTCGGCCACGGTCAGTTCCTCGTGTTCCAGCAAGGCAAGCAGGCGCACGCGGGTGGGGTCGGCCAGCAATCGCAGCACGCTGGAGGCGGTCGCCAGATCCATCAGCAGACTCCTCGGCGGCCGCTTGCGATCATCTGTTTGCAGGCACCTGACATGTGTCGGCATCCTTTTATCGCGATAAAGAGATAACAAGTCTGGCCGTGCTTTGGCGGGGCGTCAAGCGATGTGAGCTTGCGTGGTACAGACGGCGGATGCGCGCTGGACACCGGCGCGAATGGACGTGAGTCGACCGGTATGGCGGGTGATCCATGCTGCGCCTGCACATCGCCGATTCGGGCAGCATCTATAATGGGCGGCTGATTATTTCCCGCGGAGCTCCCATGGATTTCAATTTCACCGAAGACCAGCTGTCGATCCAGGCGATTGCCCGCGATTTTGCACAGAAGCGCATTGCGCCGGTGGCGGCCGAGCTGGACGCCAGGGGCGAGTTTCCGCTGGAGAATATCCGCGAGATGGGCAAGCTCGGCCTGATGGGCATCGAGGTGCCGGAAGAGTATGGCGGTGCAGCGATGGACACCATCGCCTATGCGCTGGCCGTGATCGAGATTGCGGCAGCAGATGCGGCTACCTCGACCATCATGTCGGTAAACAATTCGCTGTTCTGCAATGGCATCCTCAAGCATGGCAACGAGGAGCAGAAGCAGAAGTACGTGCGAGCGATCGCCACCGGCGAAGCGATCGGCGCCTACGCGCTGACCGAGCCGCAATCCGGGTCGGATGCTTCGGCCATGCATACGCGGGCCAGCAAGAATGCCAATGGTGACTGGGTGATCAACGGCAAGAAGAGCTGGATCACCTCCGGTCCGGTGGCCCGCTACATCGTGCTGTTCGCGATCAGCACCCCGGGTATCGGTGCCAAGGGCGTGTCCGCCTTCATCATCGATACCCAGCTGCCGGGCTTTCATGCAGGCAAGAGCGAGCCCAAGCTCGGCATCCGCGCTTCGGCCACCTGCGAGATCGAATTCACGGAATACGTCTGTCCGAAGGAAAATCTGCTCGGCGACGAGGGCAAGGGCTTCTCGATCGCGATGGGGGTACTCGACGCCGGTCGCATCGGCATCGCCTCGCAGGCCGTAGGCATTGCCCGTGCAGCCTACGAGGCGACGCTTCAGTGGTCGCGTGACCGCAAGGCTTTTGGACATCCGATCGGCACCTTCCAGATGACCCAGTCCAAGATTGCGGACATGAAGTGCAAGCTCGACGCCGCGATGCTGCTGACCATGCGCGCGGCCTGGGCGAAGATGCAGGCGGACAGGAACGGTGGTCGTTTCGGGACCGAAGCGGCCGTGGCCAAGCTCACCGCTTCGGAAGCGGCGATGTGGATCAGCCATCAGGCCGTGCAGATTCATGGCGGCATGGGTTACTCCAAGGAGATGCCGCTGGAGCGCTACTTCCGCGACGCCAAGATCACCGAGATCTACGAAGGCACTAGCGAAATCCAGCGCCTGGTGATCGCCCGGGCCGAGACGGGTCTGCGCTGATACAGCACTGCACGCAGGAGCCCGCCAGCGGGCCCCTGCGTGTGGGTCAGCCTCCATACGGCTTTCCCCCGGTGGCCCTGGATCACACTTTGCGTGCTCTGTCCGCGAATCCTCGCTTCGATGGCTTCATCGTGGCCAGATCATTCGCAGAAAAAGCGTGGTCATGCAGCCTTGTCGGGAAACCAGCGGCGTAAATGTCGTTTGAGGCTTAGCGCTGGCGCTTCCACGCCATGCCAGGAACACCAGGCTAGAGCAGCGGTCGCGAGCGCGGAAACCAGCAGGGACCCGGCGAAAGAGGGTGTCCACGGCCAGAATCTGATCGTGAGTTGTTGCACGAAGAACGCATAAAGATAGACGCCGTAAGAGAGATCGCCGAAACGCGAGGCGGATCGCAGGCCGGGCGTGCTCTGTGAGCCGACGATGAGCGTCACTGGCACGATCACCAGCCACTCTGCCAATTCATGCTGACCAGTGGCGACTGCAAGAGCGGTTGCAGCGAGAATGCCCATCGAGCAGGTACGGCGAAAGCGCAGCAGCTCGCGACTGAATTGCGCCACGCACACGCCGGTCATGAAAAAGCCGATGTAGAGCAGCTTGAGATGCTCGGCTGCGTCGGCAAGCCTGTGTCCTGGAAGCGTCCTGGCGCAGGCCAGCGCCACGAGCCCCAGTGCGCACAGCGAAAGCCATCGGCGGCGCAAGCCAATCAGGCCCAGCGCGCCCAGGTACATATAGCATTTCATTTCAAGGGGAATCGTCCACCAGCTGCCGTTGACAGCCGAGATCGGATTGGCGGATGGCGCCCCGAAGACGCCTGGCAACTCGTAGACGATACGCAGTTGCACGTTACCTTGCGACGAAATGATGCAAGGCATCGCTGGCGAACAAGCGCCACGGCAGCGTCGTGATGGGGAGGCACACCAGTGCGATCAGGACAGTAGCAGCAGCGAGTGCCGGCCACAGGCGCAATATCCGCCTCATGATGAATCGCACGATATGTGGGTCGCGGTACCAGCTTTGCGAGATAAGGTAGCCGCTGATGACGAAAAAAATCATCACGGCCACTTCGCCCAGGGTGTTGCCCGTCGGCTTGGGCTGGGTCATGCCCGATAAAAACAGGTGGTGGGAGCCGAGTACCAGGAATGCCGCGAACAGACGCACGGCATCGAAGTTGTTGGTCTCCACTTTGGGTTGATCGCGTACGGGTGCCAGCGCGGTGAGGGCAGGGCTTGCCCGGAGCGTATCCATGTGTCGTCCTTGATTGATGTGTAGCTACCACCACCGTTCGGCAGCGAGGGGCTGATCCGCCCGCCCCCCCCTTGTCATGAAGGCCCCGTCAGGTTTGATGCCCGCGCAAAGGATCGGAGTCGAATGATTGCATGCCGTTGCCGGTCTTTGCCGTCGGCGGCGTGTCGTCGTCGAGCTTGTCGCCCAAGGCGCGCCGCACCACGACGTAGAACACCGGGATCAGCAGTACGCCGAGGAAGGTGGCGAACAGCACGCCGCCGATGACGCCGGTGCCGATCGCATGCCGCGCGTTGGCGCCGGCGCCGCTGGAAATGAACAGCGGGAACACGCCGAGGATGAAGGCCAGCGAGGTCATCAGGATCGGTCGCAGTCGCAGTCGCGAGGCACCGACGATGGCTTCGCGCAGGCTCTTTCCCTGCTGTTGCTGCTCCACCGCGAACTCCACGATCAGGATCGCGTTTTTCGCGGCCAGGCCAATGACCGTAATCAGACCGATCTTGAAATAAATGTCATCGGGCAGGCTGCGCAACAGGCTGAACACGACCGCGCCGAGCAGGCCCAGTGGCACCACCAGCAGCACCGCCACCGGAATCGACCAGCTTTCGTAAAGCGCTGCCAGCGCCAGAAAGACGATGAAGATCGACAGCACCATCAGCAGGGTGGCGGCGTTGCCGGAAAGAATTTCCTGATAGGACTGGCCGGTCCAGTCGTAGCCGAAACCCTTGGGCAGATCATCACTGACGATTTTCTGCATCGTGGCCATCGCCTCTCCGGAGGCATGTCCAGGCGCAGGCGAGCCGACGATTTCGACCGCCGAATAACCGTTGTAGCGGGTCAGTGACGGTGATGCTGTGGTCCATGTCGGGTTGATGACACTGGCCAGCGGGATCATCACCGGGTTGCCGTCGCCGCCAGTTGTGGTGCTGCTGGGCGTGTACATGTGCTGCAGCATGTCCGGACCCTTGCGGAAGGGAGCATCGGCTTCCATCAGTACGCGTTTGACCCGACCGCCGTAGGTGAAATCGTCGACGTAAACCGGCGCGAGCATCAGTTGCACCGCAGTGTAGACATCGCCCACCGACAAGCCCATCGACTGGGCCTGGGTACGGTCCACGTTGAGCGCCAGCTGGGGGGCATCCTCGAGGCTGTTGGGCCTTACCCCAGTGACAATCGGGCTTTGCGCGGCCTTGGCCAGCAGCGTGTTGCGGGCCTTATTCAAGACGGTTCGCCCGGCACCGGATCGGTCCTGCAGGAACATGTCGAAGCCGCCGAACTGGCCCAGGCCACGCACGGTCGGCAGGTTGATCACGAAGATCTGTGCGTCACGCACCTTCTGCAGGGCGCCGTTGGTGCGCTGGATGAACTGCGCTGCGGTGACATCGCGCTTGCTCCAGTCCTTGAGCCGGATAAAGGCCATGCCGACGTTTTCGCCGGAGCCGACGAAACTGAAACCGGCGATCTGCATCATGCCCACGACGGCAGGATCCTTGTGGACGATCGCATACACCTGGTCCATCACCTTGTTGGTGCGCTGGATAGTGGCGCCTGGTGGCAACTGCACAATCGCCAGCGCGTAGCCCTGGTCCTCTTCGGGCAGGAAGCTGCCGGGCAGGCGCGTGTACAGATAACCGCCGAGTACTGCAATCAGGATGAAGGCGAGCATCCACCGTGGAGCATGGCGAACCGCCCCACCGACGTGGCCCGTATACGTATGCGTGACCCAGTCGAAGAACTGGTTGAATTTGCGGAAGACGATGTTCTTTTTCTTGTGGTGCTCGGGCAGCAGGAAGCTCGCGCACAGTGCCGGTGTGAACGACAAGGCGAGGAACGCGGAAAACCCCATCGACACGGCGATGGTCAGCGCGAACTGCTTGTAAATAATGCCGGTGGCGCCGGGCTGCAGCGCCGAGGGTACGAAGACGGCAGCCAGTACCACGGTAATCGCAATCACGGCACCGGTGATCTGGCCCATCGCCTTGCGGGTGGCTTCCTTGGGTGACAGGTGCTCCTCGGTCATGATGCGTTCGACGTTCTCGATCACCACGATCGCGTCGTCCACCACGATACCGATGGCCAGCACCATGCCGAACAAGGTCAGCTGGTTGATGCTGAATCCCAGCATCAGCATGCCCATGAAGGTGCCCAGCAGGGCTACCGGTATCACCAGGGTGGGGATGATCGTGGCGCGAATGTTCTGCAGGAACAGCAGGATCACCAGGAACACCAGCACGATCGCCTCGGCCAGCGTCTTTACCACTTCATCGATCGAGATCTTGACGAAACCCGTGGTGTCATACGGGCTGAACCAGGAAACCCCGGGCGGGAAGCTCGGTGACAGCTCATCCATCTTGCTGCGAACCGCGGCGGCCACGTTCAGTGCATTGGCGCCGGGGCTGAGCAGGACAGCGAACGCGGCGACCGGATCACCGTTGTAACGGGTGTTGAAGCCGTAGCTGGCTGGTCCGAACGCTACCCGCGCGACGTCGCCCAGGGTCACCGTGGTGCCGTCGCTGTTGGCGCGCAGGATGATGCCCTTGAACTGTTCGGGCGTGGTGAAACGTCCCTCGGCGCTCACGCTGGCGGTGAAGCCCTGGTCGAGCGGCGCCGGGTCGCCACCGATCGAGCCGGCAGCGAACTGCACGTTCTGGGCCTTCACGGCTGCCAGAATCTGGCTGGCCGACAAGCCATAACCTTGCAACTTCTCCGGGTTGAGCCAGATCCGCATCGCGTACTCGGAGCCGAACTGGCGCGTGCTGCCGACGCCGGGCAGTCGAGCAATCTGGTCGAGGACCTGGGAGGCAACGATGTCGTTGAGTTTGCCGCTGTCGGTGGAGGCCGTGTTGGAGCGCAAGGCGACCACCATCAGGAAGTCGGCATTGGACTTGGCCACCACCACGCCTTGCTGGGTCACTTCCGATGGCAGTCTCGGCGTGGCCTGGCTGACCTTGTTCTGCACCTGCACCTGGGCGATATCGGGATCGGTGCCGCTCTCGAAGGTCAGCGTGATGTTGGACGAACCGCTGGAGCTGGAAGACGAGCTGAAATACAGCAGATGATCGATGCCAGTCAGCTGCTGCTCGATCACCTGGGTGACCGACTTCTCGGTGGTGTCCGCGCTGGCTCCGGGATACGTCGCGCTCACCGTGATCTGCGGTGGCGCGATCGACGGGTACGACTCCACACCCAGGTTCAGGATGGCCAGCACGCCACCCAGGGAAATCAGGATCGCCAGCACCCAGGCGAAGATCGGGCGGTCGATGAAAAAACTCGGCATGTGCTGCGCTCCGTTACTTGCTGGCCGGGGCGGAGCCCGGGGCAGCGGCAGCAGGTTGCCATGGGCTGGCCTTGGCCGGGGCGCCCGCCTTGATCTTTTGCAAGCCTGAAACCACCACCTGGTCGCCTGCCGACAGTCCGTCGGTAATCACCCAGTTGGCGCCGAGCATGTCGCCGGTACTGACGTCCTTGCGCACGACCTTGCCATCGGCGCCGACTACCATCAGGTAGGCGCCGGCGGTATCGCGTTGCAGCGCGGCCTGCGGAATCAGAAACACCTTGTGCTGCTGGCCGAGGCTGGCTTTGAGGGTCACGTACATGCCGGGCAGCAGGCTGTGCTTCGGGTTGGGGATGGTGGCGCGAAGATTGACCGAGCCGGTGCTGGGGTCGACCGTGGCAGCGGAGAAATTCAGTTCACCTTTTTCCCCGTAGACGCTGCCATCGGGGAGGTTGATCTGTACGCTGGTCTGGTCTGGTTGGGCGAGGGTGACATTGCCGCTGCTTTGCGCAGAGCGCATCTGCGCCAGCGAGTCCACGCTCATGGTGAAGTTGACATACAGCGGGTCGATCTGGTCGACCGTGGTCAGCAAGGTGTCGCTGCCATTGCCGACCAGTGCGCCCTCGGTGACCTGCTGCTGGCCGGCGCGGCCGTCGATTGGTGAGGTCACATGGGCATAGCCCAGGTTGATCCTCGCCGTCTGCACGTTGGCGCGCGCAACCTGGACCGCAGCGGCAGCCGTGCGCTCGGCAGCATCGGCGTTGTCCACGGCGGATTTGGAGACGTAACCCTTGGGTGCCAGTTCGTGGGTGCGCTGTGCCGTGATCTTGTTGTTGGTATAGGTGGCCTGGGCTTGCGCCAGAGTGGCGAGGCTTGCGTTGAGCGACGCCTTCAAGGGCGCCGGGTCGATCTCGAACAGGGCCTGGCCCTTCTTCACGTCGGTACCTTCCTCGTAACTGCGCTTGAGCAGCACGCCGGCGACGCGGGCGCGCACGTCGGCGCTGCGATAGGGGCTGAGACGACCGACGAGGTCACGGGTAAGTGGTGAATTCTGCGGTTTCGCCTGGATTACCCCAACCTCGGGTGCCGGCATGGGCGGCGCTCCCTGATCCTTGCCCTTGCCGCAGGCAGTCAGCGCCATCAGGCCGAGACAGAGCAGGGGGATGCGCAGAAAAGAGGACGTCATGGGAGCTCCGGGACTTGCTTGTACGGGGAATAGGGGTGCTTGCACACCGGCCGGCATGACGAAGAAGGATGGCATGGCTGGCACGGCTGTCTTGCATGATCGGCAGGGCAGATGCAGTGGCGGTCGCGATACCGGCGTGTCAGGCCCGGAGCGCCGTGCGATGAGCCTTGCGGGCCATACTATACCGGCGAGTATATGTTTCCTTGCCGCCACGAATCCAGCCGTTGACAGATCCGCATCCAACCTGCGCAGTCGACTGCCGGCGCTGGCGCCACGCGCCATTCTCGCAGCGCCTGGTGTGCAAGGCGTGTGCACTTGATCGACGGTACGGACGTCGATGACCCGTCCGTGTGCGCACAGCCTGCGCCGCCGATGCTTCATGTGACGTGTGGCAGCCATGCCGCTGCGGTCCGGCGTCGCTGCGCACACGCACGCTGAATCCATGCGCAAGAGCACGGTGAAAATCAGGCGTTGCCGGTGGATTCACCCTGCCTCGGGGCGTATCCTTTCGAGGCTTTTTACCCGTCATTGCCAAACCCTGTCTCCACTACCCAGCAGATGCCATGAATTTGACCCATGTGCCGAATGAATCGTCCCTTCCGTCGGTCGTTATTGCCGAGCTCAAGAAGAGCGGCATGTCGCCCCAGCGACTGGCTGAAGTGGAGGTTTTTTGTGACTCGTTCTTCGCGCGCATCACCGACAGCGACCTGGCTTTGCACACGCCGATGCAGTGGGCTGCGCTGATCGCCAGCCTGCTGGAGTTCATGCAGCAGCGCCCACTCGGGCGGGCATCGGTTCGTTTGCTCAACCCCGCCGACCTGCATGCCGGTCGCAGTCTGTTGCAGATCGTTACCGATGACATGCCGTTCCTGGTCGATACGGTGAGCATGATCGTGGCCGGCAGCATGCAGATCCATGCCGTAATCCATCCGGTGGTCAAGGTTACTCGCGATGCAGCAGGTGGCATGCAGGTGCTGGGCGGCGCGGCCGGCCATGCTGAATCCGTGATGCATTTCGAGATCGACCGTGCCGCCGATGCCGCCGAGCAGGCGCACCTGAAGGCACAGGTCGAGGACGCACTGGAAGACGTGCGCGCGGCGGTCAACGACTGGTCGCTGATGCGCGACAAGGCACTGGCCGTTGCTGCCGAGTTGCCGCAGCGCGTCTTGCCGCTCGATGCCGCGTCCGTGCAGGAGGCCAGCGAATTCATGCAGTGGGTGGCCAATGACAACTTTACTTTCCTGGGTTACCGGGAATACGAGGTCGCTGGCGCCGACGGCGAGCGCGTGCTTCGCGCGGTCGAGTCGTCGGGTCTGGGTATCCTGCACAAGACCGAGCGCTCGGTGGCTCCGCGTTCACTGCGCACGCTGGCCGCCAGCGGCATTCGTCACTCCGGCGCTACCGACGCGATCATCCTGACCAAGACCAATGCGCGTTCCCACGTGCATCGTTCGGGCTATATGGACTACATCGGCGTGTTGAAGTTCGATGCAGCCGGCAATGCCATCGCCGAGCAGCGCTTCCTCGGCATGTTCACTTCTGCCGCCTACATGGTGCGTCCGCAGGAGGTGCCGCTGGTGCGCCAGAAGGTCGCCGCCGTGATGTCGCGTTCGGGACTCAAGCGCGATTCCCACTCGGGCAAGTCGCTGGCCAATGTGCTGGACATGCTGCCGCGCGATGAACTGCTGCAGGGCAGCGAAGATGAACTTTTTGCCACGGCGGTGGGTGTTCTCGAAGTTCGCCAGCGCGGTCGCGCGCGGCTGTTCCTTCGAGGTGATCGCTATGGGCGTTTTTATACCTGCCTGGTCTACGTGCCGCGCGAGCGCTTCAACACCTCGGTGCGCGAGCGTATCGAACATCTGCTGATGGACCAGTTGCATGGCGAGCATCTCGACTCGGCCGTGCTGATGGGCGATGACGTGCTGGCCCGCGTCTATGTGGTGGTGCGTCCGAAGATCGGTGACCGTCCCAGCCCCGACATCGTGGCGCTGGAGCAGGGCGTGGCGGCGATCGTGCGCAACTGGCATGACGACCTGCGCGATGCGCTGATCAGCACGCGCGGCGACCA
>JBBQQL010000020.1:0-36213 GCA_038215995.1 Lysobacterales bacterium
GCAGGCGGCTGATGGATTGATCCTGCTGGGACAGGGTGTGCACCAGGACGCCGTGCGTCGTTTCGACAAGCTGAGCATGCCGATGGTGGTGTGGGGCGCCGATACCCAGGGCGACTCCCATGTGGTGGTCGGCAGCGACAATCGACTGGGCGGCAAAGTGGTGGCGGAACGATTCCTTGCGCTGGGGCGGCGGCATCCGGTGTTCATCGGCAACCCCAGTCACCCGGAAATCTTCGAGCGTCTGAACGGTTTCGTCGATGCGTTGGCCAAGCAGGGAATCAAGCCGCTGCTGATGCGGCGCGACGAGTTCACTGCGGATTCGGGGGTCGATGCGGTGAACTCGCTGCATGCGCGCAAAGTCAGCTTTGACGCCATCTTCGCCTGCAGCGATCTGCTGGCGATGGGCGCCATCCGCGCCACGATGGAACTGGGTCGTTCGGTACCGGGCGATGTGTCGGTGGTCGGTTATGACGACATGCCGCTGGGCGCCAGCTTCATGCCGCCACTGACGTCGGTGCGCCAGGATTGGCAGGACGGCGGCATCCTGCTGGCGCGCAAGGTGCTTGCGCTGATTCGCGGCGAGCCAGCCTATTCGGAAACCCTGCCGGTCAGCCTGGTCGAACGCGCCACCTGAGCCTGGCGCCGCTCGGTTCAGCCTTGAATCGAGGGCGGCCGGTCAACTGGTCTGCTCTTCCTCGACGTTGGCACGGTTCATCTGGGCCGGGGTCAGAATCAACCGGAAACAGCTGCCGCCGCCGGCCACGCGCACGTATTCGAGGGCGGCCTGGTTCGCCTCGCTCATCTGCCGGGCCAGGTAAAGACCCAACCCGGTGCCGTATTCGTGGGTGGTGTAGAACGGCTCGAAAATCTGCGCGGCCACCTTCGGTGCGATGCCTGGCCCGCGGTCGATCACCTCCAGGATCGGCACGCCGTGTTCGCCCTGCCGCGCCACCACCATCACCCGGGCCGGTTCGCCGGGCAGTCGGCCGTAGCGCAGGGCGTTCTGCACCAGGTTCCACACGACCTGCTGCAATTGCTGGGGGTCGGCCACCGCGGCCACCGGTACGGTGCTGTTGGCGATCACACGCAGCGAATCGGCGCCGAGGTCGTTGCCCTGGGCGTATTCCTCGACGAAGTCCTTGGCCCAGTGGCCGAGGTCCAGTGTTTCCGGGCGCGAGCGCTCGCGTCGCGACAGCTGCAGGATGTTCTCGATGATCTCGTTGAGCCGGATGCAATGGTTGTTGATGATCTCGACCATGCGCTGGTCGGTGCTGTCCATGCTCTTGGACTCGGCCAGCAACTGCGCCGAGTAGCGGATCGCGGCGAGCGGGTTGCGGATTTCATGCGCGATCGAGGCCGACAGCCGGCCCAGTGAGCTCAGCGTGAGTTCCTCCGCGCGGCGCGACACCAGCGAGGTGTCGTCGAGGAAGATCAGTACGTGGGAATCGTCGTTGGGTGCCAGCCGGGTGAACCGCGGCACCACCTCGGGCACGCCGTCGGCGAGCTGGGTGGCGGTTTCGTCGAGCTTGCCCGAGGTCATCCAGTGGTACAGCCGACGCGACAACTCGGGCGCCAGCCGGCCGAGGTCACGCTGATCGGCGCCCGGGTTGCCCAGCAGCATCCATGCCGATTCGTTGATCTGGTGGATGCGGTTGGCATCGTCGACCAGCAAGACACCGGTTTTCATCCGGCGAATGATCAACTCGTTGATCTGCGACAGGTTGGCCAGGTCGGTGCTGCGCTGTTCGGCCAGCGCCTCGGTCGCGCGCAACTGCTGCCCGAGCACGCTGCACAAGGCCGTGGTGGCGAAATAGGCAAGGCCGAACAGTGCCGATTCCAGCAAGTCGCGGTCGCCCGGGGCATTCGACACGGCACCGAAAAACGTGTGGCCAAGCATGCCCAGAGTGGCCAGTGCAGCAAAGAAACTGGACAACCGCAGTGGCAGGATCAGGGCGCCGGCGCTGAGGTTCACCGCCAGCATCATCGCGATGCCGATGCGCGCGTCATGCATCGCGGAAATTGCCAGGATCGCGGCGACGATGTCGATCACCAGGGTGCTCGCCACGGCCGTTCTGATGTGGTCCATGCTGCGCCGGTTGAGCAGCAGTGCCACCAGGGCAATGATCAGGTAACCAATCGCCAGGCTGCGCGCAAAGCCGGGCTGGGCCAGATCCGGCCAGCCCATGCCGGCAGGACTGAAGGCCAGACCGACATATACCAGCGACTGCACCAGCCGGAACACGTTGAGGAACGACAGCTCGTGGCGAATCGTTGCCGTACCCGTGTGATGGTCGGTGAAACTGGGTGCGCTGGACACGTGGCGGCCACTCCGTAGACGATTGCCGCCGAGTATATGACGGGCTGGCGGCTACCGTGGCGTGCCGCAAACCGCATCAGACCGGCCTGTGCGGCCCTGTGCGGACGTTCCCCTTTCCATTGCCGCCCGCTTCCGCGAAAATAGGCGGCCGCATGGCGCGGTTCAGCCGATTCATTGGTCCGCGCACTGCACCCCGGCAGCGCGTGACTCCGCCGTCCGACTTCCCCCGATGTCCCACGCAGGTGTTTTCGCGTGCGGCCGCCATGTTTTTTCCGTTCGCTCGAGGTATCGAATGAATTTCCACGAATACCAGGCCAAAGAACTGTTCGCGCAGTACGGCATTGCCGTGCCGCCGGGCAAGGTCGCCAACTCCGCCGACGCCGCCGTCGATGCCGCCAAGGCATTGGGCGGTTCCCAATGGATGGTCAAGGCACAGATCCACGCCGGTGGCCGCGGCAAGTCAGGCGGCGTCAAATTCTGCCGCAGCCTTGACGACGTGCGTGCTGCCGCCAAGGGCATGCTGGGCACCAACATGGAAACCTACCAGTCTGCCGGCCGTGCGCTGCCGGTGAACCTGGTGCTGGTGACCGATGCCACCAACATCGCCCGCGAGCTGTACCTGTCGATCCTGACCGACCGCGACAGCAAGTCGGTGTCGTTCATCGCCTCCAAGCATGGCGGCGTGGACATCGAGCAGGTCGCCAAGGAAACCCCCGAAGACATCCACACCATCGTGGTCGACTTCGTCGAAGGCCTGCAGCCGTACCAGTGCCGTCAGCTCGGTTTCGCGATGGACCTGACCGCCAAGCAGGTCAACCAGCTGACCAAGATCATGCTGGGCCTGTACAAGCTGTTCAACGAGAAGGACCTGGCCCTGGTCGAGCTCAATCCGCTCGCCGTGCTGGAAGATGGCAATCTCGCTGCGCTCGATGGCAAGGTGAACTCCGACGACAACGCCGAGTTCCGTCACCCCGATCTGGCCGCGATGCGCGACCTGACCCAGGAGGACGCGGCCGAAGCGGCGGCGTTGCTGAACAACCTCAACTACGTGACGATGGACGGCAACATCGGCTGCATGGTCAACGGTGCCGGCCTGGCGATGGCCACCATGGACGTGATCAAGCTGGCAGGCGGCGAGCCGGCCAACTTCCTCGACGTCGGCGGCGGTGCTACCAAGGAGCGGGTGACCGAGGCGTTCAAGCTGATCCTGTCCTCGGACAAGGTCAACTGCATCCTGGTCAACATCTTCGGCGGCATCGTGCGTTGCGACCTGATCGCCGAGGGCATCATTGCCGCGGTCAAGGAAGTGGGCCTGACCATTCCGGTGGTGGTGCGCCTGCAGGGCACCAACGTCGAGCTGGGCCGCGAGCTGCTGGCCAACTCCGGCCTGGCGATCACGCCGGCTGATGATCTAAACGACGCGGCGCAGAAAGCCGTGGCTGCGGCCAAGGGCTGAGGAGCAATCGAATCATGAGCGTTTTGGTCAACAAGAACACCAAGGTCCTGGTGCAGGGCTTCACCGGCCAGCAGGGCACCTTCCACGCCGAACAGGCGATCGACTACGGCACCAAGATCGTTGGTGGCGTGACCCCGGGCAAGGGTGGCTCGCAGCACATCGGCCTGCCGGTGTTCAACTCGGTCGACGAAGCCGTGCTGGAAACCGGCGCCGACGCGTCCGTCATTTTCGTGCCGCCGCCGTTCGCGGCCGACTCGATCCTCGAAGCGATCGATGCCGGTATCAAGGTGATCGTGGCGATCACCGAGGGCATCCCGGTGCTGGACATGCTGCGCGTGAAGAACGTGCTGGCGCAGCATCCGGAAACCGTGCTGATCGGGCCGAACTGCCCCGGCATCATCACCCCGGGTGAGTGCAAGATCGGCATCATGCCGGGCCACATCCACATGCCGGGCAAGGTTGGCATCGTGTCGCGCTCGGGCACGCTGACCTATGAAGCCGTGTTCCAGACCACCAACGAAGGCCTCGGCCAGAGCACGGTGATCGGCATCGGTGGCGACCCGATCAACGGCCTGAGCTTCATCGATTGCCTGAAGATGTTCCAGGACGATCCGCAGACCGAGGGCATCATCATGGTCGGCGAGATCGGTGGTTCGGCCGAGGAAGATGCGGCCGAGTTCATCGCCGAGTACGTGACCAAGCCGGTGGTGTCGTTCATCGCCGGTGCGTCGGCTCCGGCCGGCAAGCGCATGGGTCATGCCGGCGCGATCATCTCCGGCGGCAAGGGTACGGCCGCGGCGAAGTTTGCGGCGCTGGAGAAGGCGGGCGTCACCACGGTGAAGTCTCCGGCCGATCTGGGCAAGGCGCTTGCCAAGCTGATGAAGTGATCGGTTTGCAGTGATCGGCGCGCAGTCGCTGGTGATGACCCAAGTCACCACCGCTGTGCTCTAAAATGCAAAGGCCGCGATTCGTCGCGGCCTTTGTCTTTTCAGGAGTTCATGCATGGCAAGGCTGCGTCTGGCGCTGGCCCAGTTCGACTTTGCGGTTGGCGCGGTGGCGGCGAATGCTGCCAAAATAACCGAGCTGACCGCCCAGGCCCGTGCGGGCGGTGCCGCTCTGGTGGTTTTTCCGGAGCTGACCCTGAGCGGTTATCCGCCGGAGGATCTGCTGCTGCGCCCGAGCTTTCTTGCCGCCTGCGACGAGCAGTTGCGCACGCTGGCGTCTTGTACGCGCGGGGTAGCGGCCGTCGTCGGCCACCCGCACAGCGAAGGCGAGGTCTTCAACGCGGCCAGCCTGTTGCGCGAAGGAGCGATCGAGCTCACTGCGCACAAGCAAGCCTTGCCCAACTACGGTGTGTTCGACGACAAGCGCTATTTCCGGCCCGGTCACGAGAGCGTCACCGCCGTGATCGATGGGGTGTGTGTCGGGCTGCTGATCTGCGAGGACGTGTGGGAGGCGGGGCCCGCTGCGCGGGCCGCTGCAGCCGGCGCCGAGCTGTTGCTGGTGATCAATGCCTCGCCCTGGGATGGTCAGAAGCAGGCCGAGCGCGAAGCCGTGCTGCTGGCGCGGGCACGCGAAACCGGCTGCGCCATCGCCTATCTCAATCTCGTTGGCGGCCAGGACGAAGTGGTCTATGACGGCGCCTCGTTGCTGGTCAATGGCGATGGCAGCATCGCCGCCCGCGCACCGGCGTTTGTCGATGCGTTGCTGTGGGCGGAGTTCGATCCGCTGTCACGCCGTCTGTTTGCGCAGGATTGGCCGGTGGTGGCGGACCCCTCCAGTGAGGCCACGCTCTATGCGGCACTGGTGCGAGGCACCCGCGACTACATCGACAAGAATCGGTTCGCCGGCGTCTTGCTGGGCCTGTCTGGCGGCATCGATTCCGCGCTGACCCTGGCGCTGGCAGTCGATGCGCTGGGCGCCCGTCGCGTGACGGCAGTAATGATGCCTACGCGTTACACCTCGCAGCTATCACTGAATGGTGCCCGCGCCCAGGCGGAACAATTGGGCGTCGAGTATCACGTGATCCCGATCGAGGCGACCTACCAGTCATTCGTCGACGCACTTGCCCCGGCGTTTGCCGGCAAGCCTGCCGACACCACTGAAGAAAACCTGCAATCGCGCACTCGCGGCGTGATGCTGATGGCACTGTCGAACAAGCACGGTCGATTGCTGCTGGCCACCGGCAACAAGAGCGAGATGGCGGTGGGTTACGCCACCCTGTACGGCGACATGTGCGGTGCATACGCGCCCTTGAAGGATGTCTACAAGACGGCGGTGTACCGACTGTCACGCTGGCGCAACGCCGAGGCGGCGAGGCTTGGCGAGCCTGAGGCGATTCCGCACGCGGTGATCGAACGGCCGCCATCCGCCGAATTGCGCGACAACCAGACGGATCAGGATTCGCTGCCCGCCTATGACGAGCTGGATGCCATCCTGGCCGGCTTTATCGAAGCTGAGCAGTCACAGGCGGAGATCGTGGCGGCGGGTTTCGACGCGGAAACCGTGCGCAGGGTGGTGCGGCTGGTGCTGGCCAATGAGTTCAAACGCAGGCAGTCTGCGCCGGGTCCGCGTGTGACCACGCGCGCGTTCGGTCGTGAACGGCGCTATCCGATCACATCAGGTTGGCGTTGACCGAAGCGCAGGAGCCCACTGGTGGGCTCCTGCGAACATGACTCAGTGATGGCCCGAGAACGGAAGCATCTTGCGCAGGGTGGACGGAGCGCGCGGCCATTTGGGGTCGGTCAGGTAGGGATGGTTCGGGTAATTCATCGCCAGCACCTGGCGGGTCTGTGCTGCCAGGGTCTTGTGATCCAGCGCCAGGAAGCAGCGCGTGAGGATGGCCAGCGCATCACCGGTTTGCGGCGCCTGCTGGTAGTGCTCGACAATATACTGGGCCCGATCGGCGGCGCCGATATACGCCTTGTTGCGCAGGTAGAACTCGGCCACGTTGACTTCATACTGCGCCAGCACGTTGCGCAGGTAGATCATGCGCTGGCGGGCGTCGGCGGTATACGCGCTGTCGGGGAAGCGCCGCGACAGTTCGGAGAAGTCGTCGAACGCCTGCAGGTTGTAGCCCTGGTCACGTCGGGACTGTCCGCCTGTGCGCTTGGAAATGCGTTCGATGACGCTGCCGCTGCGATCGAAATTGATCAGACCGCGCAGGTAGTAGGCATAATCAACGTGTTTGTTGGCCGGATAGGTCTTGATGAAGCGGTTCACGGTGGACAGCGCATCATCCGGCTGGTTGTCCTTGTACTGCGAATAGGCCAGCTCAAGCTGCGCCTGCTCGGTGTATTCGCCAGACGGGAAGCGTGCGATCAAGCGCTGGTAAATCCGGGTGGCCGCGGCATAGTCGGCGTTTTCCAGCGACGCGTGCGCCTTGTTGTAGAGGGGAACCAGCGGCATCGAGTCGATGGTTTCCCGTTTGTGACCAAACATCGAGCAAGCGCTGACGGTTGCCGCAAGCGCGACAATGGCGAGCACTTTCAAGGTGGGCAATTTGAACATCGACAACTTGGGCAAGCCCATTGATAGGCGCATAGGAATGAATTCAGATGTTTGAACGAAAAGGCATGATAGCCGAAACCGGCCGCCACCCGTGGAGGCCGGCATGACCACGATCCAGCACGAGGCGGAGGTTCCGCTGAGCGCAGCGGGACGCAGGTTCGACCAGGCTTTGGCCGAGATGTTCCCCGACTATTCGCGCTCGCGGCTGAGCGGCTGGATCAAGTCCGGTGCGGTGACTCTGGACGGACAGCAGGTGGCGTCGCGACAGTTGCTTCGAGGTGGCGAGCACGTTCGGCTTGAGGTTGAGCTGGAAGTGGAGGTGACCAGCGCGCCACAGGCGATTGCACTGGATATCGTGTACGAGGACGAGCACCTGCTGGTGCTGAACAAGCCGTCCGGACTGGTCGTGCACCCGGGTGCCGGCAACTCTGCCGGTACCCTGCTCAACGGGCTGCTGCACCACAACCCGCAGTTGGCCGAGCTGCCGCGCGCCGGCATTGTGCACCGGCTGGACAAGGACACCTCGGGCCTGATGGTGGTGGCCAAGACCCTGCCTGCGTGCACCGCGCTTATCGACTTGCTTTCACGGCACGAAGTGGAGCGCCAGTACGAAGCGGTGGTCATGGGCACCATGGTCGCCGGCGGCACCGTCGATGAGTCGATCGGACGCAGTATGGGTGACCGACTGCGCCAGGCGGTGCGGGATGAGGAAGACGGCAAGCGCGCCGTCACCCACTATCGCCTGCGCGAGCGCTTTCGGGCGCACAGCTTGCTGCAATGCCAACTGGAAACCGGCCGCACCCACCAGATTCGCGTGCACATGGCACATATCGGCCACCCGCTGATCGGCGATCCGCTTTACGGCGGTGGCTTGAAGTTGCCCAAGGGCGCCAGCGAAGAGTTGACCGCCACGCTGCGGGGCTTCCGTCGCCAGGCCCTGCATGCCGAAAAACTGTCGTTCGTGCACCCGATCAGCGGGGAGGCGTTGTCCTTCAGTGCCGAACGTCCGGACGATCAACGGGTACTGATCGAGGCCCTGCGCACCGACCTCGCGGTACACGGTTCGGAACACTATTGATCGCTTCGTGGCGGACCTGCAGCAGCAGGTATGCGATGCTTGGGCTTCTTCGCCCCAGCATCCATGCCGCATGATCGATCCGTGGATTTTTCCCGACTGGCCCGCTCCGTCGCACGTGCATGCGGCGGTCACGACCCGTCATGGGCCGGGTATTTCGGCGCCACCGTTCGAACGCTTCAATCTCGGTCGCAGCACGGCCGACTTGAGCGAGGCGGTGGACGCCAATCGTGGCGCGCTGGTGCAGGCGCTGGCTTTGCCTGCCGCGCCGCGCTGGCTGCGCCAGGTACACGGCGTCGATGTGGCCGAGCTGGGGCCGCTGCCCAGTCCCGACGTGCCGCAGGCCGACGCGGCGGTATCGCATCTTGCGGGTACCGTGCTGGCCATTCTCACCGCCGATTGCCTGCCGGTACTGTTCTGCAATGACGATGGTAGCGAAATCGGTGCCGCCCATGCCGGCTGGCGCGGGCTTGCCGCCGGCGTGCTGCGGGCGACGGTGACCCAGCTGTTGTCCCCGCCGGAGCAGCTCATGGCATGGCTGGGCCCGTGCATCGGTGCGGCGTCATACGAAGTAGGCGAGGAAGTGCGCAGCGCCTTCCTGAGGGACGATGTGGGTGCGGCCGAGTGCTTCACATCGACTCGCCCCAGCCATTGGCACTGTGATCTTGCCGCACTGGCCACGCGTCAGCTGTTGGCGGCCGGCGTGACGCGGATCCATGGCGGCGGGTTCGACACTGTCACCGACACCCGGTTCTATTCCTATCGCAGGGACGCCGCGCGCAGTGGCCGGTTCGCCAGCCTGGTCTGGCTTGATCGCTAGAGCTTGATGAGTTCGGGGTGGCGAGGATGTCGTCCTCCCCTGCGTGCAGGTGCTTGCGGTATGCCTGGTTTGACGGCGCCACGGGCCCTGCGTGCAGCCGATCGGCGCGATTTTCATTTCGATTGGTACTGACTGCCGATCTCCCGGCCCGAGTGTTGCGAACGGCAGCCGATCGTCCGCGGCGTCATCGGCCGTAACCTTGGTCATTGACTTGAATCATGTGCCCGCGACCGCATTTCGCGGACAGTAGTGGGCATAGGCCCCATCCTTTCCCTGGCGGAGAACGATTCATGCGCATGGACAAACTCACCTCGCGTTTCCAGCAGGCGCTGGCCGACGCGCAGTCGCTGGCGGTTGGCCGCGACAACAACATGCTCGAGCCGGCGCATGTGATGGCGGCGTTGCTGAACCAGCAAGGCGGCTCGACTGGCCCTCTGCTGACCCAGGCGCAGGTCAACGTGCCAGCGCTGCAGCAGCGTGTGAATGACATGCTCGAACGGCTGCCCAGGGTCAGCGGGCAGGAAGGCAACATCAACCTTGGCAATGAACTGAACCGGCTGCTCAATCTGACCGACAAGCTGGCGCAACAGCGTGGTGACCAGTTCATTGCCAGCGAGCTGTTCGTGCTGGCCGCGCTTGATGACAAGGGCGAGCTGGGCGCGGCGCTGAAGGCGGCTGGTGCCAGCAAGGCGCCGCTTGAAGCGGCGATCGAGAAGCTGCGCGGCGGCGAGAAGGTGCAGAGCGAGAATGCCGAGGAGCAGCGCCAGGCGCTGGAGAAGTACTGCATCGATCTGACCGAGCGTGCCGAGAAGGGCAAGCTGGACCCGGTGATCGGTCGCGACGAGGAGATCCGCCGCACGATCCAGGTGTTGCAGCGGCGCACCAAGAACAACCCGGTGCTGATCGGCGAGCCGGGCGTGGGCAAGACCGCGATTGTCGAGGGCCTGGCCCAGCGCATCATCAAGGGCGAGGTGCCGGAGGGTTTGAAGAACCGCCGCGTGCTGGCGCTGGACATGGGCGCGCTGATCGCCGGGGCGAAGTTCCGCGGCGAGTTCGAGGAGCGGCTGAAGGCCGTGCTCAGCGACCTGTCCAAGCAGGAAGGTCGGGTGATCCTGTTCATCGACGAGCTGCACACCATGGTCGGCGCGGGCAAGGCCGACGGTGCGATGGACGCCGGCAACATGCTCAAGCCGGCCCTGGCGCGCGGCGAACTGCACTGCATCGGCGCCACCACGCTGGACGAATACCGCAAGTACATCGAGAAGGACGCCGCGCTGGAGCGACGCTTCCAGAAGATCTTCGTGGGCGAGCCCAGCGTCGAGGACACCATCGCGATCCTGCGCGGGCTGAAGGAGCGCTACGCGGTGCATCACGGTGTCGAGATCACCGACCCGGCGATCGTCGCCGCCGCCACGCTGTCGCACCGCTACATCCCCGACCGGCAGCTGCCGGACAAGGCGATCGACCTGATGGACGAGGCGGCCTCGCGCATCCGCATGGAGATCGACTCCAAGCCGGAGGAGCTCGATCGTCTCGAACGCCGGCTGATCCAGCTGAAGATCCAGCGCGAGATGCTGAAGAAGGAAAAGGACAGCGAGTCGAAGCAGCGCCTTGCCGATCTCGAAACCGACGTCGAGAAGCTCGAGCGCGAGTTCTCCGATCTGAACGAAATCTGGAAATCCGAGAAGGCGGCGCTGCAGGGCACGACCAGGGTCAAGGAGCAGATCGAGGCGGCACGGCTGGAGTTGGAGACCGCCCAGCGCGGGCAGGACTACGCCCGGATGAGCGAAATCCAGTACGGCCAGTTACCGGAGCTGGAAAAGCAGCTGGCGGCTGCACAAGCGGCCGAACAGCAGGATTTCAAGTTGCTGCAGGACCGGGTCACCGCCGAGGAGATCGCCGAGGTGGTCGCGCGCTGGACCGGCATCCCGGTCAGCAAGATGCTCGAGGGCGAGCGCGAGAAACTGCTGCACATGGAAGACGAGTTGCACAAGCGCGTCGTCGGCCAGGACGAGGCCGTACACGCCGTGTCCGACGCGATCCGCCGTTCGCGCGCCGGCCTGTCCGATCCGAACCGGCCGAACGGCTCGTTCCTGTTCCTTGGCCCGACCGGCGTGGGCAAGACCGAGCTGTGCAAGGCGCTGGCCGAATTCATGTTCGACACCACCGACGCGATGGTGCGGATCGACATGAGCGAGTTCATGGAGAAGCACTCGGTCAGCCGGCTGGTCGGTGCCCCGCCGGGCTACGTCGGCTACGAGGAGGGTGGCTATCTCACCGAGGCCGTGCGTCGTCGGCCGTACAGCGTGATCCTGCTGGACGAGGTGGAGAAGGCGCATCCGGACGTGTTCAACATCCTGTTGCAGGTACTCGACGACGGCCGCCTCACCGATGGACAGGGCCGCACGGTGGATTTCCGCAACACTGTCATCGTGATGACCTCCAACCTCGGGTCACAGATGATCCAGGAAGCTGCGGAGAACGGCTCGGGCAGCGACGCGGAGGAGCAATACACGCAGATGAAGGCGTCGGTGATGGGCGTGGTGCAGGCCCATTTCCGACCCGAGTTCATCAACCGGCTCGACGAGCTGGTGGTGTTCCGGCCGCTGGACAAGACGCAGATCCGCGCGATCGCAAGGATCCAGCTCGCCTACCTGGAGAAGCGCCTGGCCGAGCGGCAGCTCAAACTCACGGTCAGCGATGACGCGCTGGCATTGCTGGGCAATATCGGTTTCGACCCGGTCTATGGTGCGCGACCGTTGAAGCGGGCGATTCAGCAGCAACTGGAGAACCCCCTGGCGCATCAACTGCTGTCCGGTGCGTTCAGTCCCGGTGACACCATTGCGGTCGACCTGGAACAAGGCCGGCTGCATTTCTACAAGGGTTGAGCGAGCGAGGCATTCACCCCGACCGAGCGACTCAGGTCGATTCGGTCGGGGTGTCTGTTTCCGGCAGCATGTCAAAAGCGGTCGGTGTGGTGCGCAGCATCATCCGGAAATTGGCCTCGGTCGTCTGTGCACGGTGGAAGTGCCAGTAGCGGTAGGCCGCATAGAGGGCGAGCACGGCCTGGGTCAGGGCGAACCAGCCGAACAACGAGCCGGGGCCCAGACGCGACATCAGTGCGCCGGCAGCGATCGGCCCGATCGCCGAGCCGATGCCGTAGATCAGCAGCACGCTGCTGCTGGCCGACAGCAGTTCTTCCGGCGACAGGTGATCCACCAGGTGCGCCACCACGATCGGATAGACGGCGAAGGTGAGGCCGCCGTAGAGAAAAATCAGCGCGATCATCGTTCCCTGCCATGGCGGCATCAGCAGTTGCAGCAGTGCCAATACCGTGGCGAGCGCGCAGACCGTTGCCAGGGTGAGGCGCCGATCATGCCGATCGGACCAACGACCTATCGGCCACTGCAGGGCGGCACCGCCGAGGATGGCCAGGCTCATGTAGGTTCCTACCTGGGTCAGGTCAAAACCCTGTCCGCGGGCGTACACCGGTAGCAAACCCCAGAAGGCACCCATCGCCAGGCCGGTCAGCAGCGCACCGGCACCGGCCGTGGGTGCCAGCGCAAACAGTCGCTTCAATTCAAGCCGCGGTACCGGTTTCAGGCCAGGCTGCGCCTGACGGGTGGCGACCACCGGCAAGGTAGCGGCGCATACCAGCAGGGCGACGACGACAAACAGCACGAACGGCTCGCCCCCAATGCGCAGCAGCTGTTGCGCCAGTGCCAGCGAACCGAGGTTGACCATCATGTAAATCGCGAACACGGTGCCGCGTCGACTCGCTTCGGTCTGCGCATTCAGCCAGCTCTCGATGATCGCGTACAGGCCCACCAGCGACATTCCGGCAAGCAGGCGAAGCAATAGCCAGAACCACGGGTTGCTGCTGAGCGCGTGCAGCAACACGAGGCACGCCACGCCGGCCGCACAGAACGCGAACGCGCGGATGTGGCCAATCCGCTGAATCAGCGGAGGCAGGGTGAATGTGCCAACAAAATAGCCGACGTAGTAGGCCGAGGTCAGCGCGCCGAGCATGGTGGTCGAAAAGCCCAAGGCGCCGCCACGCAGCGGGATCATCGTGGTCAGCAGTCCCACCCCAAGCAGCAGCAACGCTGTGCCGGCCAGCAACGAGGCGATCGGGCGTAAGTTGCGCAGCATGTCTGATCCGGCTCGTGTCGTGGCTATCGGAACGTCACAGGCTAACAGTTCGAACATGAGTGGCATGGCTCCAGGCGGCGCCGACAAGCAACGCGGCCTCGCTGGTGCGGCTGAAGCTGCTGGCTACCCGGGGCCTTGGTCCAGGCAGCACCTGGGAGCGGCCGGTTGCCACCCCACCACTTGCCGGGGCGATCGTGTTCGGGACGTCCAGGCAAGAGTTGGGACCGGCGAAGCAAGGCGGCATGTGTCGGGGCGTACGGGAGTCGGGGCTCCCGGTCTTGCAGTTCTATGCTGTTTTCATGCTGAGTTGGTCGCGTTCGCGCATGGGTTGGCGTTCGACGATGTGCTCCACGATTTTGGCAGGGCGTCGCGCCGATCTTGATTGTGCAAAAGAAAAATCCCGGCCTTTGCCGGGATCTTTCTTGGTCGTCCTGCGCTGATCAAGTCACCAGCTGTAACGCACCTTGCCGTAGACGTAGGCGCCGTTGTAACCGAACGGGGAGAAGGTGGAATACAGCAGCGTTCCGTTGTTGGTGTTGTTGGCGATGTTCTTGTCAGGGTAAGTGTTGAGCGCATTGTCCGCACCCAGCGTAAACGTCCAGTTGTTCACGTGGTAATTCAGCGCGAGGTCCAGGATCCATTTTGGGGTGAAGGTCTGGTCGACCACGCCGGTGGCCACGTTGTAGCTGGCCAGGCTGCTGACATAGCTGGTGTAGCTGCCGTAGCGGGTCAGCGTGCCGGTCACTCCCCAGTTTCCGACGTTGTATTGCTCGCTGAGAATGAGCTTGCTGCGAGGGGTCGAATTGGCCAGGTAGCCCTTGATGTCCTGACGGGTCAGGCGGACGAAATTGACACCGAGATTGGCCAGCACGGCAGGGTTGGCCTTTACGTCGGTCACCACATTCTGGTTGTAGTTGGCGCTGAGCGTGCTGGACAGAGTGCCGGCACTACCCAGATCAGCCCGGTAGGTGGCCACGACGTCAATACCCCGTGTGCGCGTGTTCGAAGCATTGGTGAAGTAGTTGATGCTTCTGTAGTTCAGATTGCTGATGCCATTGGCGGCCAGATAGCTCACCACCGTCGGCCCGGTCGTGGCGATCGCGCCGGAAAGGGAAATCCGGTCCCGGATGTTGATCTGGTACACATCCGTACTGAGGCTCAGTGCCGATGTGGGGTTCCAGACCGCACCCAGAGTGTAGTTCCGTGACTTCTCCGGCTTTAGCGGCTGAGCACCGAGCAACTGCGCGATCTGGCTGCCAACCGGCACCAGGCCGGCGTTGTAGATGCCGGCCGGCAGACCCGCCGAATTGCCGTTGGCAAAAAACAGCGAAGAGGTCTGCGAGAAGTATTCCTGACCCAGCGAAGGTGCGCGGAACCCGGTCGACACACTGCCGCGTAGCGCAAAGGTGTCGGTGAAGTCGAAACGACCGGCCAGCGAGCCGGAGGTGGTGTTGCCGAAATCGTTGTAGTGCTCGTGTCGTGCCGCGGCAGATACCGCCAGCTTGTCGGTGAGGTTGGTTTCCAGGTCGACGTATTCGGCAACGTCCTGACGTGATGCATCAATGGCGTTTGAAGGCTGCCAGCCGGCGAAGCCCTGCGCGCCACCGGAGGTGCCGGAGCTGCCGACATACCAGGAGGGTAGCGAGCCGGCGTCGATGGCATAGGTCTGCCGCAGATATTGCGCACCGAACGCTACCGTGACCGGGTTGGGCAACCAACTGACCGTCACGTCCTTGGCGATGTCGAGGTCCAGCGACTGTTGCGCCGCGGTGAGGATGCCGTCATCGAATGTGGTCGGTGTGCTGCCGAAATCATTCAGGTACGCGTAGTTGAGGCTGTTTCGGGTTTGGTAGGAAACCCGGTTGCGACCGAAATTGCCGCTGAGGTCCCAGCGCCAGCCTTCGACCGTGCCGCGAAGTCCTGCGACGAATGATTGATCGGTGGAATCGGCATGCTCAAGTGGCAGGAATCCATCGGGATAGACCTGGCCGATCAGTGCGTTGTTGGGTTTCGGTGAATTCGTGCCGTAGCGGAAGAATGCTGGCGATGTGCTCTGGCGGCGACCGAAGTGCCCGAATGCATACAACTGCACATCGGGCGTGAGGTCGAACTGCGAGTTGAGCAGAACATTGGTGTCATGGACCGCCGGGTCGCCCTGGCGAAAGTTCACTCCGAGCGCAGGGAAGCCGGCGCGGGTGTCGGGGCCGGCACGATTGGTGTAATTCTCGTTGCCGTTTTGCACCGTGAAGCGCAGCCAGCCCTTGTCGCCGCTCAGCGGAATGCCGAAATTGGCCGAGCCCTGCCACTGGCGGCCGTCGCCCGCAGAATACTGGCCGCCGCTGACCTCGACATCGCCGCCCTTGGCGCCCTTCTTCAGGATGATGTTGATGACGCCGGCGATGGCATCGGAGCCGTATTCGGCCGACGCACCGTCGCGCAGTACCTCGATATGATCGATCGCCGCCAGGGGAATGGTGTTGAGATCCACCGACTGCGAACCCCGGCCGATTACGCCATTGTTGAGCAGGATGGCGCCCGCATGCCAACGCTTGCCATCGACCAGCACCAGCACCTGATCCGGCGACAGGCCGCGCATTTGCGCAGGACGCTGAGTATCTGCCGTGTCTGCGGCCGCAGGACGCGGGAAGTTCAGCGAGGGAATGATCCGCGCCAACGCGGTCGGCAGGTCACTGGTGCCGGTCTGCTGCAATACTTTGGCCGAGACCACGTCGATGGGCGTCAGCGAGCTGCTGACGGTGCGGCTGTCGGAGCGCGTGCCGGTGACAATCACGGCGCTCAGATCCTTCGGCTTCGCTGGCGCGGTAGCCGGGGCATCCTGCGCTGTGGCCGTACTGCCAAGTGCGACAAGTATCGAGGCGGAGAGCCACGTCAGAACGAAGGGGGGATGGCGCTTGCTCATGGTGGCTCTCTCGAATGATTGGTTGATGCGTTGCAGCAATCGCAGGTTAGTGTGATGTTATCAATTCGTCAATAGACGTCTAAACGTCCAAAAGGACAGGCGGATGTCAGAGATGTTCGTTCTCGAGCTGCATGTGGGGGCTGATGCTGCGTCATGGCGAGGCCTTGGCGGACTGCCTGTCCTTCGCTCATTCTCTTCCCCTGCGCGTTGTATTCCGCCGTGCTGCCCTGATAATGGGCGTTCCCAGCCGTGGGCTGGGGCGATCGTCCGGAGTTTTCATGCCTATTTACGAATTTGAATGCGGTGGTTGTGGCCACCGTTTTGACCGCTTGCAGAAATTGTCCGACGAGGACCCGTTGATCTGCCCGGTTTGCGCTGCGCCGCAACTGCACCGTCGGGTAAGTGCTCCGTCATTCCGCCTGGCTGGCAGCGGCTGGTACGAGACCGATTTCAAGAAGGAGGGCGACAAGAAGCGCAACCTGGTCGAGGGTTCGAGTGGAAGCGGTGCCGCTGCAGGCGAAAGCAGTGCGGCGGCGACCCCGACCTCGAGCCCTGCGCCTGCGGCGACTCCCGCCGCCTCGGCGCCGTCCAGCAAGCCTTCCGCCGCTGAATGACTATCATGTGCCTGGATCCGGCGATCTGACTTGGTCGCCCCAGTCGTGTTGACCGATACCCCAATTCCACGTTCACATCATCGGAGTAAATGACATGCGTCCATCCGTCAGCCTGTTGTTTGCCTTGATGTCGTCGGTATTTGGTTTGGTGGGGGTGATGGCGCCAGCCGCCGCACGCGCGCAGTCCGGAGGAACGGTCCGCTGCGAAAGCGTCGATGGCAGGCCTGGCCGCTGCGATGTGCCATGGCGTGATGCCCAACTGGTCCGGCAGGAGTCCAAGGGGGCGTGCATTCGTGGTCAGAGCTGGGGCATGGATAGGCGTGGGCTCTGGGTGGATCGCGGCTGCCGCGGTCTTTTCGCCGAGGCAGGCTGGCGCGGACGCCCGGAGCGGGATGACCGCCATGATCACGGCGACCGAGATCATGGCTGGCAACCGGGCCCGGACTGGAATCGCTCGATCCGGCTGCAGTGCGACAGCAACCAGAAGCGATACCAGATGTGCATGGTCGACGTGGGTCGCCAGGGGAGCGTGCGCTTGCTGAAGCGGATGTCGGATGCGCGCTGCACGCAGGGCTACAGTTGGGGCTGGAACCGTGCTGGCGTGTGGGTGGATCACGGTTGTCGCGGACAGTTCGTGGTCGATCGACGCTGGTAGCCGGCCTCGGGCGAGTCCGGCACCCCGGGGGGGGGCTGACTCGGCCACATCTCGCCCGCGCCTGCGGCGGTGGTAAGATTCCGGGTCTTTTCCACCTGTTTCAGCCGCCTCGCGGCCCGGAGTTTCCAGTTCATGCGCACGCACTACTGCGGCCTCATCGATGAGTCCCTGATCGACCAGACCGTCACCTTGTGCGGTTGGGTCAACACCCTCCGGTTGCAGGCCCACGTCGCCTTTGTCGATCTGCGCGATCACGAAGGGCTGGCCCAGGTGGTAATCGAGCGCGAGAACGTCGCCGCTTTCGCCGTGGCCAACGAGATCGGCAACGAATATTGCCTGCGCGTCACTGGCACGCTGCGCAAGCGTCTGGCAGTGAACGACAAACTGAAGACCGGTACCGTCGAGCTGGTGGCCGACACGGTGGAGATTCTCAATGCCGCGAAGGATCTGCCCTTCGCGCTGCATGAGAACCCGAACGAAGACATGCGGATGACTTACCGCTATCTCGACCTGCGCCGGCCCGAGATGCAGGCGATGATGCGCAAGCGCATCAAGCTGGTGCAGACCCTGCGCCGCTACCTCGATGAGCGCGGCTTCCAGGACGTGGAGACGCCGATCCTGACCAAGGCCACGCCGGAAGGCGCGCGCGATTACCTGGTGCCCAGTCGCGTGCATCCGGGCCAGTTCTACGCGCTGCCGCAGTCGCCGCAGCTGTTCAAGCAGATCCTGATGGTGGCCGGCTTCGACCGTTACTACCAGATTGCGCGCTGCTTCCGCGATGAAGACCTGCGTGCGGATCGCCAGCCGGAATTCACCCAGCTCGACCTCGAGTTTGCCTTTGTCGAGGAACAGGACGTGCAGGATTTCGTGGAGGAGTTGATCCGCCACGTATTTCGCGACGTGCAGGGCGTCGAGCTGGACGCCAGCTTTCCGCGCATGACCTGGGCCGAGGCAATGCGTCGGTTCGGCTCGGACAAGCCGGATCTGCGCATTGCGCTGGAGCTGGTCGATGTCGCCGACGTGCTCAGGCATGTCGAGTTCAAGGTGTTTGCCGAGCCGGCCAATGCGGCGGACGGTCGCGTGGCCGCGCTGCGGGTACCTGGCGCCAGCACACTGTCGCGCAAGGACATCGATGGCCTGGCCGAATACGCTGCGCGCTATGGCGCCAAAGGTCTGGCCTGGCTCAAGGTCGAGGATATCGAGAGGGGTCGTGACGGCATCAATTCGCCGGTGGCGAAGTTCCTCGACGATGCGGCGCTGCAGGGCGTGCTCAAGGCGACGGGCGCGCAGACCGGCGACATCGTGTTCTTCGGCGCCGGCAACTGGAAGACGGTCACTGATTTCATGGGGGCGTTGCGGCTGAAGGTGGCCAGGGATCGTGGCCTGGTCGAGAACAGCTGGAAGCCGCTGTGGGTGACCGACTTCCCGATGTTCGAATACGACGCCGAAGAGCAGCGCTTCGTGGCCCTGCATCACCCGTTCACGGCGCCCAAGGTGGATGATGCCGCGCAACTGCGCGCCGATCCGCACAATGCGGTGAGTCGCGGCTATGACATGGTGCTCAATGGCAACGAGATCGGTGGCGGTTCGATCCGTATCCATCGGCCGGACATGCAGAGCACGGTGTTCGATCTGCTCGGCATCGGCGCCGAGGAGGCGGAGGTCAAGTTCGGTTTTCTGCTCAAGGCACTGAAGTTCGGCGCGCCGCCGCACGGCGGCCTGGCCTTCGGCATCGACCGCATTGCCGCCTTGATGGCCGGTACCGAATCGATTCGTGATGTGATCGCCTTCCCCAAGACCACGAGTGCGCAGGATCTGATGACCGATGCCCCCTCGGACGTCAGCGAGGCCCAATTGAAGGAATTGCATGTAAAGGTGCGCGCTGCTGAAGGCCCGGTAGGCTGAACGCCTGGCTGGCGCGTTTGTCGTGATGGGCGGAAGTGAAGTAGTCGTCTGCAATCTGAATTTCGCTGTTTCACCGTTTCATCGGAATGCTTGCCAGAAGCCATGCCAGAACATGTGATCCTGCTGCACGGTTTGTGGATGCGCGGCTTTGCGCTCGCCATGCTGCACCGTCGTCTGATGGAGGCGGGTTTTCGCGTGCACCGCTTCGACTACCTCAGCGTGGCCGCAACCCAGCAGCGGATACTGGATCGGCTGCTGGGGCAGATGCGCGAGCTCGCCCCTGAGGCCGGCAAGGTGCATCTGGTGGGCCACAGCCTGGGTGGCCTGATTGCGCTGCGTGCTTGCCTGGTGGAGGACGATCTGCCGCCGGGGCGCATCGTTTGTCTTGGCTCGCCGTTGAAGGGCAGTGCGGCAGCGCGCGCTTTCGCCGGCTGGGGTCGTGGTGGCGAGGTGCTGCTGGGCGGGAACAGGGAGCTGCTGGAGCAGGGCTTCGAGCGTTGGGATGGCGCGCGCCAGGTCGGCATGATCGCCGGCTCCCGTCCGCTCGGGCTCGGTTCGGTGCTGGGCCACTTCGAGGGCGAGCACGATGGCACGGTGGCCGTGGAGGAGACCCGGCTGCCGGGGCTGACCGATCACTGCGTCATCGAGACCAACCACACCGGGCTGCTGTTTTCCCAGGATGTGGCACGCAAAGTCACCCAGTTCCTGCGCGATGGCGGGTTTGGCCCCTGTCCGCAGCCCGCTGCCGGTTGAGGGCGGCTCCGATGCGCCCAAACCGGCACGACGGCTGAAATCAGGTAAAATTGCCGGCTATTCCAACCGATCCAAGTGCAGGCAATGTCATGGGTAGAGGCCCGTCCATCGAAGGTCGCAAGAATGCCGAAGACGCCAAGCGCGCCAAGGTGTTCACCAAGCTGATTCGCGAAATCACCGTCGCCACGCGCGCCGGTGTGGCGGATCCGGCCAGCAATCCGCGGCTGCGCGCGGCGATCGACAAGGCATTGTCGGCCAACATGACCCGCGACACGATCGACCGCGCGGTAAAGCGTGGTTCGGGTGTCGATGGCGGTGCCGACATGCACGAGCTTCGCTATGAAGGCTACGGCCCGGCCGGCATTGCGCTGATCATCGAGAGCTTCACCGACAACCCGACCCGGACCGTGGCCGACGTGCGCTACACGCTGAACAAGCACGGCGGCAATCTGGGCACCAGCGGCTCGGTGGCCTTCCAGTTCAACCGTTGCGGCGAGCTGGTGTTCGCCACCGGCGGTGACCCGGCGGCGGAGGAAACAGTGCTGGAAGCCGCGCTCGAGGCGGGCGCCGACGATGTCGTCAACGAGCACGGTGAAAGCACCGTGTTGTGCGCGCCGGAGAACTTCGAGGCGGTGCAGCAGGCGCTGATCGATGCCGGCCTCAGTGCCGTCCATGCGGGTGTCGTGATGCGTCCGAGCAACCGCATCGAGGTTCCCGAGGACGCGTTGGAATCCCTGCTCGACCTGCTCGAGAAACTCGATGCGCTGGATGATGTGAGCGAGGTGTCGCACAACGCCTTGTTGCCGATCGAGGCTGCCGAATAAGTCGGAGGCTGCACGCCCTCCGCTTCGCACCTGCAATGATCCGCATTCTCGGCATTGACCCTGGCAGTCAACGCACCGGTGTCGGCATCATCGATGTCGACGAGTCGGGCAAACTTACCCATGTTTTCCACGGCGCGTTGATGGTGGCGGGCGAGGCGACGTTCCCGCTGCGCCTGAAACGCATCTTTGACGAACTGTGTGACATCATCGCCGCGCACCAGCCAGCGGAGTGCGGGATCGAACGTGTTTTCATGGCGCGCAATCCCGACTCTGCACTGAAGCTGGGGCAGGCGAGAGGCGCCGCGATCTGCGCGGTGGTCAGTCAGGGGATCGCAGTGCACGAATATGCAGCAACCGAAGTGAAGCAGTCCGTGGTGGGTAGCGGGCGTGGCGACAAAACCCAGGTGCAGCACATGGTTGGCATGCTGCTCGGCCTCAAGGGGCCGCTGCAGGAGGATGCCGCCGACGCGCTGGCCATCGCGGTCACGCACGCCCACACCCGAGCCAGCCTTGCGCGTGCAGGCATTCCACGCACGGCCTGGAGGCGTCGTCGATGATCGGACGACTGCGCGGCACCCTGATTTCCAAGCAGCCGCCGTCGCTGCTGCTCGAAGTCGCTGGCGTGGGTTACGAGGTCGAGGCGCCGATGTCGACGATCTACGATCTGCCCGGCGTCGGCAAGGAAGTGATCCTGCTCATCCATCATGCCGTGAAGGAAGACGGCGTGAATCTCTATGGCTTCCTGCATGAGGGCGAGCGGGTGTTGTTCCGCAACCTGCTCAAGGTCAGCGGGATCGGCGCGAAGATCGCCCTGGCGGTGTTGTCGGGTGTCTCCACCGATCATTTCGCCCGATTGGTGCTGGCTGGTGACGTGGTCGCGTTGACCAAGATTCCCGGCATCGGCAAGAAGACCGCCGAACGGATCGTGGTCGAGCTGCGCGATCGTCTCGATGGCGTGTATGGCGCTCCCGGCGCGAGCATGGGGGCGGTCGCTGCGCCGCTGGACGCGTCGGGCGAGGCAACCGTGGCGTTGCAGCAGCTGGGCTACAAACCCGCCGAAGTCAGCCGATTGGTACAGAAGGTGGTCGCCGAGGGCGACAGCGCCGAAAGCATCATTCGCAAGGCGCTGCGCGCTGCGCTGGGTAGTTAGGCCGTCAGGATTTCCATGAACGAACAAGCACAAAAGCAGGCGCCGCTGTCTGGTGGCGATTCCGCAAGCAGTCACGGCGCACGTTCAACCCTGATTCTTGGCGCCATTGGCGTGGTGTTCGGCGACATCGGTACCAGTCCGCTGTACACCATGCACGAGACGTTTCTGCCGGAGCACGGCCTGCTGCCCCTGCCGCACACGGTGCTGGGCATTCTGTCGCTGATCACCTGGTCGCTGATCATGGTGGTGGCGGTGAAATACGTCAGCCTGGTGATGCGTGCGGACAACAAGGGTGAGGGCGGCATCATGGCCTTGATGACGCTTGCCCAGCGCGCCAGTGGCAAATCGGTGCGCATGCGCCGGGTGGTGATGCTGATGGCCTTGCTCGGCGCAGCGCTGTTTTTTGGAGACGGCGTCATTACGCCATCGATCTCGGTGCTGTCAGCGGTCGAGGGCCTGAAGGTCGCCGCGCCCGGTCTGACGCACTGGGTGGTGCCGATTACCGTGGTGGTGCTGCTGGGTCTGTTCTGGCTGCAGCGTCATGGCACCGCCAAAGTCGGCGCGATTTTTGGACCGGTGATGGTGGTGTGGTTCCTGGCGTTGGGTGTGATCGGGGTCTGGAACATCATGCAGGCACCCGGTGTGTTGTACGCGCTCAACCCCTGGTATGCCGTGCAGTTCTTCATGACCCATGGCAAGACATCGATTCTGGCGCTGGGCTCGGTGGTGCTGTGCGTGACCGGTGCCGAGGCGCTGTATACGGACATGGGTCATTTTGGCCGGTTTCCGATTCGCGCGGCGTGGTTCTATTTCGTGATGCCGGCACTGCTGCTCAACTATTACGGGCAGGGCGGGCTGATGCTGGTGCACCCGGAAACCATCGCCAACCCGTTCTATCACTCGGTGCCGGACTGGGCGTTGTATCCGATGATCGGGCTGGCCACCTTGTCCACGGTGATCGCCTCGCAGGCAGTGATCTCGGGGGCCTTCACGGTGACCCGTCAGGCGATCCAGCTTGGCTTTCTGCCACGCATGGAAGTGGTGCATACCTCACGCGAGGCGATTGGTCAGATCTTCCTGCCGTGGGTCAATCGCGCACTGATGGTGACGGTGATCGCCACGGTCATTGGCTTTGGTTCCTCCAATGCCCTCGCGGGCGCCTACGGCATCGCCGTGACCGGCACCATGGCGATCGACACGGTGCTGGTGATGATCGTGGCGCGGCGCATGTGGAACTGGAGCCGGACCCTGGTGATCGTGCTGGGCCTGGCGCTGCTGTGCATCGATTTGAGTTATTTCGGCGCCAACACGCTGAAGATATTCCAGGGTGGCTGGTTCCCGCTGGTGCTCGGACTGCTGATGTTTGCCGTGATGACGACCTGGCGCCGTGGTCGCGAGCTGGTCGTGCGTGAGATCAAGCAAAGTGGTCTGGCGCTGATGCCGTTCATCGAGAACATGACCGAACATCCGCCGATCCGGGTGCCGGGTACGGCGGTGTTCCTCACCGCCAACGTCAATGCGGTTCCGCACGCGCTGCTGCACAACCTCAAGCACAACAAGGTGCTGCACGAACGCAATGTGCTGCTGACCGTGGCGATCCTGGAGACACCGGTGGCCGAAGCGGACGAGCGCATCCAGCTCACCCGGCTGACCCCGTCGTCGGAGGACTTCTACGCCCTTGAGTTGCACTTCGGTTTTGCCGAAGACCCGAACATACCGCTGGCACTGGCCAAATGTCCCAGTGAGGGTCTGCTGTTTGACATGATGGATACGACCTTCTTCCTGTCGCGCGAAACGGTGGTGGCCAATGCGCGAAGGGCGGGTATGGCGCGCTGGCGTGACAAGCTGTTTACCTTCATGCAACGCAACGCCTTGCCGGCCACAGCGTTTTTCCAGATTCCCGGCAACCGGCTGATCGAGCTGGGTGCCCAGGTGGAAATCTAGCCTTGATGCTGCCGTGACAGAAGTCGCGGCGAGCCTGTTCATTCGGAACACCCCATGACCACCCCCCCCAATACATCCAGCAAGCCAACCGGTCTGGCCGGACTCGCCATGGGTGCCATCGGCATCGTGTTCGGCGACATCGGAACCAGCCCGTTGTACACAATGAACGAGACGCTGGGCATGCATGGCATGACGCCCACGCCTGCGGCCGTACTTGGTGTGCTGTCGTTGATTTTCTGGTCGTTGTTGATCGTGGTGTCGCTCAAGTACGTGACGTTCGTGATGCGCGCGGACAACAAGGGCGAGGGTGGCATCATGGCGCTGATGGCCCTGGCGCAGCGTTCGATTGGCAAGGGCTCGCCGCGTTCGCGCTGGGTCATCGCCGTGCTGGGTATCTTTGGCGCGGCCCTGTTTTATGGTGATGGCGTGATCACGCCGGCGATCTCGGTGCTTGGCGCGGTCGAGGGCCTCAAGATCGCCGAGCCCGCCCTGGCGCAGTACGTGGTGCTGATCTCGCTGGTGATTCTGGTCGGCCTGTTCTCATTCCAGCGCTATGGCACCCACGTCGTCGGCAAGGCCTTCGCGCCGGTGATGACGGTCTGGTTCGTGGTGCTGGCGATACTCGGCATCCGGCAGATCCTGTTGCATCCGCAGGTATTGCTCGCCTTGAACCCCTGGTACGCGGTGAAATTTTTCATGAGTCACGGCTATGGCTCCTTCATTGCACTGGGCGGTGTGGTGCTTGCGCTGACCGGCGCCGAGGCGCTGTATGCGGACATGGGGCATTTCGGAAAGAAGCCGATCCGGCTGGCCTGGTTCTGCTTCGTGCTGCCAGCGCTGCTGCTGAACTATTTCGGCCAGGGCGCGCTGTTGCTGATGAATCCGGCCGCGATCAGCAACCCGTTCTATCGGATGGTGCCTCCCTCATTGTTGTATCCGATGATCGCGCTGGCCGCCGCTTCGGCGGTGATCGCGTCGCAGGCGGTGATCTCCGGTGCCTTCTCGATGACCCGCGAGGCCATGTCACTGGGATACTCACCCCGCATGGCGGTGGTGCACACCTCGCGCGAGATGTCCGGTCAGGTGTTCGTGCCGTGGGTCAACCGCATGCTGATGGTGATGGTCTTTGGTGCGGTGCTGGGCTTCCAGAGCTCGGACAATCTCGGCGCGGCCTACGGTATTGCGGTGACCGGAACCATGGTGGTCACCACCTTGCTGGCGCTGGTGGTCGCGCGCAAGCATTGGCACTGGAACTGGTTCCTGGTGGTGCTGGTGGGCATCCTGCTCCTGATCGTTGATCTGGCTTTCTTCGGCGCCAACGCGCTGAAGATCGCGCACGGTGGGTGGTTCCCGCTGGTGCTTGGCGTGGTCTTGTTCATCATGATGACGACCTGGCGGCGCGGACGTGAGCTGGTGCTGCGCGGGATCAAGCACGATGGCCTGGCGCTGCAGCCATTCATCGAAAGCATCGCCAGGCATCCGCCGCTGCGGGTTCCCGGTACGGCGGTGTTTCTCACCGCCAACCTCAGCGCTGTACCGCATGCCTTGTTGCACAACCTCAAGCACAACAAGGTGCTGCACGAGCGCAATGTGCTGCTGACGGTGGAGATGCTGGAGACACCGACGGCTGATGCGGACGAGCAGATTCGCATCGTGCCGCTGGGCAGCGATTTCTTTTCGCTGGCGTTGCGTTTCGGTTTTGCGGAGGATCCGAACGTTCCCCTGGCTTTGTCCCACTGCGGTCGCGAGGGCCTCGGCTTCGACCTGATGGACACGACATTCTTCCTGTCGCGCGAGACGATCATCGCCGACAAGCGGCACCACGGCATGGCATTGTGGCGCGACAAGCTGTTCGTGATTCTTTCGCGCAACGCGATGCCAGCCACGGCCTTTTTCCAGATCCCCGGCAACCGCCTGATCGAGCTCGGAGCGCAGGTGGAGATCTGAGGAGTGCCTGCAGGAGCGCACCCTGTGCGCGAACGCTTTTCGCCTTGAATGCCGCACCAAGGCCAGAAGCCTTCGCGCACAGGGTGCGCTCCTACACGGGTGGTGCTTGCCTGCCATAATGGCCGCATGACCGAAGCCCGCATCATCACCGCCGCCGCCCAGCTCGACGACGCTGCGCTGGAAGCGACCATTCGTCCGAAGCGCCTCGCCGAGTACCTCGGCCAGCAGGCAGTGCGTGAGCAACTGTCGATCTATATCGAGGCCGCCCGCAAACGCGGCGGAGCACTCGATCATGTGCTGATCTTCGGCCCGCCGGGCTTGGGCAAGACCACGCTCAGCCATGTCATCGCCAACGAACTGGGCGTCAACGTGCGCTCCACCTCCGGGCCGGTGCTTGAGCGTGCCGGTGATCTGGCCGCGCTGTTGACCAACCTCGAGGCGAACGACGTGCTTTTCGTCGACGAGATCCATCGGCTTTCGCCGGTGGTGGAGGAGGTCCTTTATCCGGCGATGGAGGATTTTCAGATCGACATCATGATCGGCGAGGGCCCGGCCGCTCGCTCGATCAAGCTGGACCTGCCGCCGTTCACCCTGATTGGCGCCACCACGCGCGCAGGCATGCTCACCGCGCCGCTGCGTGACCGCTTCGGCATCGTGCAGCGTCTGGAGTTCTATACGGCCGAGGAGCTGGCCGCCATCGTGCGCCGCGCGGCGCGTATCCTTGGGATCGTCTGCGTGCCGGAGGGCGCGCAGGAAATCGCACGCCGTTCGCGTGGCACCCCGCGGATCGCCAACCGACTGCTGCGCCGGGTGCGCGACTATGCCGAGGTTCGTGCCGGCGGCGAGATCACGCTGGCGGTGGCGCAGGCCGCGCTGGACATGCTGAAGATCGATCCGCAGGGTTTCGACGAGCTGGACCGACGCCTGCTCAGCCTGATTGTCGAGAACTTCGACGGTGGCCCGGTCGGGGTGGAGTCGCTGGCCGCTGCGCTCAGCGAGGATCGTGGCACGCTCGAAGATGTGGTCGAGCCCTACCTTATCCAGCAGGGCTACCTGGTTCGCACTGCACGTGGGCGGATGGTCAGTGCCAAGGGCTGGCGTTATCTGGGGCTGGTGCCGCCGCCGCGCCATGCGCAGGCGGCTGACTTGTTCAATAGCGAGGCTGACGATGCCTGATTCGAACCCGGCAGTTCCCTTCAGTTGGCCGGTACGGGTGTACTGGGAAGACACCGATGCGGGCGGTGTGGTCTATCACGCGGGCTACCTGCGCTTCATGGAGAGGGCACGCAGCGAATGGATGCGGGCACTGGGCGTCGACCAGTTGGCCTTCAAGCAGGCCACCGGGCTGGCCTTCATGGTGCGCGACATGCAGATCGATTTCCTGCGCCCAGCCCTGCTGGATGATGAACTGTCGGTAACGGTCGTCGTCAAAGAACGCCGCGCAGCCAGTATCCTGTTCACCCAGACGATTACAAAGATGGACGGAAGTTGCCTGGTGCGCGCCAGCGTGCGGGTGGCTTGTGTAGACGTGGCGCAGATGCGCCCGGCGCCTATTCCGACCGGCCTGATTCCCTTACCTGCACCCTAAATCAACCAGCCCCATGGGCGGAGAGCCTTCTAGCAATGAACGGTGGACTGAACATTTTCACGCTGATCGCGGACTCGAGCCTGCCGGTACAACTGGTCTTGCTGGTGTTGCTGGTGTTCTCGTTTCTGTCCTGGGTGATCATCATCCGCAAGTACAGCCAGACCAAGGCCGCCATGGAAAACGCCGAGGCGTTCGAGGAGCGCTTCTGGTCCGGTGGCGACCTGGCCCAGCTGTTTCGCGAAGTGAGCAACCGCAGCGGTGAGAACGGCGGTATCGAGAACATCTTCGAATCAGGCTTCCGCGAATTCGCCCGCCAGCGTCAGCGCAAGACCAGCGACAGCCGCAGCGTGATCGAAGGCTCCGAGCGCGCCATGCAGGTGGCCGGCACCCGCGAAATCGGTGCGCTTGAGCGCAACCTGGAATTCCTCGCCAACGTCGGCTCGATCAGTCCCTACGTGGGCCTGTTCGGCACGGTGTGGGGCATCATGGGCGCATTCCAGGGCCTGGGTGAAATGAAGGACGTGACCATCGCCGTGGTCGCGCCGCATATCTCCGAGGCACTGATCGCCACCGCGATGGGCCTGTTCGCCGCGATCCCGGCGCAGTGGGCCTACAACCGCTATGCCACCAAGGTCGAGCGCATCGCCTCCCGCTATGACGTGTTTCAGGAGGAGTTCTCCTCCGTTCTGCAGCGGCAGATCCAGTCCGACGACGTCGCCTGAGCGGAGCTGCAGCCATGCGTAAGTCCGGGCGCCAGAAGCGCTACAAACTCAAGTCCGAAATCAACGTCGTGCCGTACATCGACGTCATGCTGGTGTTGCTGATCATCTTCATGGTCACCACGCCGATGATGAAGTCCAACGTCGATGTGAACCTGCCCCAGGCCGACGCCAAGTCGCTGCAGGACAAGAAGGATCCAGTGCTGGTCACGGTCAAGCAGGACGGCCAGATCTTCCTTACCTTGCCGGGTGGCGACAAGGAGCTGCTGGACGCCGATGCGCTCAAGCTCAAGGTGGGCGCGTTCGTGCGCCAGAATCCGGACGTCAACGTGCTGGTGGCGGGCGACGATCAGGGCCACTACGGTGGCGTGGTCGAGATTCTGGCCGACCTGCAGCAGTCCGGCGTCACCAAGGTCGGCCTGATGGCCCAGCCAGTGCAGGGCAAGAGCACGTCCAATGGACGAAAGTAAGGCTACGCCCAAGGCGGTCGTGCTTGCCGCCATCCTGCACCTGGGTATCGTGGGGTTTCTGTTCCTCGCCGTATTGCCGTGCTCGAGCTATGAGAATGTGTTCGAAGTCCTGCATTTGCCCAGCTGGCTGAACCCGATCACCTGCTCCAAGCCGCTGCAGTTGCAGGGGCAGGTGATCGAGGCGACCCTGATTGGCCCCACCGGCAGCCCGCCGCCAAAGGCGGTCAAGGTCAAGCCGGTGCCCAACAGCGTGCCACCGCCGCCCAGCGTGCCGCCGCCGACACCGCCGCAGCCGGACAAGCCCGTGGTCAAGCAACTGCCGCCCCCGCCGGAGCATCCGGACGTGGTCGACCAGGAGCGCGTGGTGGAAGACGCGGCGAAGAAGGCGGACGACGCCAAGAAGTTGCAGGAAGAGAAAGAGCAGCAGCGTCAGTCCGAACTGGACGCCCAGGCGGCCAAGAAGAAAATTGAGGAAAAGAAGAAGATCGACGCCCTGTTCGCCAAGATGGACGCCGCTTCGTCGCAGACCAAGCAACTGGACAGCAAGGCCCGGCAGGCCAAGCAGCAGATGGAGGATCTGAAGAATGCCAAGGACGACGGCCAGCCTGACCTGCCTGCCGCTGCCCAGCGCCAGTCTGGCAACAACAGCGCGAACAGCAGCCTGGCTGACGAATACAAGGCGGCCATTCAGAATGCGGTCACACCGAACTGGTTAAGGCCGGATAACATACCGAACTTGCCGTGTGTCGTTCATATCGTGCAATCACCCGGTGGTGACGTCATGACTGCCACGGTGGATCCAAGCTGCCCGTACGACGATGCCGGCCGGCGCTCGGTCGAAAACGCGGTGCTGCGAACGAAGACCTTGCCGTACAAGGGCTTCGAAAGCGTCTTCCAACGTGAAATACCCTTTACTTTCAGGCCGCAATGATCAAGCCCATGCGCAAATTCAGCTCAAGCTTCGCCATCATCCTGCTGGCCGTGTCGGCGTTGCTCGCCGGTCCTGTCGCAGCCCAGACGCTGAGCGTCGATATCGTCGGCGGCGTCAAGACCGCCACTCCGATCGTGGTGGTGCCGTTCGCCCAGCAGGGTGGTGCGCCATTGACCACCGACGTGGCCGACGTGATGCGCAACGATTTCAATCGTTCCGGCAAGTTCCGTTCGCTGGCCAAGAGCGACATCGTGGAGACGCCCTCCATCGGTGCGCAGATCAAGTTTCCGACCTGGCGCCTGCTCAAGCAGGATTACATCGTCGTCGGTCGCATCAGCGATGCCGGTGGTGGCATGCTCAAGGTCGACTTCGAGCTGTGGGACGTCAACAAGCAGCAGCAGTTGCTGGGCGGGACCTTCACCAATCCGGCCGGTGACCTGCGCGGCGTGGCGCATCAGATCGCCGACAAGGTGTACGAGAAGATCACCGGTGTCAGGGGCGCGTTCTGGACCCGCATCGCCTACATCACCGCCGTCGGCCTGGGCGACCACACCACCTACTCGCTGATCGTCGCTGACTCGGACGGCTTCAATCCGCAGGTGGTTGCCCGTTCGAAAGAGTCGCTGCTGTCGCCGGCGTGGTCGCCGGATGGCAAGAAGCTCGCCTACGTGTCTTTCGAAAGTGGCAACTCGAACATCTACGTGCAGGACATCACCACCGGCTCGCGCCAACTGATCTCCGCCCGCAAGGGGATCAACGGCGCTCCCGCGTGGTCGCCGGATGGGAAGAAGCTTGCGGTATCGCTCTCGTACGTGGGCAATTCGGAAATCTTCGTCATCGATCTGGCGAGCCATCAGGAAACCCGGATGACCAACAACCTGGCGATCGACACCGAGCCGGTCTGGGCGCCGGATGGCCAGAGCATCTACTTCACCTCCGATCGCTCCGGTCGACCGCAGATCTATCAGGTCGCGGCGAGCGGCGGCACGCCCCAGCGAATCACCTTCTCGGGGCAATACAATGCGAAGGTGTCGGTGAGCTATGACGGCAAGCAGATCGCCATGGTGCAGGGCAACGGGAACGTGTATCGTATTGCTATTCTGGATCAGAGCTTGGGTGGGCAGGTTCGCTTCGTCTCACCGGGCCCATTGGATGACGCGGTAAGTTTCGCGCCCAATGCAAGCATGCTCCTTTATTCAGCGTCCGAAGGCTCTCGTGGCGTGCTGTATTCGGTTTCCAATGACGGACTGGTTCGACAGCGGCTGATGCTGGCCGATGGCAATGTCCAGGAACCCGCTTGGGGACCCTATCGAGAGCATTGATTTTCCGGGCTGCCACGCACCATTACGTGTGGCGGCCCGATGCCCATGGATTGGGCCCGAACAGCGCCAAGGCGCGTTTCGGTTTCCGGCGGTGGTGCTCCGTAGTACCCACGCCAGTCAGGTCGGTCGCGCAGGATAACGCTCGGCCGATCTTTCAGATGTCAGAATAACAGCCGGTCGACCGGCGTCAGTTGTCCCGTTACCCCCGTGATCATCAGTTTGTCGGAACTCAACTCGTAAGGAACGTCACCATGAATAAGACTGTTCGTATTGCCCTGGTTGCCCTGCTCTGCGTGGGCGCTGCCGCTTGCACCAAGAAAGCCGAAGTGAAAGCCCCGGCTCCGGCTCCGGAACAGGCGGTTGCTCCGCAGGCTCCGGTTTCTGACGGCAAGTACACCCCCGCCGACCTGCAGACCGACGCTTGCCTGCGTCAGCGCGTCGTGTACTTTGATTTCGACAAGTCCGAAATCAAGCCGGAGTTCCAGCAGATCATGGCGTGCCATGCCAAGTACCTGCAGGATCGCCCGACCGCCCAGATGCGTCTGGAAGGCAACACCGACGAGCGCGGCACCCGCGAGTACAACCTGGGCCTCGGCGAGCGTCGTGGCAATGCTGTTTCCAGCGCGCTGCAGGCCAACGGTGGTTCGGCCAGCCAGCTGACCGTGATCAGCTACGGCAAAGAGAAGCCGGTGTGCCGCGAGCACAACGAGGATTGCTGGAGCAAGAATCGTCGCGTTGAGATCGTCTACACGGCTGAATAATGATGAAGCGACTGGCTAACAGCTTTGCAGCCAGGTTCAGCATGGCGGGCGCGATCGCGTCCGCCATGCTGTTCGCGTATCCGGTGCTGGCGCAAGATTCGCGACTCAGCCTCGCTGACCGCGTCGCGCGACTGGAACAGCAGGCACAGAACAAGGACCAGGGTGGCACCAGCATGGTCAATCAGATACTGGAACTGCAATCGCAGGTTCAGCATCTGCAAGGTCAGATCGAGGAGTTGCAGCACGATCTGAAGGAACTCGACGACAAGAACAAGGCCCAATACGCCGATCTCGACGCCCGCATGGCGCGTCTGGAATCGGGCGCGGCGGGAGCTGGCGTGCCCGCCGGTAGCAGTGCCGCAGCGCAAGCTGGCGGTCCGGCTGCAGCGGCGAGCAGCGCAGCAAGCGCCACGGCGGGCAATCAGTCATCGGCGGGAGTTGCTGCCGACCCGGCAGCGGCGCAGGCGTCGTACGATGCCGCCTTCCAGGCAATTCGCGGGGGTGACTACGTCAAGGCGTCGCGCGGATTTCGCGGCTTCATCCAGCAGTATCCGAATCATGCGCTCGCGCCGAACGCCTGGTACTGGCTGGGGCAGTCCTACTACGTCACCATGAACTATTCGGTGGCGCTCGAGGCGTTCAAGCACCTGCTTGAGCAGTTTCCGCAAAACGACAAGGCACCGGATGCCATGCTCAAGGTCGGTTACTGCGAGCTTGAGCTCAAGCAGACGGACGCCGCCAAGGCAACATTGAAGCAGGTGCTGGCCAGGTATCCGGGTTCGAGCGCCGCCAGCCTGGCGCAGGAGCGCCTGCAGCGCGCGCAGCTGCAGTCCGGCAACTGAGCCGTGATGAGCGTTACTGACGCGGAGTCGGCGTCTGCCACGCCCGAGGGCGCCGTTGCGGAACGGCTGCGCATTACCGAGATATTCCACTCGATCCAGGGCGAAGCCGATGCGATTGGCTGGCGCACGGTGTTTGTGCGCCTTACCGGTTGCCCATTGCGCTGCGTCTGGTGCGACACCGAGTACTCGTTCCATGGTGGCGATTGGCACACCATTGATGACATTCTGGTGGAAGTGGCCTCGCACGGCGCTCGACACGTATGCGTGACTGGTGGCGAGCCGCTGTCGCAGAAGCGCTGCCAGGTCCTGCTCCAGAGGCTGTGTGATGCGGGCTATGAGGTGTCGCTGGAGACTTCCGGAGCGCTTGATGTGTCTGCCGTCGACAAGCGCGTGCGCAAGGTGATGGATCTGAAGGCGCCCGATTCCGGTGAGAGCCGGCGGAACCTGTGGTCGAATCTGCAGCACCTGTTGCCACACGATCAGATCAAGATCGTGATCGCCAGCCGCGCTGACTATGAGTGGGCGTGCGCCATGCTGGCCGAACACCGCCTGGTGGAGCGCTGCATGGTGCTTTACTCGCCCGTGCACGGTGCGGTCGAGCCGCGTGAGCTTGCCGAATGGATCATTGCGGACAAGCTCCCCGTGCGGTTCCAGATGCAACTTCACAAGCTGCTGTGGAACGACGCGGCGGGACACTGAGGCGAGAAGCCCATGGAGAGGAGTGGGCAATGAGTAGCGGCAAACCGCTTTCTCTCGCTCCTGATTCCTCTGCCCCCACTTCTGTTTTATGCGCGCCAGCCTGTGTTGCTGGTGGCGTTCGCGGCCGGTGACCGGCCACTCTGGATGGAATTGACTTATGTCTGAAAACACCTTGCGCAAGGCTGTCGTGCTGGTTTCCGGCGGCATGGACTCGGCCGTCACCATCGCGCTGGCGCGCGAGCAGGGCTATCAGGTGCACGCTCTGAGCGTGGCCTACGGCCAGCGGCACAGCTCCGAGTTGGCCGCATCTGATCGTGTCTCCCACCTGCTTGGCGCGGTCGAGCACAAGACCGTCAGCATCGACCTGCGCAGCATCGGCGGTTCGGCGCTCACGGCGGATATCGACGTGCCGCTGGATACCGTGGATAGCAGCGACATCCCGGTGACTTATGTGCCGGCGCGCAACACCATCATGTTGTCGATCGCGCTGGGCTGGGCCGAGGTGCTCGGCTCCAGTGATATCTGGTGCGGCGTCAACGCGGTCGACTACTCCGGCTATCCGGATTGCCGACCCGCCTTTATCGAGTCCTTCGAGGCGTTGGCCAATGTCGCCACCAAGGCCGGCGTGGAAGGCGCTGGTATTCGCATCCACGCGCCCCTGATGCGCATGGGCAAGGCGGATATCGCACGCGAAGGCCGGCGCCTGGGCGTGGATTTTTCGGCGACGGTCAGCTGCTATCAGGCGGACGACGAGGGCCGTGCCTGTGGTCATTGCGATGCATGCCGATTGCGTGCGCAGGGCTTCCGCGAAGCGGGCATGCCTGATCCGACGCGCTACGTCTGATGGACTGCAAGCTTGTGTGGTTGTCGCGCAGCCCGTAAAATTGTCGGCTTGAGTTTTGTAACGGGTCGTTAGCTCAGTTGGTAGAGCAGTAGACTTTTAATCTATTGGTCCCGGGTTCGAATCCCGGACGACCCACCAGTATTCAGCCGCATGGTCGCAAGCCATGCGGTTTTTTTTTGATCAGACATCAGGCGTTCGGTGCTGGAGCTTTCAGCTGGAAAGACTCTTGTTCTTCCGGTAGCGTCGGCTGGCGCGTTCGACCAGCAGTGGCAGCAAGGCCAGCAGGGCCATGGCGCCGAGTGGCAGCAGCACTTCGCGATGCATGAAGAGGCCGATGCCGAGGCTGTCGCTCTGGCTCATCGCATCGCCCAGTCCGGCGCCGATCCAGGTTTCGAAGAGCAGGGTGATGGTGCCGCCCAGAAAGCTGGCGCCCAGAAATAGCCACAGTGGGCAGCGCAGCCAGGCAAGCGCTACCGTGACTGCGCCGAAGGGCAGCACGGGGACGAAGCGCAGGAACAGCGTGTAGCTGACCGGGTGACGTTCGAACCCGTGGTGCAGTTTCGCCACCGCCGACGGCGGTTGCCGGCTGCCGCAGCCGAAGGCGTAGCGGCTGGCGAGGTACAGGATCAGCGAGCCAAGGGTCAGCCCGATCGATGAACATACGGTGGCATCAATCACGCCAAAAGCGAACCCGCCGGCGAGGATGATCACGATGGTGCCCGGAATGCCGGTGGATACGGCCAGCGTGAGCAGGCCGATGTAAGCCACGCGCAGCGACCAGGGGTGTGCCGCGATGTGCGCCCGCAGTTCGACCTGATGGGTCAGCAGTTGTTGCGGGCTGAGCTTGTCGAGCGAGCCGGAGGCAAACAGGATGAGCCCTGCCAGCAGCAGCAGGACCAGCGGCAGCGCGGCGCGCCAGCGGCTCAATAGCAGCTGCCGGTGGCGCCGTAGTCGGCCAGCACGCGGCGCGCCTGCTCGCGCAGAATGTCGCGCTCGACGCCAATCTGGCGGCGATTGAGCTCGCCGATCCAGTCCGCGGGCAGCGGGCCTTCGTCAAACTCGGTGAGCTGTTCGACGTCCTCGGCGCGGGCGCCGATCAACAGCTGATCGAGGCCGGCCCACACGCTGGCGCCATAGCATTGGCAGCACGGTTGCGAGCTGGTCGCGAGCACGTAGTGGCCGCCGCCTTCGTTGAGACGGTAACGACCGAGCCGCTGCTGCGCGATCATCAAGGCCATGATCTCGGCATGTGCCACCGAGCATGCTTGCGGTACGACGCGATTGACGCCCACCGCAATCAGCCGGCCACTGTCGCCGTCGAACACGGCCGCACCGAAGGGCCCGCCGCCGCCACGGTCGACGTTCTGCCGCGACAACTCGATCGCCAGTGCGACACGCTCTTCGTTGGTCGTGTAGCGCTTGCCTTCATCGGCAACGTCGCCGATCCATGGGGGCAGGGTGAGGTGGATCTGCAGCGGCAGCATGCACTTGCTCCGTGAGTGGCCGGCAGTTTACTGGCCGGCTTGTTTGGCCCAGATATCGCGCAGCGTCACCGTGCGGTTGAACACCGGCGACATGGCGCGATGGTCGAGCCGATCGGCCACAAAATAGCCCAGACGCTCAAACTGGAAGCGTTGCTCCGCTTCCGCCTGCGCTGCCGCCGGTTCAATCCACGCCTGCACCACACGCTTGGCGTCCGGGTTGATGTGCTCGAGCCAGCTCTTGCCGTCCTCTTCGCTGTCAGGCGCCGGCACGTTGAACTGGCGGTCGTACAGGCGCACTTCGGCAGCCACTGCGTGCTTCGCGCTGACCCAGTGGATGGTGCCCTTCACTTTGCGGTCGGCACCGGGCAGGCCATGCCGGGTTTCCGGATCGAGCGTGCAATGCAGTTCGACGAGGTTGCCTTCGGCGTCCTTGATCATCTGGTCACACTTGATGATGCCCACGCCGCGCAGGCGCACTTCACCCTCGGGCTTCAGGCGATGGAAGCCCTTC
>JBBQQL010000021.1:0-35331 GCA_038215995.1 Lysobacterales bacterium
CGACTTCTCGTTCCTGACGAAGTCGACCATGTCCAGCAAGGAAACCGTCAAGTGGGAAGACGGCAATGAGTACCCGCTGATCAAGGTGGATATCTCGAGCCATTCGCACCCGTTCTACACCGGCAAGCAGAAGACGCTTGATGTCGGTGGCCGCGTCGACAAGTTCCGTCGTCGCTACGCTGGCTCCGTCAAAGAGTAATCGGTCAAGTCGCCATTGCTCGCAATGGTGGAAACGGAATCGCATTCCAGGCACGGGGTGAGCGCATGCTCACCCCGTGCCTTTTTACGTCCGTCAATTGACCATGCGCCATCGAATGTGGGGCAGGCCTTGTGCGATAATGGCGGGTGAGCTGGTGCCAAGGCGCCCGTTGCATCGCGCACCTGTTCTGCTGCGCGACCCCAACATCATTCCCCCACCGGATGCCACCGTTTGGCGGTGATATCCGGTGCTGACCCACAATGTAAGGAGGTTTCCGTGTCCGATTCCAAGATCGTCAAGCTGGTGGATGAGTCGAGCAATCGCAGTAGTGAGTTGCCGCTGGTCAGTGGAACCCTGGGGCCTTCGTGTATCGACATCAGCAACCTTTACAAGGATACCGGGCACTACACGTTTGATCCGGGCTTTGGCGGAACGGCGAGCACCAAGAGTGCGATCACCTACATCGACGGTGACGAAGGCGTGCTGTTGTATCGCGGCTACCCGATCGAGCAATTGGCCGAAAAGTCGAACTTCCTTGAAGTGTCATACCTGCTGCTGAACGGCGAGCTGCCCGACCAGAAACAGTTCGCCAGCTTTGAACATGACATTACGCATCACACGATGATGCATGAGTCGCAGAAGAATTTTTTCCAGGGATTCCATCATGACGCGCACCCGATGGCCATGCTGGCTGCCGCGGTCGCGTCGCTATCCGCGTTTTATCATGACCATCTGAGCGTGGACGATCCGGCCGACCGCAAGCTTTCCGCGATCCGTCTGATCGCCAAGATGCCGACGATCGCCGCTGCCTGCTACCGCTACTCGGTGGGTTGGCCGCTACGCTACCCGCGCAACAACCTGGAATACGTCGACCGCTTCCTGCACATGATGTTCGAGGTGCCCAGCGAGCCGCTGGAGATGAATCCGGTGGCTGCCAAGGCGCTGGATCTGCTGTTCATCCTGCACGCCGACCACGAGCAGAATGCATCGACCTCGACCGTGCGTCTGGTGGGTTCGACCGGTGCCAACCCTTACGCGTCGGTTGCGGCCGGCATCACCGCGTTGTGGGGGCCTGCGCATGGCGGGGCCAACGAAGCTGTGCTGAAACAGTTGGAGGAAATCGGTACGCCCGACAACGTTGACTCGGCGATCCTTCGCGCCAAGGACAAGAATGACAGCTTCCGCCTGATGGGCTTTGGCCACCGGGTGTACAAGAACTTCGATCCACGCGCCAAGATCATTCGCGAGATGTGCCACAAGGTTCTGGCCGAGCTCGGCGTCAACGATCCCCTGCTGGAGGTGGCCATGAAGCTGGAAGAGGCTGCGCTGAAGGATGACTATTTCGTCGAACGCAAACTCTATCCGAATGTCGATTTCTATTCGGGAATCATCTACAAGGCACTGGGCATCCCCACCGAAATGTTCACGGTGATGTTCGCGATTGCACGTACTTCGGGCTGGATCGCACACTGGATCGAGCAGCATGAAACGCCGGGGTCCCGGATCGGCCGCCCGCGCCAGATCTATACCGGCGCCGGCGTGCGTGATTACATCGCTACCGGCAAGCGCTGAAAGTAGTTTCGGCTACCGCAGGCAACCGCCAGGAAGAATCGAAAACGCCCCGACTCTGATCGGGGCGTTTTCGTGCAGGTGCGTTGCAAGTACGGATTCAGCGCAATGCTGCGCTCAATCGTTGTTCGAAGGTATCCCCGGATTCCTCGTTCAGCAACATCTCCACCTGTGCGAGCGGTGCCCGACGCATGGGGCGATCGTCGGTGCGATCGAGCGGAGGCTGGCGCAGGGCGTTTCGGGGCAGCACGGTAAGGTCGAACGGAAGTTCGTCCGCAGCAAATAGAAGTACCGGGTACTCGGGTTGCTCGTCGCGCCCGTAGCGCAGACGCCGGATCTGGGTCTCCACCGGCACCCCGTGTTCGCTCAGGTACAACTCGACGGTATCGGGGTCATCGCTGAATACGTGCAGGCAAACCGCAGAGTGTGCGTCGGCCGTGCCTTCCAGCACGGCACCCACCAGTCGCGGCTCGAACTGCGCAAGAAATTTCATTGCCTCGATGGCTGCCGTGCGGCGTCGAAGCAGCAACTGCGGCTGACTGTCGGCTTGAAAGAGTCGTTGGTGTTCGCGCAGCGCCTGTTCAATTTCGAGATTGCGCGGCAGCGCCTGCGCATCGAGGATGCCGAGTCGCTCCGCGGCCTTGAGCTTGGCGTGATGAAAATCGCGGATGCCATGCTCGCTCATCAGGCGGGCAGCCTCCTGGGCAACGCGCAGCCTGTTGCGCTGCACGCGGTCGTGCGCATGAATGCGGTGGTGTTCGCCTCGGGACATGGTGCTTTCTCTCCGATCGGTGGGCGGCAACAAGGGCGAACCCCGGTTGCCTGGATCGCCCCTTTCGCTCAGAAGATGTCGTAGGCGTGTTGCTGATCCTGTTCCTTCTGTTGGGCTGCCTGACTGCGCAGCCGGTCGATGTCTTCCACCTTGAACATTTCGTTCATGCCATCCGGGTCGTCCGCCGAGGTGGGCAGGCCGCTGTCGCGGTTGATCCATACCGTACTGATTCCTGGAGGCGTCGGCAACGTGCTCAGCGGTGTGCCCTTGAGCGCGGCACCCATGTAGTTCATCCAGATCGGCAGCGCTGCCTTGGCGCCGAACTCGCCACGACCGAGCGAGCTGTAGTCGTCAAAACCGACCCATACCGCGGTGGACAGATCGCCGTTGAAGCCGACAAACCATGCGTCTCGATGATCGTTGGTGGAGCCGGTCTTGCCCGCGAGGTCGGGGCGGTCCAGTGCGCGAGCGGCGGCGCCCGTACCCCGCAGGATGACGTCCTTCATCAGTGAAGTGATGAGGTAATCGTTGCGTGGTCCGATGACCCGGGGCGCAAGAACGGGCGGGTGGGCGGACTCGTCGTGCACGTCTGCCGGCAATACCGCTTCGCCGACGCCATCCACGCTGCCTGATTCGGCAGGGGACGATGCGGTGCTGGCGGCAGCCACGCTGTTGGCGGGAGTCTTGTTCATCGCCGCCGGCGGAGGCCCGGGTGGGCTGGTATCGAGCAGTCGCTCCTGGCAGTTGCGACAGGCTCGCGCGGGATTGGCCAGGTACACCGGCTTGCCGTTGCGATCGTCGATCTCCTGGATGAAATACGGCGTGACCAGGTAGCCGCCATTGGCGAAAACCGAATAGCCGCGCGCCATGCTCATCGGAGACACCGAGGCTGTTCCCAGCGCCATCGACAGGTTCGCCGGTATGGCATCCAGCGAGAACCCGAAGCGGGTCGCGTACTCGCGCACAAAATTGATGCCGACGGCATCCAGCAGGCGAACCGAGACCAGATTCTTCGACTGGACCAGGGCTTCCCGCAGGCGCATGGGGCCGGCGAACTTGCCGTCGTCGTTGGAGGGAGTCCAGATGCCGTTCGGGCGGGAAGGGTCCGGCAGGGCCAGCGGCGCATCATTGATGATCGAAGCCGGGGTAAAGCCACGCTCAAACGCCGCCGAGTACAGGTAGGGTTTGAAACTCGAGCCGGGCTGGCGTGCTGCCATGACCGCACGATTGAACTTGCTGCGCCCGAAATTGAAACCGCCCACCAGCGCCTCGATCGAGCCATCCTCCGGGTTGAGGGAAGTGAGCCCAGCCTGCGCGTTGGGAACTTGCGCAAGCTCCCATTCACCCTTGTCGTTCTGGCTCAGTCGAATGATGTCCCCACGTTTCAGTACGCCGTCGACTCGAGTGGGCGTGGCGCCAACGCGGTCGTCATTGATGTGGGGGCGAGCCCAGCTCATGGCGGCCAGATCGAGGGTGATGGTGAGATGGCTCGGCAGGTACACTTTCGCCTGCTTCTCATCGCTGGAGGTGACCAGGCCCGGTTGCATGCCTGAGAGGCTGGTGTAATTGGACAGTAGCCGGTCGTAATCATCCACACCGGCATCGACCGCCAGGTCCTGATGCGCCTCGGGGCCGCGCCAGCCGTGGCGGTGATCGTAAGCAATCAACCCGCTGCGCACCGCATCGACGGCGCTTTGCTGCAGGTGGCTTTGCACGGTGGTCTTGACCACGTAACCCTCGGTCAGCGCATCGTTGCCGAGACGATCAAGCACCTGGCGGCGCACCATTTCGGCCACATAGGGCGCCTCTACTTCAATCGGCTGTTCGTGCGCAAAGGCATGATTTGGCTCTGCGATCGCCTGCTGGTAAACGGCCTGGGTGATGTAGTTGTGTCGCAGCATTTCACCCAGCACCCAGTTTCGCCGTGCGATGGCGCGTTTGGGGCTGTTGATCGGGTTGACCGCGGAGGGCAGCTGGAACGTCGAGGCAATCAAGGCGCATTCAGCCACAGTCAGCTGATCAAGCGTCTTGCCGTAGTAGTACTCCGCCGCCGCCCCCACGCCGTAGGAGCGGTGTCCCAGGAACATCTTGTTCAAGTACAGCTCGAGGATCTGATCCTTGCTTAGCTCGTGCTCGATGCGCAGAGCAATGAAGATTTCAGTCAGCTTGCGCGAATAAAGCTTTTCCGGACTGAGGAAAAAGTTGCGGGCGACCTGCTGGGTGATCGTCGATCCGCCCGGCCCCTTGTCTCCGCCGGTGATGATGACATGCCAGCCGGCACGTGCAATGCCATGCCAGTCAACCCCCGGATGATGGTAGAAGTCGGCATCCTCGGCCGAAAGCACGGCGTGCTTCAGTCGGTCGGGCACGTCGGCGATATCAACCGGTATACGTCGGGTCTCGCCAAAACTGGCGATCAACTTGCCGTCGGCGCTCAATACGCGCAACGGCACCTGCATGTGATAGTCCTTGAGGACTGCCACCGAGGGGAGTCTTGGTGCTATCAGCCAATACGCCACGCCAACCGCGACAACTGCCAGAAGCAAACCGGAAAAGGCCAGGATCAGTGCCCAGCGCAACAAACGCTTGAAAATTTGCATGGTGTGAGGATAGCGAGACCTGAGTCAAAACATGGCAGAGTATAGATGTAGCAGTATTCACTGCCTGAGGTCGGGTTGGCTAAAGCAAAGGTCGCGCCAACGGGGACAATGCTGCAAATGTGGTGGACATCACGCCAATTACTTGAGAAAGTCGTCGTAGACCGTTGCCATTACGTCAATTTTTCGATTTAATGCCACTGCGCATCCCGCCAGGATTCTGGTTCGGGGCGTCAGCGGCAAGGGGGAAACACCGTGGGGCTCTTTACACCAAAGAAGCCGGCACTGATTGGTGTCGACATCAGTTCGACTGCCGTCAAGCTGCTGCAGCTAAGTCAGGCAGGCGGTCGTTATCGCGTGGAGCACTACGCGGTCGAGCCGTTGCCGCCGAATGCCGTGGTTGAAAAGAACATCGTTGAGGTCGAGGCGGTAGGCGATGCGATTCGGCGGGCGTTGGCCCGTTCGGGTTCCAAGCTCAAGCACGCCTCTGCAGCGGTAGCCGGTTCGGCGGTGATCACGCGCATCATTCCGATGAGCGGCGAGCTCTCCGACGACGATCTGGAAGGTCAGATCCAAGTCGAGGCGAACCAGTACATTCCCTATCCGATCGACGAAGTCAGCCTCGATTACGAGGTAGTCGGTCCGGTTCGCGACAATCCCGACATGAACAACGTTCTGCTCGCAGCCTCACGCACCGAGAACGTTGATATGCGTGTAGCTGCTCTCGATCTGGGCGGTTTGATCGCCAGCGTGATCGATGTCGAGGCATTCGCGCTGGAGAACGCCTTCGCGATGGTGGCCGATCAGCTCAATGTCGGCAGGGACGCACTCGTGGCGGTGGTCGATATCGGCGCCACGATGACCACCCTCTCTGTACTGCGCAACCAGCGCACGATCTACTCTCGCGAACAGGTTTTCGGCGGCAAGCAGTTGACCGACGAAATCATGCGCCGCTTCGGCCTTTCCTATGAGGAGGCCGGTCGCGCCAAACGCAAGGGCGGGTTGCCCGAATCCTACGAGACCGAGGCGCTGGAGCCGTTCAAGGAATCGCTGATCCAGCAAATCAGCCGTCTGTTGCAGTTCTTCTTTGCCGGCAGCGAATACAGCAAGGTCGATCAGGTTGTGCTGGCCGGTGGCTGTGCCTCGATTGAAGGGCTTGGGCCGATGCTGGAAGAGCAGCTGGGTGTTTCCTGCGTGGTCGCGAACCCACTGGCGCGCATGTCGCTTTCGCCACGGGTGCAGGCACAGTCGTTGGCGCAGGACGCACCGGCGCTGATGATCGCGGTCGGCCTCGCCCTGAGGAGCTTCGACTGATGGCACACGTCAATTTACTTCCCTGGCGCGCTGAACGACGCAAGCAGCGAGAGCGCGAGTTCTACATGCAACTGGCTGCTGCCTTTGTGGTGGCGGTCGGTGTGCTGTTGTTGTGGATTTTCTGGATGGACCAGCGAATCGACAACCAGAACGATCGCAACGGATATCTCCAGTCCGAGATCAAGCAGCTCGATGTCCGCATCGCCAAGATCAAGGATCTCGAAAAGGTGCGTGAGCATCTTCTGGCCAGAAAGCAGATCATCGAGCAGCTGCAGGCGGACCGCTCGCAAATGGTGCACCTGTTCGACGAGCTGGTGAAAACCATTCCGACCAGCGCGCGCCTGATTGGCATGAAACAGAACGGGCAGGCGATGACGCTAGATGGCGTGGCGCAATCCAACTCCAGCGTCGCGGAATACATGCGCAACATCGAAGTTTCGCCTTGGATGGGTCATGCCGATCTGACCAAGACGGAAAATACCCATGACGCTACACGCATGCCCTACTCGTTTGGTCTGAACGTGACCCTGAGTCGACCGAAAACGGATGATACGGAGGCCGGGAAGACCCCGGTGGAGCCTGCTGGCGCCGGTTCCAGCGCACCTCCTGCGTCCGCAATTCCCGCGACTTCCGGCACGGTTGCCAAGCCCATGACAACCACGTCGTCGAAAAACGCCGCCACCCCGGTGCCAGTCAAGACCGGTACTGCGAGCGCGGCAGCGGTCAAGGGAGGAGCCAAGTAATGAGTTTCCTCAGCGATCTGCAGAACCTTGATCGAAACAACGTCGGCGGCTGGCCGCAGTCGGTGAAGATGTTTTTCACCGGGCTTCTATGTGCACTTGTATTGCTTGCCGGATGGTACTTTTTCGTCAGCGACCAGCAGGACTCGTTGACAAACCTCGCTGGCAAGGAAGAGGGGCTGAAGAAGGAGTTTTCGGAGAAGCAGGCCAAGTCGGTCAATCTTGAAGCGTTGCAGCAGCAACTGGATGAGATGCAGGACATGCTGCGCCAATTGCTGCGCCAGCTGCCCAGCAAGACCGAGATGCCGGAGCTTTTGATTGATATTTCCCAGACCGCGCAAGCGGCGGGGCTGGAGAGTGATCTGTTCCAGCCTGGGCCGGAAACGCCGAAGGACTTCTACGCCGAAAAGCCGATCACCTTGCGCTTCACTGGTACCTACCACCAGTTCGGCACCTTTATCAGCGGCGTCGCATCCCTTCCACGAGTGGTCATCCTCACCTTGCATGATGTTTCGCTGACACCGAAGTCTCCAGGCAAGGCCGGCGCAACGCCTAGCGGACAGCTTGTGCTGCAAGGCACGGTCAAGACATACCGTTACCTTGATGACGAGGAAAGCGCCGCCCAGACGAGCAAGAAGACGGCGGGGGCAAAACGATGAACAAGTTGACCGCCTTCAAGTCCTTACGCCCTGCTCGACTCTTGCTGATGATCGCAGTGGCCCTGGTACTCGCCGGTTGCACACGCGGGATGTCGGATCTTCGCAATTGGGTGGCGCAGGAAAAAGCCAAGAAAGGCGCGCCGATCCAGCCTTTGCCGGTGATCAAGACCTTTGAGACATTCAAATACGATGATCAGGGCCGGCGCGACCCCTTCAGCCCCAGCACCGCTGAGCTGCAGACAAGTAACGCCACCAGCGGTCCGCGACCTGATGCAAATCGCGTCCGGGAGCCGTTGGAAATGTTCGCGCTCGACAGCCTCAAGATGGTCGGTACGGTTGGTGTCGGAGCGAACATGGAAGTCCTGATCAAGGATCCGCAAGGCGTGATCCATCGCGTCCATGTCAACGAGTACATGGGTCAGAACTACGGGCATATCACCGCTATCAGTGAAGACCATGTTGATCTGGTCGAGCTGGTTTCCAACGGTAATGGTGGCTGGATGGAACGTCCCGCCAGCATCGCGCTCGGCGAGCAATAGGTAGACAGGGGCAGATGCAATGACCAACCAAATCCAATTCCTTCGGGGCCGTGTCATGCGCCATGCAAGCCGTTACATCTTGATGGGCGTTCTGCTCGCTGGCACCACCTGGGCCAGCGCTGCAATGGCAGCCACCACCACGCTGAAGAACATCAGCTACGACGCGTTGCCTGGTGGCAGCGTCGAGTTGAAGATGGACTTCGGCGACGGTCCGGTGCCTCAACCGAAGATCTTCACCACAGGCAATCCGCCGCGTATTGCGGTGGACTTCGCCGACACGAACAACGCGGCCCAGCGCCACCTCGACATCGGCAAGGGATCGACGTCCGGAGTGTCCGCCGTGGCAGCTGGTGGGCGCACCCGCGTCGTCGTTGAGTTGATGCGTGAATCCAGCTACCGGTCACGGGTTGACGGACACAGCCTCGTGCTGACCATCAACAACGGTGATGCCGATCAGTCGGTGACTACGGCGGCCACGATCGATCCCACCAAGGCATTGCCCTCTTCCTCGGCGGGTCCCTCGATCTCCAACATCGATTTTCGACGCGGCCCGAATGGTGAGGGGCGCGTGCTGATCAGCTTCAGTGGAAGCGGCGCCAACGCAGAGATGAGCCGCAAGGGAGACAAGGTGTTGGTCACGATCGACCACGCGAACCTTCCGGCGAATCTGGCCCAACGCCTCGATACCCTCGACTTTGCCACGCCAGTGCAGTCCATCGTCACGCGCACCGGTCTGGGTGGCGGGGCGCGCATGGAAATCGCGGTCAAGGGCAACGTGGAGACTTCGGCTTATCAGACCGCTGACCAATACGTGGTTGAGGTTGCGCCCAAGAAAGCAGACGCCAAGGCTGACAAGCTGGCTCAGGCCGACAAGCAGCCCAGCTACAACGGCAAGCGCGTGACCTTCAATTTCCAGGATATTCCGGTGCGTTCGGCGTTGCAGTTGATTGCCGACATCTCCGGTTTGAACCTGGTCGCTTCGGACAGCGTCGGCGGTAGTGTCACCCTGCGTCTGGTCAATGTGCCCTGGGATCAGGCGCTGGACGTGATCCTGCGTGCCAAGAGCCTGGACAAGCGCCGCAACGGCAACGTGATCTGGGTCGCTCCGCAGCAGGAGCTTGCAAAGTACGAGCAGGATATTGCGGACGCCAAGCTCAAGGCGCAGGACACGGCCGAGCTGGTTACCGACTATGTGCCGATCAGCTACGGCAAGGCTTCGGATATCGCCAAGCTGCTGACCACGGGAAGCATGCGCTCGACCGGCGGTGGCAGCAGTTCGAATACTCAGCAAGGCTTCCTCTCGCCGCGTGGCAGCGTCTCTTTCGATCAGCGCACCAACACTTTGCTGCTCAACGATACGCCCGAGAAGATCAAGCAACTGCGTGATCTGATTGCGGTGCTCGACAAGCCGGTGCAGCAGGTGTTGATCGAGTCGCGCATCGTGGTTGCCACTGACGACTTCACTCGCGACCTCGGTGTGAAGTGGGGTGTTTCCGGCAACCAGGCGAACAAGGGCAATATCATCTCGACGGCGAGTAACGGCGCCGACGCGTTGAACTACGCCACCAGTGTTCACAACAGTGCGGTCAACTACAACAACGCCAATCAGACTTGGGTAGACAATGGAAGCCCTGCGGGTAGTCGCCCTTATCCGGGTGCGGTGACATTGCCTGGCGGTTTCAACGTCAACCTCCCGGCGACATCAGCTGGTGCCAGCAGCCTGGGCCTCGCTATTCTCGGCGCCAATTACGCCCTGGATCTGGAGCTCTCGGCGGGCCAGACCGAAGGTCGCAGTGAGGTCATCTCCAGTCCGCGGGTGATCACGGCCAACCAGCAAGAGGCGGTGATCCGTCAAGGTCAGGAGATCGGCTACGTCACCTACCAGAACTCGGGTACGGGTGCATCGGGCAGCGGCACCGCTACTGTTGCTTTCAAGGATGCCGTGCTTGAACTGAAGGTCACGCCGACCATCACCGCCGACAACCGCGTCTATCTTGCGATCAACGTGAAGAAAGATGCCCTGGCAGGCTACGTGACCGTCCCCGGCAGCGGTCAGGTGCCCACCATCGATACCCGTGAGGTGAATACCTCGGCCCTGGTGGATAACGGTCAGACGGTGGTTCTGGGCGGCATCTACGAGGTCAACAAGTCCAACACCATCACCAAGGTGCCGGGACTGGGTGATATCCCGGGTATTGGCATCCTGTTCCGCAACACGAGCCGCACCGAGACCAAGGCTGAACTGCTGATCTTTGTGACGCCGCGAATCCTGAGCAGCACATTGCAGTAAAGAGAAGCATCGCAAGATGCGAAGGAGGCGGCTTCGGCCGCCTCTTTTTTTGCCGAGGCCCGGCAGGGCCCGACTAAACTTTTTGCGCGGTTCATTGTCAGATGCACGCCGGAGCAAGCGCCCGCTTTCTGATGCGTGGCAGACTTTACTGGCGTCACCAGACAACGGAACCGATCATGGACATGCCAGAAGCCCAACCCGCCACCGAACTGCAGCTCTCCTTTGGAAAGCTGCGCGAGGACCTGCAGCGCTGCATCATCGGCCAGCCCCATCTGATCGACTGCCTGCTGGTGGCGCTGCTCGCCGATGGTCACCTGCTGGTGGAGGGCGCGCCGGGTCTGGCCAAGACCACGGCGGTCAAGGCGTTGGCGGCGAGGATCGAGGCGGATTTCCATCGGGTGCAATTCACACCCGACCTGCTTCCTGCTGATCTCACCGGCACCGATGTGTTCCGCCCGCAATCGGGCAGCTTCGAGTTCGAGCGCGGGCCGCTGTTCCACAACATCATTCTTGCCGACGAGATCAATCGGGCGCCTGCCAAGGTGCAGTCGGCGCTGCTGGAAGCGATGGGCGAGCAGCAGATAACGGTCGGTCGCAGCACGTGGAAGTTGCCCGACCTCTTCATGGTGATGGCGACGCAGAATCCCATCGAGCAGGAGGGCACGTTTACCCTGCCGGAAGCGCAGCTGGATCGCTTCCTGATGCATGTGACGATTGGCTATCCCGATGCGGTCGCCGAGCTGGCGATTCTAAAGCTGGCACGGGAGCAGGCGGCGAGGCGTCATCACCCGGTCGCCCCGACGGCACCCTTGTTGAGCCAGTCCGAGGTGTTCTCGGCTCGCGATGCCGCCATGGCGGTGTATATGGCACCGGGGTTGGAGGAGTACATCACCCAGTTGGTATTGGCGAGCCGCGACGCAGGGCGTTACGGCGCCGAGCTCAAGCGCTGGATTGCCTGGGGCGGCAGCCCGCGTGCGACGATTGCGCTGGATCGGTGCTCGCGGGCGGTTGCGTGGCTGGCAGGCCGTAACTACGTGCTGCCCCAGGATGTCCACACCATTGCGCATGAGGTGCTGCGTCATCGGATTCTGCTCAGCTACGAAGCGGAGGCCGAAGGCGTGCGGCCCGACAAGGTCATCGATCGCCTGCTGGATCTCGTGCCGCTGCCGTGAGTGCCGTTGTGCAAAACCCCAATGATGGCGATGGCCGAACCCGGGTCGCGCTTGCCGAGCTGATTGCATTGCGCGCGCGCATCGGGCGCAGTCGGATGTTGCCGATACAGAGCCGTGCCGGCCGCAGTGGCCAGCAATCAAGCCGTCTTTACGGCCGCGGCATGGACTATGCGGAATCCCGTGTGTATCAGGCAGGTGACGATGTTCGTCGGCTTGACTGGCGCCTGACGGCACGTAGCGGCAAGTTGCACACCAAACTTTTCCAGGAGGACCGTGAGGCTTCGTTGCTGATCCTGCTGGATACCCATGCCAGCATGCGCTTCGGCACGCGTATCCGCTTCAAGTCGGTGCAGGCCGCGCGCGTCGCGGCCGCGGCGGCAGGGTATGGGGTGGGTGCGGGCGAGCGGGTGGGCGTGATGGCCTTTGGTTCGGTTCAACACCTGTTACGCCCGCAGCCGGGACCGCGCGGCGCACTCGCGCTTTGCGGTGCCATGGCCGGGTGGGATGCATTGCCGCCGACGGGCCAGCTCGAATCCCTGGCGGATGCATTGGCCCGCGCCTCGCGCGTCCTGCATGGCGCCAGTCGGGTGCTGTTGATCAGTGACGGATTCAGTTGCGATTCGGCCGCACGACAACGGCTGCTTGATCTGACCTCGCGCGCAGGAGTGAGCGTGCTGGTGGTTGCCGATTCCCTGGAACTCGTTCTGCCGCCGGCTGGCCGCTACCCGCTGGAGCACGAGGGTGAACGACGCGAGGTACTGCTGCAGACACAGCGTCAACGACGAGATTTTCAACGTGCCATGGGGGCCGGTCCCGCCCAGCTCGGAGAGCTTGCCACTTCGCTGGGGCTGCGCTGCAACACCGTCGATACCACGGCAGACCCGCTCGACGCGGTGACCAGTTTGCTGGGTGTCGCAGGGCGAGGCGCCCGATGACGACTGCTGCCACGCCAGCCCTTGCGCCACCTGCCAAGGGACCAGAGCTACGCGATATTCATCTGCCGGCCGAACCCTCTTGGTGGCCTCCGGCGCCGGGTTGGTGGGTGGCGGCGGGACTGCTGGTGATAGCAGTATGGGCGGGCTTTTGGTGGTGGCAACGACGGCGAAGGACGAGAGCGTCGCAGCTGCGCGTCGTGCAGGAACTCGATCAGATCGTTCAGAGCTACGCTACGGATTCCGCGGCCCGGCTCAATGCCCTGCATCAGTTGCTGCGTCGAGTTGCGCGAAAGCATGAGCCACTGGCCGGGCAGCAGCGCGGCGAAGCCTGGCGCCGGACACTGGCGCGGGTGCCGGTCGATGTGAGCACGCTTGACCAGTTGTTGGCGCTGGATCGACTGATCTACCAGCCGATCACTTCGTACGACGACGTCACCACCGTGGCTGCGGTTCGTACTTGGCTGGAGCTGGCGGTGAATCCGCGCCGGTGGAAGCCCGCTGCCATGGAGCAGGCCGATGCATGACTTCGCCTGGCCCTGGATAATCGTGTTGCTGCCACTGCCATGGCTGTTGCGCCGCTGGCTGCGGCCAGCGGCGCCTGGACAGGCGCTGCATCTGCCACAGCCTGGGGTGAGCTTGTCCCACGTTGCCGATGTACGCGGTGGCGGTATGGCGCGGTGGTTGCTGGCGCTGGCCTGGATCTGCCTGCTGATTGCCGCCGCGCGACCGCAATGGATCGGGCCGCCACAAGCGCAGCAGCGCAGCGGGCGTGCCGTGATGCTTGCGGTAGACCTGTCCGGCAGCATGCGCACCGAAGATATGCAGTTGGCCAACCAGCAGGTCAGCCGCTTTGGTGCGGTGGAGGCGATTGCCGGCGACTTCATCGCGCGCCGCAGCGGCGACGAGATGGGCTTGATCCTGTTCGGCAGCCAGGCCTTCCTCGTCACGCCGCTCACCTATGACCTGTCGGCGGTGCGGGCGCAGTTGCAGGGTGCGGCGGTGGGTTTGGCCGGCACGGAAACGGCGATCGGCGACGCCATCGCGGTAGCGGTGAAGCGTTTGTCTGCGCTGCCGGAGCAGGCACGCGTGCTGGTGCTGCTGACCGACGGGGTCAACAACTCAGGCAATATCACGCCGCTCGAAGCAGCGCGCGCAGCCAAGGCCGCCGGCGTGCGCATCTACACGATCGGCATCGGTGCCACGCGGATGCGTGTGGATGGGTTCTTCGGCAGCCAGCTGGTCAATCCGTCAGCCGATCTCGATGCCAACATGCTCACCACGGTCGCCAAGGAGACCGGTGGGCAATTCTTCCGTGCCACGGACAGCAGCGAGCTGGCCGATGCCTATCGCGCGATCAACGCACTTGAGCCGATGCCGCAACAGGGGCCGACCCTGCGTCCGCGCCATGAGCTGTTTCGCTGGCCGCTGCTGGCAGCGCTGATGCTGTTGTTGCTGGTCTTTGTGCCGAGCCGCTTCGGACGCGCCGCGGAGCGGTCCGCATGAACGAGATGCTGCATCAATTCCACTTTCTGCGGCCGGCATGGTTGCTCGCCTTGGTCCTGCTGCCTTGGCTGGCATGGCTGGGATTGCGTCGTGGCAGTGCACAGATGGAACTGTCACGACTGGTCGATCCGGAGTTGCTTCCTTATCTGCTGCGCGGGCGCACTGGCAACCGTAGTCTCCCGGCATGGCTGTTCCTGCTCGGATGGACGCTTGCTGCACTGGCGCTGGCCGGACCCAGCTGGAGCCGGGTCAACCAGCCGCTGTACGCCAGCCGTGCAACGCAGGTGGTGGCGATTTCGCTGTCACAGCACATGCTTGCGCGCGACGTGGTGCCGACCCGGCTGGATCGTGCCCGGTACAAGGCTCACGACTTGCTGGCCAGCAACCATGACGGCATGAACGCGCTGATCGGCTACGCCGGCGAGGCGTTCGTGGTGGCACCGCTGACCTCCGACGCTAACAGCCTCGACGACCTGCTGGATGCGATGGCGCCGGACACCATGCCGGTCGATGGCGACAACGCGGCGGCGGCAATAGCGCTGGGCGTCAAACTGATCAAGGACGCCAAGGCTGGTGGGGGATCGCTGGTGCTGATTACCGATCAGGCGGATGCGGCCGCCGACACTGCCGCACGCGCAGCGCTGGCGGCAGGCGTGAAGGTATCCGTGCTTGGTGCAGGTACCGAGCAGGGAGGCCCGGTGCCGCTGCCTGACGGCGGCTTTCTGCACGATGCGAATGATCATATGGTGCTGGCCGGTCGCGACGATGCCGCGCTCACGGCGTTGGCCGCCGCTGGCGGTGGTCGCTATGTCGCCATGACGGCGAATCAGCAGGACATCGATGCGCTGCACGCCGAGCTGACCACCGCGCCGGCCAGCGTTGCCGCCGGGCAGGTCGGTGATGCCTGGCAGGATCGCGGCCCCTGGCTGCTGCTGCCGCTGCTGTTGATCGTGGCGCTGGCGTTCCGGCGTGGCTGGTTGTTGTTGCTGCCGCTGGTGCTGCTGCCGATGCTGCCGGGTACGGCGCAGGCAGGCACCTGGCAGAACCTGTGGCAACGACCCGATCAGCAGGCGGCGCATGCCCTGCGTGAGGGTCATGCCAGGCAGGCGCAGCAGCTTGCCCGTGATCCGGCATGGCGTGGTGCGGCGGCTTACCGCGCCGGTGAATACGCGGACGCGGCTCAGCTTCTGCAACATGTTCCGGGCAGTGACGCCGCCTATAACCGCGGCAATGCCCTGGCCAAGGCGCAGCACTACGAGGATGCCGTCACGGCCTACGACGAGGCGTTGAAATTGAACCCGGCCAATGCCGACGCCAAGGCCAATCGCCAGGCTGTGCAGGACTGGCTGAAACAGCAGAAAAAGCAGCAGAAGTCCTCCCCTGATCAGCAAAAGCAGAAAGGACAGAAGGGCGGCAAGGGCGATTCGTCTGCCGGCGACCAGGGCCAGAGTGGCAAGTCGGATTCGCCACCGCAAAAGTCCGGGCAGGACGGTGCCACGCCCTCGGATCAGGACAAACAGAACGGCCAGTCGCAGGATCAATCCGCTCAGGACAAGTCAGGCAAGGACGAGACCGGCAAAGGAAATTCCGACAAGGGCCGGGCGGGTGATCAGCCCAAGCCGCAGAGCGCGGAGCAGCAGGCACGGACCGAGCAGGCGCAGCAGGCGTTGAAGAAGCAGATGGACAAGGCCCTGGCGGGCAAGCCCGAAGGCCCGTCAGACAAAGGTGGGCCGCACGAACTCGGTGCGCCGGCCAAGGATGATCCGCAGTCAAAGTTGCCGGCGGATCTGCAACATGCGCTGCAACGTGTGCCGGATGATCCCGGAGCGCTGCTGCGGCGAAAATTCGAACTTGAATATCAACAACGCCATGGCGGCGTTCCGGACGAGGATGGACAGCCATGATGTTTCGACGTGTTATCGCGGCCTGCTGGCTGGCACTGCTGCTGCCAGGCTTGCTGCATGCCACGGCAGTCACTGCCACCCTCGATCGCGACAGCGTGCAACTCGGCGATACGGTAACCCTGAATCTGCGGGTCGAGGGCGCAAACAGTGGCGTGCAGATGCCCGGCCTGCAGGCACTGCGACAGGATTTCGACATTCTGGGCAGCTCGCAGAACAGCAGTGGCAGCGTCAGCAACGGTCAGGCCACGTCGAGCCTGACCTTTGGCATTGCCTTGCGGCCCAAGCATGAGGGCACGTTGCAGATCCCTGCGCTCAATCTGGCCGGCAGCATGACCCAGCCCTTGCAGTTGGAGGTGGGTCCAGCGGACCCCGCTGCCGCCGCGGCAAGCCAGAAGGACCTGTTCATGGAGGCCGAACTGACTCCCAAGCAGGCCTGGATCGGCCAGCAATTGAGTTATGTGGTGCGCCTGTTCTACCTCAATACCGTCAGTAGCGGAGCGATCAGCACGCCCCCGATCGACGGTGTCGAGATCAATCAGATCGGCGCTGACATCAATTACGACAGCGCGCGTGGCGGGCGGACCTACCATGTGATCGAGCGGCGCTTTGCGCTGATCCCGCAGCACGCCGGAGCGCTCGAGATACCTGCCGCCAGTTTTCAGGGACAGGCCATCGACCCCAATGATCCGAACAGCTTCTTCGGCTCCAGCACCACCGTGTCGGCCGCTGCGCCGGGACTGTCGCTGGACGTGCAGGCGGCCCCAGCGAGCTGGGGTGGCAACGCCTGGCTGCCGGCGCGTGCGCTGAGTCTGAGCATGGATGGCTGGCCAGCGGCACGGGAAACGGTGCGGGTGGGACAGCCGCTGAATCTGACCATGGATTTGCAGGCCACCGGGTTGTCGTTCGACGTGTTGCCGGCGCTCAGCATGCCGAAGATCGATGGTGCCAAGGTGTATCCCGACAAGCCGGTCACCAGCAACCGGGTGGACGGTCAGTGGCTGCTCGGACGCCGGCAACAGGCTTTTGCCATCGTGCCCGAGCGCGCCGGTACGCTGACCATTCCTGCCACCACCCTGAAATGGTGGAACGTGCTGACCAACCGCATGGAAGTGGCGCAGATACCCGAACGCAGCCTGACGGTGTTGCCAGCGATCGGCGGCGCGCCGGCGACATCGACATCCGCACCGACGTCCGTCTCAAGCACGGAGCCGGGCCCGGCTCCGCTCGCCAGCGCCACCGCGATGCCGTGGCGCTGGATTGCCCTGGCCAGCATCGGTCTGTGGCTGCTCAGCGTGCTGACGTGGTGGCTGTGGCGCCGACATCGCGCAACCCCGGCCACGACGGCCGACACGGCACCGCATGCGGCATCGGCACGTCAGCTTCAGCAGGCGTTTCTCGTGATGGCGCGCGGTGACGATGCGCCCGCACAGATCCGCTGCCTGCTGGCCTGGGCCCGCGCCGAGCGACCATCGATCCAGCATCTGGGTGACCTGGCCGCTGCACTGGATGATGCCGGGCAGCGCGCCGCCATCGACGCGCTGCAGCAACGCCACTACGGCGCCGCTTCGGGGCATGCTGCGGCAGGCGATCTGGGCGAGGTATTCAAGCGTGGCTTTGCGTGGCGCGTGTCGGGGTCAGGCGATCCGGGGTCGGATCTGCCGCCGTTGTATCCGTTCAAGCTGCATTGACGTTCAGCTGTCCTCGAGCGCGTGCTGAATGATCTGTCGCATGTCTTCGCTGAAACAGCACAAGATCACATCCACGTTGTCCTGCTCGAACAGCGCCTCATGCAGGGTGGTGACGGCGACACGCGCGGCCAAGGCGGCTGGATAGCCATAGACGCCACAGCTGATTGCCGGGAAGGCGATCGACCCAAGCTTGTTCTCGCGCAGGTGTTGCATCGAGTGTCGATAGCATTGCGCCAGCAGCAGCGCCTCGTGTTGTCCGCCGCCCTGCCAGATCGGCCCCACCGTATGAATCACGTAGCGCGCAGGCAGGGCGAATCCGGGCGTGATACGAGCCTCTCCGGTGGCGCAACGGATGCCGGGAGCGGACTCGGGCAAGGCGCGGCAGGCCAGCAGCAGGCCTGCTCCGGCCGCGCGGTGAATCGCTCCGTCCACGCCACCGCCGCCGAGCAGACTCGGGCTGGCAGCATTGACGATCGCATCCACTTTCAGTGTGGTGATGTCGGCGGTGATGACATTCAGAGGCATGGCTTCATCGGGGATCGCGGCTTATGCTTCGGGCACGCTTTCTGGTAGGTGGGGTGGCAACCAATCATGGCAAAAACAGAAGATATCTCCTTCGGCTATCTGCTCAATGACGTGACCTTGCTGTTCCGCAAGCATTTCGATCGGCGCGCAGTGAAATTCGGCTTGACCCGTGCGCAGTGGCGCGCCACCAAGATGTTGCATCACCGCGAGGGCCTGCGCCAAACCGAGCTGGCCGAACTGCTGGAGATGGAACCTATCGCCGTCGGCAGGGTGATCGACCGCCTGCAGGCGGCTGGGTTCATCGAGCGCCGACCTGACCCGAAGGATCGGCGGGCGTGGCGCCTGTACACCACCGAGCAGGCGCAGGGGATCATTGGCGACATGGAGTTGATCGCACGCGATCTGCGGCGGGACGCCAGTCGCGGGATCGACCATGACGAGCTGCAGCAGGCGCTGGCCGTGCTCAGCCGAATCAAGGAGAACCTGCAGGCGCTGGATGCGCCCGATACCGCAACGGTGAGTGCCGACTGAATTGGCGACGGCATTGTCATGTGCCATCGGTACTAATGGGGACTGGCCGCTCGAAAGCGCAAAATATGTCGTGACAGCCAACTGATCGGCTCACGTCGCGTTTGATCGGGCCTGCAGCCCGACGCGGCTGGAGTTCATGGCCGTGCTGCATCCCGATGCAGCCGCCGCCGCAGCGGCCCATGACCGGAGTAATCATGCCCCAGCAGCATCCGTTGAAAAAACTTGCCGTGGTCGCCGTGCTGCTGGTGGTCGTTGCTGCCGCCTTGCACTACCTGCCTGCCCACGACGCGCAACCGCCCACGAAGGCGCAGACGGTGCCGGTGAAGGTAGCCATCGCCCAACGCGGTGACCTCGATCTGTCGTTGAAGGTTATCGGCAGTGCGCAGGCCTATTCCACCGTGACGGTGCAGTCGCGCGTGAGTGGCCAGCTGGCAGCGTTGTCGTTCAAGCCCGGTGGTCAGGTGCGCAAGGGGCAGACCATCATCCGCATCGACCCCAGCCTGTTGCAGTCGCAGCGGGACGAGGCGCAGGGCAATCTGGCCAAGGATCAGGCGCAACTCAATAATGCGCAGGCGCTGTTGAAGCGCTACGCGCCGCTGCTCAGCAAGGGCTACGTGGCCAAGTCCGACTACGACGTGGCCAAGGCGAATGCTGGCCTTTACGCCGCTGCGGTGAAGGCCGATCAGGCCGCCGTGGAACTGGCGCGCACCCAGCTGAGCTACGCCAACATCCAGGCGCCGGTGGACAGCATGGCCGGCGCACCGCTGGTCTATCCCGGGTCGCAGGTCAGCGCCAACAGTACCAAATTGGTGGTCCTCAACCAGGTGCGCCCGATCTACATCACGTTCGCGATTCCCGAGGCCGAGCTGGCCGGCTTGAAAGCCTCGTATGCGCGCGCCTCGCTGCCGGTGACAGCACGCTTGCCCGGCAGGGGCAAGGCGCTGCGGGCGTCGCTGGATTTCATCAACAACACGGTCGACACCAGTACCGGCACCATTCAGTTGAAGGCGGTCTATCCGAATGCAGATGAGCAGCTGACACCTGGCCAGTTCGTCGAGGTCAACCTGCCCACGGCGCGGCTGAGCCAGGTGGTGACGGTGCCGGTCGTCGCGCTGCAGAACTCGCCCGCAGGCAGTTTCGTGTTCGTGGTCGATGCCAGTGGCGTGGTGCGGCAACGCATGGTCACCGCGGGCGTCAGCAGCGGCGAGCGGGTGGTGATCAGCAAGGGGCTTGAAGGTGGCGAACAGGTGGTCACCGACGGCCAACTGCTGCTGGTCGACGGGGCGCATGTGCGTATCCTCGCTGGCAACGGCTGAGTCGCGGCCATGAACCTGCCTGCCCTGTGTATTCGCCGGCCGGTGATGACCGTCTTGCTGATGGTCGCGTTGCTGGTGTTTGGCGCGGTCGCGTATCCGAAGCTGCCGGTGAACGAGCTGCCGAACGTGGATTTTCCCACCATCTCGGTCAGTGCCAGTTTGCCCGGCGCCTCGCCGGAGACGATGGCCAGTGCGGTGGCGACACCGCTGGAAAACCAGTTCTCCACCATCGCCGGCATCTCGTCGATGACTTCCACCAGCGCGCTGGGGTCGACCTCGATCACGCTTACCTTCCAGCTCGATCGCAGCATCGACGGCGCCGCACAGGACGTGCAATCGGCCATCTCGGCGGCACAGGGGCGCTTGCCGACCACGATGCCGACGCCACCCAGGTTCCGCAAGGTCAATCCGGCGGACAAGGCGATCCTCTACCTGACCCTGCGCTCGGATACCTTGCCGTTGGCGACCGTCGACGAATACGGCGAAACCCAGCTTGCCCAGCGCCTGTCGATGATCGATGGCGTGGCCCAGGTGAGCGTGTTCGGTTCGCAGAAATACGCGGTGCGCATCAGCGTCGACCCGAGCAAGCTTGCCGCCAACGGTATCGGCATCGATACGGTGCAACAGGCGATCAGCGATGCCAACGTCAATCTGGCCACCGGCTCGCTCAACGGCAGCCGGCAGTTGCTGCAGATCAACTCCAACGGCCAGTTGCAGAGCGCCGCGCCGTACAACGACGTGGTGGTGGCCTATCGCAACGGCGCTCCGGTAAAGCTGTCCGCTTTGGGGCATGCCAGCGACGACGTGCAGAACGACCAGGTCGCCAGCTGGTTCAACGGCAAGCGTGCGATCGTGCTGGCGATCGACCGCCAGCCCGGATCCAATACGGTAACCACGGTGGATCGTATCCGCGCGGTGCTGCCGCAGTTCGAGGCGACCTTGCCGCCGTCGATCAAGCTCGGTGTGTTGTACGACCGCTCCGAATCGATCCGCTCTTCGGTGGACGACGTGCAGTACACCTTGCTGCTCGCCGGCGTGCTGGTGATCCTGGTGATCTACCTGTTCCTGGGCAATGCATCGGCCACCCTGATTCCTGCGCTGGCGCTGCCGGTGTCGGTGATTGGCACGTTCGGCGTGATGTACGTGCTCGGCTACAGTCTGGACAACCTGTCGCTGCTGGCGCTGACCCTGGTGGTCGGCTTCGTGGTCGACGATGCGATCGTGATGCTGGAGAACATCGTGCGTCATGTCGAGGCCGGCATGGATCCGTATGAGGCGTCGCTCAAGGGTGCCTCGGAGATCGGCTTCACGATCTTCTCGATGACCGTATCGCTGGTGGCCGTATTTTTGCCGGTGATGTTCATGGGCGGCATCGTGGGGCGGCTGTTTCATGAGTTTGCGGTGACCATCAGCACTGCGATCCTGATCTCGGGCTTTGTCTCGATCACGTTGACGCCGATGTTGTGCAGCCGCTTCATCAGGCATGCCGACCAGCAGAAAAAGGCCCGCGTCGTGGTGTGGTTCGACCGTGGCTTCAACCACGTGCGCGAGAGCTACAACCGTTCACTGGCATGGTCGGTGGCGCACCCGCGCAGCGTGCTGGGCGTGTTCTTCGCGAGCTTGCTGGCCACGGCGCTGTTGTTCGTGGTGGTCAACAAGGATTTCATCCCGGCAGGTGATACCGGCCAGTTGATCGTCAATACCGAAGGTCCCGACGATATTTCGATTACCGCGATGAAGGCGCGTCAGCAGCAACTGGCCGCGATCGTGGCGAAGGATCCGAACATCGCCGCGTTCATGTCCTCGGTTGGCAGCGGTGGCTCGCGCACCACCACCAACAACGGCTCGGTCTTCATGCGGCTGAAACCCGCCGGCGAGCGCCCGCTCGATCCGGACCAGATCATGCAGGAGCTGCGTGACCAGTTCGCCAAGGTGCCGGGCATTCGCGCCTATATCCAGAATCCGCCGGCAATCCAGGTGGGTGGTCGGCAGTCCAAGGCCGAGTACCAGTACACCCTGCAATCGATCGATCTGCAGGCGCTGTACGGATCAGCGGACAAGGTGCAGCAGGCCTTCGCCAAGCTGCCCGGCTTCCAGGACGTGACCAGCGACCTCGACCTCAATGGTCCGGCGATCTCGGTCCAGGTGAATCGCGACAAGCTCGCGCCGCTCGGCCTCAGCATGCGCCAGGTGCAGAGCGCACTGGGCGCCGCGTTCGGTGCCAACCAGGTCTCCACCATCTACGGGTCCGCCACGCAGTACTGGGTGATCCTGCAGGTGAGTTATCCCTTGCAGGACGACCCGGCGATCCTGTCGCAGTTGTACGTCACCTCGAATACGGGGTCGTTGGTTCCGCTGAGTGCGGTCGCCAGTTTCCAGCGCAGCGCGCAGCCGTTGACAGTGAACCACCAGGGGCAGTTGCCGGCGGTGACGATCTCGTTCAATCTCGCTCCTGGCGTCAGCCTGAGCCAGGCAGTGAGCAGTGTCGATGGCGCCATGCGGCGCTTGAACCTGCCGGCCTCGATCAGCGGCAGTGTGCAGGGCACGGCGCAGGCATTCCAGGACTCCATGCAGGGCATGGGCTTGCTGCTGGTGCTGGCGGTATTCGTGATCTATCTGGTGCTGGGCATCCTGTACGAAAGCTTCATCCACCCGCTGACCATCCTGTCGGGGCTGCCGGCGGCGGGCGTGGGCGCCTTGCTCACCCTGATGCTGTTCCGCGCGCCGCTGGACCTGTTCTCCTTCGTCGGCATCGTGATGCTGATCGGCATCGTGAAGAAAAACGCGATCATGCTGATCGACTTCGCGCTGGAGCGGCAGCGGGTGGATGGCATGGCGCCGGCACTGGCGATCATCGAGGCGTGTCATGTGCGCTTCCGTCCGATCATGATGACCACCATGGCGGCCTTCGCCGGTACGCTGCCGATTGCCATGGGCATTGGCGCCGGTGCTTCGTCGCGTCGGCCGCTCGGTCTGGCGGTGGTCGGCGGCCTGCTGGTGTCGCAGGTGCTGACGCTTTACCTCACGCCGGTGATCTACCTGTACATGGATCGCCTGCAGCAGCGCTTCGGGCGTTCGGGCAAGGCGCTGCCGCTGCAGTGATTTGCGCTGCGCCGGCTGGCGCGATTAGGCTGTCTGCCTCCTCCACGAGGGAACGACCATGCGCCTGCGCACCATGACGATCTCTGCCGTTGCATGCCTGAGTCTGGCGTCCGCCGCCTGCGCAGGCTCGCCCCCTTCGATGAGTACGGCAGCCCTGAAGGCCTACGCTGGCAAGCCGTGGGCCAAGGCTGCCCTGATGAATACCACGGTGGAACTGGGGCGCTACCGCAACGTGCCGGTGGTGGCCGAGCATCCCTGTTCCGACGTCTGTCCGCAGTACACCGTGCGGATCATCCATTACCGCCTGCCGGCCGATGTCAGTTGCGCCAGCGTCGGCGGTGTCGAGAAGGAAGTATTGGTGCCGATCGCGATCATGGTCCGATCCAAAACCTTCTGCATACCGAAGCCGCTGGTTGAATCGGGGCAGTTCTACAGCAAGTAGGAGCCCGCTGGCGGGCGATGCTTTTGCCGTGGACTCCAATGGCGCATCAGAGCGCACCCGCATCGCCCGCCAGCGGGCTCCTGCGAGACTTCGTTTACTCACCAGCACCGTCGCCGGCAAACGCGCCCGGGGCCGAGCCGAAGTTGCCGTCGGCCTGGGCGGCCATGTACGAGAACACGGCGTATACCGCCACGTTCTGCGCGAGTTGCTGCGGGTCGACCTTGTCCAGCGTGTCGTTGGCGGTGTGGTGCCAGTCGAAGTAGTTTGTGCCGTCCTGGGTCAGCGACAGCGCGGCCATGCCCCTGGCATGCATTTGCGACAGATCCGAGCCGCCGCCGCCGGGTTTCGTGCTGTCGTAGCTCACCCCGATCGGAGCCAGCACCTTGGCGATCTGCGCGATGGCGGGGCGGGCGGTGGGCTTGACGCTGGCGCTCATGCGCCAGACCGGAGCCGCGCCGAAATCCGACTCGCTGCCGAGCTGGAAGTTGGTCACGTCATCCCCGTGTTTCTCCGCATAGGCGCGGCCACCCCACAGACCCATTTCCTCGTTGGCGAAGGCAATCACCCGAATCGTGCGGTCCGGTCGTTGCGGCAGGTCGTGGATCAGCTTGGCGGCGGCCATCGCGATCGCCACGCCGGCACCATCGTCGATCGCGCCGGTGCCTGGGTCCCATGAATCCAGATGGCCGCCGATCGCCACCACCTGGTGCGGGTATTTGCGGCCGGTGATCTCGCCGATCACATTCGCGCCGGTGTATTGACCGACCATGCCGCAGTCGAGGTCGAGCTTCACCACCACCGGCTTGCCGTAGGCGAGCACGCGCTCCAGCTGGTCGGCATCGGGGTTGGACAGGGCGGCGGCGGGAATGGCCTTGGCCTGATCCTCGAGGGTCACCCCGGTATGCGCGATGCGATCGTGGGCATCGGTGCCGGCCGAGCGCAGCAGGAAGCCGGCGGCGCCCTTGCTGGCGGCGAGCGCCGGGCCACCGGTGCGTACGGCGGAGCCCATGCCGTAGTCGTGGCCGTCCTTCGCACGCTGCATGCGATAACCGATGTAGACGATGCGTCCTTTGACCGTGGCCGGGTCAGCGGCCTTGAGCGCGTCCAGGCTGTCGAAACGGATCACCTGCGCGGTGAGTCCGCCCTTCGGCGTGCCCGGTGAGTAGCCCAAAGCAGTGAGCACCAGTGCCTGCGCAAATGGCGACACGATTGCGCCATGCTCGCTGCGGCGAACCCATAGCGGATAGCTCACCGGCTCGGTGTAGACCTTGTCGAAGCCCAGTGCCTTGAACTTGGCCACCGCCCAGTCGCGTGCGCGCTGGTCGGCGTCGCTGCCAGCGAGGCGTGATCCGACCTCGGTGGTCAGCGAGGTGACGATCCGGTAGCCGGTATCGTCATGCATGGCCTTGTCACGCAACTGCTCAGCCGTGGTGACGGCAGCGGCGGGAATCGTGGTGTCGGGGTGGCTGGCGTGGGCCAGGCCAGTGACCAGCAACAGGCTGGCGGCGATCAGGGTAAGGCGGGGACGCGGCATCGGGAACCTCCAGGGGACGAATCCCGATTATGGCGTCAATGCAGGCTGACGCTCCGGTCAGAAGTCATGCGCAGCCGCGACCGGAGCGTGGTCGCCGTCCTTACTGCCGGCTTTTCAGCAGGTCACGGATCTCGGTCAGCAGCGCAACATCCGCCGGCGGCGCGGCGGGTGCCTCTTCTTTCTTGCGGCTCATCTTGTTGATCGCCTTGACCACCATGAAGATCGCGAAGGCGATGATGATGAACTGGATGGCGGTGTTGACGAAGCTGCCGTACTGGATCGCCACTTCGGGAACCTTGTGTGCCGGATTGGTGCTGTCGGCTGCCTTGAGTACCCATTTCAGGTCGCCGAAATCGACGCCGCCGGTAAGCAATCCGATCGGCGGCATGATGATGTCGTTCACCAGCGAGGTGACGATCTTGCCGAAGGCGCCGCCAATCACCACACCGACCGCGAGGTCGACGACGCTGCCGCGCATCGCAAAGGCCTTGAATTCGCTGAGCATGCTCATGCTGGTGTTCTCCCCTGGATTGAGCCGAATGGCGACTCAACTTTAGCGCGAAAACAGCCTAGACGATCCGGCCGTTCAACTGCGCCACGCCCACCAGCTCGGCACGGAAACGGTCACCTCGCTCAAGCGCAGCGACGCCGGCCGGGGTGCCGGTAAAGATCAGGTCGCCGGCTTTCAGCTCGAACAGGCGCGACAGTGCCGCGATGATGTGCGGCACGTCATGCACCATCTCGCCCAGCGTGGTCTGCTGGCGCAACTCGCCGTTGACGTGCAGTTGCAGCACGGTACCGGCACCCAGCGTCGCCGAATGGGCCGGCAACAAGGCCGAGACCGGCGCGGAATGATCAAAAGCCTTGGCGACGTCCCAGGGATGTCCCTTGGCCTTGGCCTGCGCCTGCAGGTCACGTCGGGTCAGGTCCAGCCCTACGCCGTAGCCCCAGACCAGGCCGGACGCCTGTTCGGGTGCGATGTCACGTCCGCCAGCGCCCAGCGCCACCACCATCTCCACTTCATGATGCAGGTCGTGGGTAGCGGAGGGGTAGGGTACGTCGGCACCATCGCTGACTACCGCGTCGGCGGGCTTGCAGAAAAACATCGGCGCCGACTTGTCCACCGTCGCGCCCATTTCGCGCGCATGCTCGGCGTAGTTGCGGCCGATGCAGAACACGCGGCGAAGCGGGAAGCGCTGGTCGCTGCCGATGACGGACAGGCTTGGTAATGCGGGAGGAGTAAGGGCATAGTTCATGCTGCCAAGGTTAGCAAACCGTGGCGGCTGTCGGTGCCACCGACGGGCAGGGGTGACATCTGTCATCGACGACGACTGATGATGCGCCCTGATGGCGGCCTTGCCGATCAGCCAATCTTGCATTCATCAAGTCGCCGGCAGCGCCGGACGGGGAGCAAGCGTGGAAAACGCCGAGCTGTTGAAGGAACTGCGCATTGACCGCAGCCAGCGCGAGGATGTTCGGGCCGGTTCGCCGCGTTGGGTATGGATCGCCGGAGCCGCAGTCGTCATTTTACTGCTGGCTGCCGCCGGCTGGATGCTGCTGGCAAAGCGCCCGTTGACCGTGCAGACAGCGCAGGCGGTGTCGCTCTCCAGTAATAGCGAGGCCGGCGCAGTGTTGCAGGCGACCGGTTACATCACGGCGCGACGCCAGGCCACGGTATCGGCGCAAATCACCGGCACGCTTACCTCGGTGTTGATCGAGGAGGGCGATCGTGTTCAGCAGGGCCAGATCATGGCCAAGCTGGATGACAGCGCCTACAAGGCCGCACTCGACACGGCCGTGGCGCAGGCCGCCGCGGCGCACGCCCTGGTCGCCCAGTTCCAGGCACAGCTGACGCAAACTCAGCGGGATCTGCAGCGGCAGCAATCGCTGGCAGGGCGTGGTCTGGTATCAAGGCAGTCGGCCGAGCAGGCGCGCACGCTGGTTGAAACCACGCGGGCTCAGCTGATGTCGCAGCGCAAGCAGGCCGCTGCCGCCGATGCGCAAGTGGTGCAGGCCAGGGTGAATTTCGATTACTGCGTGGTGCGCGCGCCATTCACCGGCGTGGTCACCACCAAGGACGCCCAGGTCGGCGAGATCATCTCGCCATTCTCCGCCGGCGGCGGCTTCACCCGCACCGGCGTGGGCACCATCGTCGATATGGATTCACTGGAAGTCGACGTCGACGTCAACGAGGCCTATATCGGCCGGGTCAAGCCTGACATGCATGCCGAGGCGGTGCTCGATGCATACCCTGACTGGCGCATTCCCGCCCACGTGATCGCGATCGTGCCGGCGGCTGATCGCGGCAAGGCGACGGTCAAAGTGCGCGTGGCGCTGGAGCAGAAAGATGCGCGCATCGTGCCGGACATGGGCGTACGCGTGTCGTTCCTGGAACAGAAGGCGCCGGTCAGCGCGACACCGCTGCAGGGCGTGCTGGTACCTGCCGCTGCGATCGCCCAGCGCGATGGCCACAGCGTGGTGTTCGTGGTCGTCGACGGCAAGGCGGCGCAGCGGGTGGTGAATCCGGCCACGCAAAGCTACGGCGACCTGAAGTTGCTGCCTGCCGCGGTGACTGCCGGGGACAGCGTAGTGCTGTCGCCGTCGGCATCGCTGCGCGATGGCGCCGCCGTGAAGATCAGTGACACCGCACCGCCCTGACCGCGCACGGGCTTTGCCTGTGCCGCCCACGTTGACTGCCAGCATCATCGAGAGGACATGCCATGACCACCTTGATTGAAATCCGCGATCTCGCCAAGGTCTACGAGCGCGGCAAGCAGAAGGTCGAAGTGCTGCATCACATCAATCTGGACATCGCCGAGGGCGACTTCCTTGCACTGATGGGGCCGTCCGGTTCGGGCAAGACCACCTTGCTCAACCTGATCGGCGGGCTGGACAACGTCAGTGCCGGCAGCATCCGGGTCGGTGATCAGCGCATCGACCAGCTCGGTGCCGGCGCGCTGGCCAGATGGCGCGCGTCGAATGTGGGCTTCATCTTCCAGTTCTACAACCTGATGCCGATGCTGTCGGCGCAGCGCAATGTGGAACTGCCCTTGCTGCTGACCAGGCTATCCGCGGCCCAGCGGCGCAAGAATGCTTCCATTGCACTGCAATTGGTCGGCTTGTCCGATCGCGCCTCACACAAGCCGAACGAGCTTTCCGGCGGACAGCAGCAGCGCGTCGCGATCGCGCGGGCGATCGTATCGGACCCGACCCTGCTGGTATGCGATGAACCCACCGGCGATCTGGACCGGCAGTCCGCCGAGGATGTGCTGGGCCTGCTGCGCACGCTGAACCGCGAGCACGGCAAGACCATCGTGATGGTTACCCATGATCCCAAGGCGGCCGAGTACGCCGATCACACCCTGCATCTGGACAAGGGCACCCTGGTCGAGCCGGCGACGGCCTGAGGAGACGGTCATGAAATACCTGCACCTGATCTGGGCCACCCTGTTTCGTCGCAAGACCCGCACCATTCTCACCCTGGTGTCGATCATTGCCGCCTTCCTGTTGTTCGGCATGCTCGATGCCGTGCGTACCGCATTCGACAGCGGCAGCAAGAGCCTGCTCGGGGTCGACCGACTGGTGACATCTTCGCGTTATTCGATCATCCAGCCGCTGCCCAAGGCATTGCTGAACCAGATCGCCAATGTGCCTGGTATACGCGATGTCGCCTATGCCAACTGGTTTGGCGGGATGTACCAGGAGCCGAAGAACTTCGTCTTCAGCTATGCGGTCAGCGAGAACTATCTGGACGTCTATCCGGAAATCCAGTTGGGCGCCGCGCAACGCAAGGCGTTTGACGACACCCGCACTGGCGTGGTGATCGGCGAAGCACTGGCGAAAAAGTACGGCTGGAAGGTGGGCGACAAGATTCCGCTGCAGTCGACCATCTTCCCGCGGAAAAATGGCGACAAGACCTGGCCATTCGACATCGTCGGCGTCTACAGCGTGGCCAGGGGATCGGCCAACGGCCTGGATCAGCTTTTCCTGCTGCACTGGAAGTACTTCGACGAAGCCAATGCCTATGCCAGTCATTCGGTGGGGTGGTATGTCGACCGACTGAAGAACCCGCAGCAGGCGGACCGCGTCGGCAAGGCGATCGACGCGCTTTCGGCCAACTCCGATCATGAGACCAAGACGCAGACCGAGCAGGCCTTCAGCGCCTCGTTCGCCAAGCAGTTGGGCGACATCGGCCTGATCGTGGGCGCGATCATGGGCGCGGTGTTCTTCACCCTGATTCTGCTGACCGGCAACACCATGGCGCAGGCCGTGCGCGAGCGAACCTCGGAACTGGCGGTGCTGAAGACGATCGGCTTCTCCAGTCGCAGCGTGCTGGGCATGGTGCTGGCCGAATCGGTGCTGCTGCTGTTGCTCGGTGGCGTGGTCGGTCTGGGGCTGGCGGCGGTGCTGGCACCGATGGTGACCAGGGGCAGTGGCGGCATGGTCAACCTGCCGCCGGTGGGTGCGGGCAGCTGGGCGCTGGGTATCGGCCTGATGGTGCTGATTGGACTGGTGGTGGGGGCATTGCCGGCATGGCGCGCCATGCGGCTGAACATCGTTGATGCATTGGCCGGTCGCTGAGGAGATCCGAATCATGCGCAAGTTGAAATCATTTCTTGGTGGACTCGGCCTGCTCCTGTTGCTGGTCGTCGGGCTTATCATCTGGACCCGGTTGCCGCCGCTGATGGTGTTGGCGTTGCTGGCCGTGTTGCTGCTGTGGTTGTGGTTGACCAGGGTCGGGCAGCAGACATTGTCGGTGACCGGGGTGGGCATCAGTACCCTGGGTCAGCGCATCGGTGCGTCGTCGGTGATCGTGATCGGTATCGCCGGGGTGGTCGGTGTGCTGGTGGCCATGCTGGCGATGGGTGACGGCTTTCAGGCCACCCTGCAGCAGACCGGCAGCAGCGACACCGCGATCGTGTTGCGCGGCGGCTCGAATGCGGAATTGAATTCCGTCCTTGAGCGCGACAACCTTGGCGTGATCGCCAACGCACCCGGCGTAGCGCGAGGCTCGGACGGGAAGCCGCTGGCGTCGGCCGAACTTTCGGTGGTAGCCAACTTGCCCAAACGCAATGATCCCGGTTCCGATGCGAATGTGCAGATCCGCGGGGTGGGCGACGAGGCATGGGCATTGCGTCCCAACGTGAAAATCGTGAAGGGCCGACGCTTCAAGCCAGGCCTGCGTGAGCTGGTGGTGGGCCAGGGCGCGCTGCGCCAGTTCGCCGGGCTGGAGGTGGGTCGCGAGTTGCGGCTGGCCGGCCAGGAATGGACCGTGGTGGGCGAGTTCGCTGCCAACGATTCGCATGACTCGGAACTGTGGGGTGATGCGCAGACCGTGGCCGCGGCCTACCGTCGCGGTAGCAGTGCGCAGTCGGTGACCGTGCGACTCACCTCGCCCAAGGCGTTCGATGGTTTCAAGGCGGCGTTGCTGGCCGATCCGCGACTGAAGGTCGATGTCAGCACCACCCGCGAGTACTACAGCAAGCAGTCCGAAGGCCTGACCAAGGTCATTCGCATCGTCGGCATCACGGTGGGCGTGATCATGGCGATCGGTGCCGTGTTCGGCGCGCTCAACACCATGTTCGCGGCCATCGCCGCGCGCTCGCGCGAAATCGCCACGCTGCGCGCGATCGGTTTCCGCGGCGTGCCGGTGGTGGTCTCGGTGCTGCTGGAAACCATGCTGCTGGCGCTGCTTGGCGGCTTGCTGGGCGGCATGGTCACCTGGTTGATCTTCAATGGCTACACCGCCTCCACCCTCGGCTCGAACTTCAGCCAGGTCGTGTTCCAGTTCAAGGTCTCACCCGAACTGCTGTGGACCGGCATCAAGTGGGCGATGGCGATCGGCTTCATCGGCGGCCTGTTCCCCGCGGTGCGCGCGGCGCGACTGCCGGTGAGTGCGGCTCTGCGGGAGTCGTAGTGGCGGAAACGGCGCACCGGCACGCCGAGCCGCAGTGGCGTCAGGCGGGGCGCTTCTGCCGCGCCAGCGTGATCACGCCCACGCCAAGCAGAATCACCGCCATGCCAGTCAGATCGTAGGGGCCGACGTGTTCGCCGGCCAGCATCACGCCGATCAGCACCGCGATCGGCGGGTTGATATAGGCGTAGCTGGTGGCGACCGCGGGGCGCGCGTGCTTGAGCACATACAGGTACGCGCTGAACGCGATCAGCGAGCCGAACACCGCAAGGTACGCCAGTGCCAGGGTGGCGCGCAGGGTCGGATGGGCCGGCAGGTGCTCCCCGCTGCCATAGCCCATCACGAGCAGGGCGGCGCTGCCGCAGAGCATTTGTGCGGCGGTGTTCATGGAGCCACTGGGCATGTCCTGGCGCTTGCTCCACACCGAGCCGAACGCCCAGCACATCGGAGCGGCGATCAGTGCCGCGGCACCCAGGCGTGAACCGGACAGGCCGCTACCCATGTTCAACACCACCACGCCGGCGAAACCGATCAACAGCCCCACGGTTTCGCGACGGGTCGACCACTGGCCGTAAAGACCGGCGAAAAGGGCGGCGAACAACGGCATGCTGGCCACCGCGACGGCAGCGATGCCCGAGTTGACCTGCTGCTCGGCGAAGCAGACCAGGCCGTTGCCGAAACCCAGCAGCAAGACGCCGGTAAACGCCGCGTTGCGCCATTGCCGCGGGGTGGGCGGAGTCACGCCACGCCAGCGCAGGACTCCGTAGAACAGCGAGCCGACCACTAGAAAACGCACGCCCGCGAGCAGAAACGGTGGGTAGCTTTCCAGTGCGTAGCGGATACCCAGATAGGTCGAACCCCAGATCAAGTACAACGCGAACAGGGCCAACGGAATCAGCAGGCGCGGATCAGTGAGGCGCAGATCAGTGAGGCGACGCGGCGGGGCCGCCGAGGTGCTGGCCGGGGTGTCGGACATGAGGGTGGATCGTGAGGGGAGCAGTCATTATCGGCCAATGGCGCCCGTCCGTGCATGTCGGCCAGCAAAATGCGGCGAGCCATGAATGCCGCGGCGTTCGCCTTTTTGCCGTATTGACTGTTTAGTGGGTGATCGGACGATGCTGGCGAATCACCACGAACTCGCCTTCCAGCACCGCTGGCTGATGGGCGGCATCCGTCTGGGCGGGCTTTGTCGCGTTGCGCGACAGCTTCGATTGGCGCAAGGCCAGCAGCAAGCCACCACCCACCAGCAACACACCGGCCACGACCAGCCCGAACACCAGCAGCACACCCATCACGGCGATGCCGATCAGCAGCGACAGAAAGCGGGCCAGGGGATGGCGGGGGCGGCGCATGGTTGGCATGGAAAAGTACATTTGTTAAAAATCCGTGTGGTAAAATCAATGACTTACGCCTGCAACCATGGGGCTTTAGCGCCCGCGAGGCAAGTGCTGATGGATACATTTCCCCCTGCCTTGCCCGGTGCCGGGCAGCCCCTGTGCCGGCTCGACTCGATCGCCGAAGGCAGCGCCTGCGCCGTTGACGTGATGCTGGCCGATGGCCCGGAAAGCCTGATCCTGTTGCGGCGCGCAGGTCAGCTGCGCGGGTACCTAAACATATGCCCGCACGCCGGTCGGCGGCTGGATTACGCCCCCGGCAAATTTCTGCTGAAGAGCGACAGCCTGATCTGCGCCGTCCACGGTGCCACTTTCAATCAGCTCGACGGCCTGTGCATCGCCGGGCCCTGCCGCGGCGAGCATCTGCGCGAAGTGGTGCTGCAGATTCGCGACGGCATGATCCATCTGCCGGCGGATGCCTGAGCCTGCGTTTGCCCGCTCAGGCGAGGGCGGGTTGACGATCCCGGCAAGGGCATCGAATGGGCGCCGTCCGTAGTTGAGGATCAGCAAGGCTGGCCTTGCCACCAGCAATGAAGGTGCCGTCTCGTTCCCTTTCTGGAGGTGCTGCCTGCCCGGTGTTCATCCTGAGCAGGCCGGGCGACTCCCGGTGCTTCAGCTCAATGGAACATCAGGTTGATGGCAACCAGGGTGACGACCAGCACCAATACGGTTAGCGGCGCGCCGACGCGGAGGAAATCCTTGCCGCGATAGCCGCCCGGACCAGTCACCATCATCAGTGCCGGGTGACCGGAGCTGAGCAGGAAGGTGTTGGAGGAAGACACCGCCACGATCAGCGCATACGCCGAGGGGTTGCCGCCGGTGGCAACCGCCACGCTGATCGCAATGGGCACCATCATCACGGTGGCGCCGACGTTGGACATCACCTGCGAAAACAGCAGGGTGAGCACGGCCAGACACAGTTGCAGCACCCACGGCGCGGCGCCGCCCAGATGCGCCAGCACTTCCTGCGCAATCCAGGCGGCGGTGCCGGTGGCGTCCATCGACCAGCCGAGCGGAATCAGGCAGGCGGTGACGAAGATCGTCTTCCAGTTGACCGCCTTGTAGGCCTCGTCCATGTTCAGCACGCCGGTCAGCAGCATGCCGATCGCGCCGGTCATCATCGCCACCGAGAGATCCAGGTTGGTGAACAGCGCCAGGCATTTGGCCAGCACGAAAAAGCCTACTGCCTGCCAGATCTTGCCGGGGCGCTGTTCCTCCTTGGGGATGTCGGTGACGACGACCAGATCCTTGTCTTCGGCGGCCAGCGACAGGTCGCGCCAGTTGCTGTGCAGCACCACGGTATCGCCTGCGCGCAGGCTGAGCGCGCGCACATCATCGCGATACACATGATCGCCACGGGTCACCGCCAGCACCGAAATACCGAAACGCTTGCGCAGGCGCAGTTCGCCCACGGTCTGCTTGATGAAGCGCGAGCTGGGCGGTATCACCACCTCGGAAATGCCGGCCCGGCTCGGGTTGAACAGTTCACCGAGCTGACGCATGCGGGTCGACAGCCGGCACAACTGGTTGTTGGCGAACTGGCTCAGTTGCTCGCGCGGGCCAAGTACGCCCAGCACCGAGCCGACCCAGATCACGTGATCGGCAGGCGGCGCCATGCGTGCATCGTTGCCGCTCTTGATTGCCAGGATCAGCGGCGCCTCGTACAGCGACTCGGCCTCGCCGATGCTCATGCCGACCAGCGGGCTCTCCGCCGTGACGGTGAGCTCGGCGGTCTCGCCGCCAATGCCGTAGGTTTCGGCGAAGTAGCTCTCGGTGCGTCCGGGCGTGACCTTGAGCCGTTCGTCCTCATGGCCGGGCAGCAGCTTGCGCCCGAAGAAATAAAAGTAGGCCACGCCCACCACCGCGAGGGTCAGGCCGATCGGGGTCACGCTGAACAGGCCGAACTTGGGGATCGTATGCGCGCCGGGCGGCAGATTGACGTTGGCGCTGGCGATCAGGTCGTTCAGAACGATCAGCGGCGAGTTCGCGATCAGGGTGGTGTTGGTGGCGGTAAGGATGCAGAACGCCATCGGCAGCAGCAGCCGTGACAGCGGCACACCGGTGCGGGCGGACAGGCGGCTGCTGACCGGGATCATCAATGCGGCCAGCGCCTGGCTGGGGATGACCGCGCTGAACAGGCTGGCGACCATGTTGATCACCATGCCCAGCCGCGACTCGACGCCGCTGGCCATGCGCATCACGAAGCGCGCGGTGAGGCTGAGCACACCAGCGCGGTCGAGCCCTTCGCCCATGATCATGATCGCGATGATCGCGATGACCGCGTTACCGGCAAACCCGTTGAATACACGGTCGGAAGGGATCAGTCCGGTCAGGCCGATGACCACGACCACCAGCAGGGCCACCATGTCGGCGCGGATCCACTCCAGCACCAGCATCAGCATGGTGAAGGCGACCAGGCCCAGCACCAGGATCATTTCGGGAGTGAGCGAAAGTCCCATCAGCCAATGCCCCCGCAGGGCAATCGGCTACGCTCAAGACAGTGGAGCAGTGGGAGCATCACGCTGCGCTATTTCGTCCCTGGGTGGATCGCAAGAGTATAAGCGGCCCGGCCCGGTGGCTGGTGAACCGCGGCGCAGTTCAGACCTTGCGGTACAGCAGATCCGACACGCCGTGACCCAGTTTCAGTCCACGCCGTTCGAAGTGGGTTTCGATTCGCCATTCGGGTTTTTCC
>JBBQQL010000022.1:0-35129 GCA_038215995.1 Lysobacterales bacterium
CACGAGTCTGTTTGGTAGCCGCAATGAGCGCGTACTGCGCCAGCTTTCCAAGACTGTCCAACGTATCAATGCGCTGGAGCCTGAATTCGAAAAGCTGAGCGATGACGCGTTGCGCGGCAAGACCGATGAGTTCAAGCGCCGCATCGCCGAAGGCGAGTCGCTGGACAAGCTGCTTCCTGAAGCCTTTGCCACGGTTCGCGAGGGTGCCCGACGCACCTTGGGCATGCGTCATTACGACGTGCAGCTGATCGGCGGCATGGTGCTGCATTCGGGCAAGATCGCCGAGATGCGCACCGGCGAGGGCAAGACCCTGGTGGCCACCCTGCCGGTGTATCTCAATGCGCTGGCCGGCAAGGGCGTGCATCTGGTCACGGTGAATGATTATCTCGCTCGCCGCGACTCCGCGCAGATGGGCAAGCTGTACAACTTCCTCGGACTCACCGTGGATGTGGTGTATCCGGGCATGGATCATGCCGACAAGCATGCAGCCTATGCGGCCGACATCACCTACGGCACGAACAACGAGTTCGGTTTCGACTACCTGCGCGACAACATGGCGTTGAGCAAAGAGCAGCGTTACCAGCGCGGCCTGCATTACGCGATCGTGGATGAGGTCGACTCGATCCTGATCGACGAGGCGCGCACACCGTTGATCATTTCCGGGCCGGCCGAGGACTCCCCGCAGCTGTACCTGGCGGTGAACAAGATCGTACCGCGGATGATCCGCCAGATCGAGGAAGAGGGCGAAGGCGACTACTGGGTCGACGAAAAGCAGAAGCAGGTTCACCTGTCCGAAGCGGGTATGCAGCACGCCGATGAATTGCTGCGCGAGGACGGCGTGATCGAGCAGGACAGCGGCCTGTACGACTCCAAGAATCTCGCGGTCGTGCATCACCTCAACGCCGCGCTGCGCGCCAACGGCATCTACCAGCGCGATGTGGATTACATCGTGCGCGAGGGCGAGGTGATCATCGTCGATGAATTCACTGGCCGTACCCTGGCTGGACGCCGCTGGTCCGATGGCTTGCATCAGGCGGTCGAGGCGAAGGAGGGCGTGCAGATCCAGCGCGAGAACCAGACGCTGGCGACGGTGACGTTCCAGAATCTCTTCCGCATGTACAAGAAGCTGGCCGGCATGACCGGTACGGCCGATACCGAGGCATTCGAGTTCCAGAGCATCTACGGGTTGGAGGTGGTGGTCATCCCCACCCACAAGCCGATGATTCGCAAGGACAACTCGGACATGATCTTCCTGTCCCAGGACCCGAAATACCGTTCGGTCATCGAGGACATCAAGGATTGCCACAAGCGCGGTCAGCCGGTGCTGGTCGGCACCACCTCGATCGAAGTGTCCGAGTTGTTGTCGGGCCTGTTGACCAAGGCCAAGGTGGCGCACGAGGTGCTGAACGCCAAGCAGCACGAGCGCGAGGCGCATATCGTGGCGCAGGCCGGTGCGCCCGGGCAGGTCACGATTGCCACCAACATGGCCGGTCGTGGTACCGACATCGTGCTCGGTGGCAGCCTGGAAGTTGCACTGGCCGCTCTGCCGGAAGGCGCCAACGAGGTGGACCGCCAGCGTGCCAAGACGGAGTGGAAGAAACTGCACGAGCAGGTGCTGGCGGCTGGTGGCCTGCACATCATTGGTACCGAGCGGCATGAGTCGCGCCGTATCGACAACCAGTTGCGTGGCCGTTCCGGCCGCCAGGGCGATCCGGGTTCGTCGCGGTTCTACCTGTCGCTGGAAGACAACCTGCTTCGCATCTTTGGTGGCGAAGGTCTGGTGCGCTGGATGAAGCGCTTCGGCATGAAGGATGATGATGCGTTGGAAGACCGCATGATCAGCCGTCAGATCGAGAAGGCGCAGCGCAAGGTCGAGCAGCACAACTTCGACATCCGCAAGCACTTGCTGGAATTCGATGACGTCGCCAATGACCAGCGCAAGGTGATCTACCGCCAGCGTGACGAATTGCTCGAGGGCGAGGATGTCTCTGCCACCGTGGCTGACATCCGCGAAGACGTGGTGCAATCAATGGTCTTGCAGTACGTGCCGGCCGACAGCATTGACGAGCAGTGGGACCTGGCCGGTCTCGATCGCGAGCTGGAGAGCGAGTTCGGCCTGTCGGTCGATCTGAAGCACTGGGTCGAGCAGCAGCACGAGCTCGATGCGGCGATGATTCTGCAGCACTCGCGTGAGCAGGTGAACCAGCTGTTCCAGGCGAAGGAGGCGCAGATCGGTGCCGAGACGATGCGCCAGCTGGAAAAGCACATCATGCTGACCGTGGTCGACAACGCCTGGAAGGACCACCTTTCCAGCATGGATTATCTGCGCCAGGGCATCTATCTGGTCGGCTACGCCCAGCAGGATCCGAAGCAGGCCTTCAAGCGCGAATCGTTCCGGCTGTTTTCCGAGATGCTCGGCAGGATCAAGTCCGAAGTCGTGCAGATGCTGGCGCGAATTCGCGTCCGCAGCGAAGAAGAAGTGGCGGCGATGGAAGCAGAGCAGCAGCGCATGGCTGAGCGTCTGCAGAAGCAGATGCTGACCACCGGCGGTGGTGCTCCGGTCGGCGCCTTCGGCGGGGAAGAAGTGCCGCAGGTGGGTCCCGGCATGCGTCTGGCACAGCAGGCGCCTGCCGTGCAGGATGGCCCGAAGGTGGGCCGCAATGAGCCATGCCCGTGCGGCTCGGGCAAGAAATACAAGCATTGCCACGGCCAGCTGGCCTGACTGACAACCGTATCAGGCGGCAAGATTAGAGAGAGCGCAGAAATGCGCTCTCTCTTGTTTTGCAGGTCGTTTCCACGGGCAGCGAAGCCAGCTGGGCACCCGGGCATGGCGCCCTCGGCTCTTGCCCTCAAGGGTTCCTCAGTCCCCACCGCCCGGTGGTCGCGTGCGGTGAGGTTCGGCCTTGACCGTGATGTAGCGGGGCTCCTCTGCATCGATTTGCAGCGCGGTAAGTTCGCCGCCCCACACGCAGCCGGTGTCGATCGCATACACGCCGAGCCCGGCGAATCGACCCAGTGCAGACCAGTGGCCGCAGACGATTCGTGTATCTCGCTGGCGCATGCCTGGCACCGAGAACCATGGGTACAAGCCGGGCTTCTGGGTGCCGGGAATGTCCTTGGCTTCGAAGTCGATCCGCCCGTTGACGTCGCAGTAACGCATCCGCGTCATCGTGTTGATGGTGGCGCGCTGCCGGTCCAGGCCCTGCAGCCGGCTTGACCACACGGCGGGGCGATTGCCGAACAGGTTGCGCAGCAGCCGTGGGTGACGTGGGCTGGACAGTTCGCGTTCCACATCCTGGGCGGCGCGCATCGCTTGCCGCAGGTTCCACATCGGCGCCAGTCCGGCATGCACCATGGTCCAGTTGAGCTTCTCGTCGTGGTGCAGCAGGTTCTGCGAGCGCAGCCACTCGAACAGCACGGGGGCGTCATTGGCGAAAAGCACTTCGCGCAACTCCGGGTTTACCCGGGCCTGCGCGTCAGGACGACGTTGCGCAATCGCCAGCAGACTGAGATCGTGATTCCCAAGCGTAATTACGCTGGATTCCCGCAAGCTGTGGATCAGCCGCAGTGTCTCCAGTGACTGGCCGCCCCGGTTGACCAGGTCGCCGCAGAACCAGAGCTTGTCCTGCGCCGGATCAAAACGCAGCTTTTCGAGAAGACGCAGAAGTTCGGGGTAGCAACCCTGCACGTCGCCAATCGCGTATGTAGCCATGTCAGACCAGGGCCATCAGTGCAGCGTGCGCGGAATGGACAGGGTGAATGTCGGGATGGTCGCCTCGAATTCGGTGCCGTCGTCGGCGAGCATCTGGTAACTGCCGCCCATGATGCCTACGGGAGTTTCCAGTACCGCACCGGAGGTGTACTCGAAGTTGTCGCCAGGGCGCATCCATGGCTGCTCACCGACCACGCCGTCACCCCTGACTTCCTCCACCTTGCCGTTGGCATCGGTGATCATCCAGTGGCGGGTGAGCAGGCGTGCAGGCAGCTTGCCGGCATTGCGCAGCGTGATGGTGTAGGCGAAAACGTAGCGATTGTCACCGGGCTTCGATTGGTCGGGGACGAAGCGGGTTTCGACCTGCACGTCGATCGTGTAGGAAGATTTTTCAGTCATGCAAGGATTGTAAGGCTTGCCGCCGCGAATGGGGCGGCTCATTGTCACTGGCCTGCCTGCGCCTGCGTGAGGCTGGTGTAGACCTTGGCCAGTCGGACGAAGTCCGCCGGTGCCAGCGTCTCGGCACGAGCCCTGGGGTCCACATCTGCGCGTCGGATGGCGTCACTGTCGAGCAGTTGCTTGAGTGCATTGGACAGCGTTTTCCGACGTTGCCCGAAGGCAGCCTTGACCACGGCATACACGTGACGTGGATCGGCATCGTGCAATTCGTGGGCTTCCAGCGGGATCAGACGCACGACCGAGGACTCAACCTTCGGTGGCGGACGGAAGGCCTCGGGCGGCACGTTGAACAGCGGCTCCACCCGGCAGGCGAGCTGCAGCATCACCGAAAGCCGCCCGTAGACCTTGCTGCCGGGGGCGGCGGCCATCCGGTCGACCACTTCCTTCTGCAGCATGAAGTGCATGTCCTGGATCGCCGCGGCGTGCTCGACGCAGTGGAACAGGATGGGGCTGGAGATGTAGTACGGCAGGTTGCCGGCAATACGCAGTCGCGGTACGCCGTGGCTATGCGCGATGGCACTGAAGTTCACCTTGAGCACATCCGCCTGGATGATGTTCAGCTCGCCCACGGCAGCAGCACGAGCCTTCAGGCCGGGAATCAGGTCGGTATCGAGCTCGATTGCGGTGAGCTTGCCCGCGGCGGCAAGCAGGGGCAGCGTGAGCGCCCCTTCACCGGGGCCGATTTCCAGGAGGAAATCTTCGGCACGCGGCGCGATCGAGCTGACGATCCAGTCGATGTAGCGACGATCGTGCAGGAAGTGCTGTCCGAAGCTTTTTTTGGGGCGTGCATTCATAGAGGCAGTGAAGAGTGGAAAGGAGTGAGGAGTGAATAAGGGCAGGGATGGTTCACTCGTTTCGGGCTCCTGCAGACTCGTTTCGGCGTTGGACGAGTGTCAGTGCCATCCTGGCAGCGGCAATCAGGCTGGCCGGGTCGGCTTTGCCTTTGCCGGCCAGGTCCAGCGCGGTGCCATGGTCAACCGAGGTGCGGATGAACGGCAGGCCGAGAGTCAGGTTCACGGTGCGATCGAAGGCTTCGCTCTTCAGTACGGGCAGGGCCTGATCGTGGTACATCGCCAGCACGGCATCGTAGTGAGCGCGTTGCGTAGGCACGAAAGCGGTGTCGGCTGGCAGCGGGCCAAGCAGGCACATGCCCTCACGGCGCAGTGCATCGAGTACGGGGATTACGGTATCCAGTTCCTCACGGCCCAGATGGCCGCCTTCACCCGCGTGCGGATTGATGCCGAGTACGGCAATGCGCGGAACATTCAGGCCGAACTTCGCGCGAAGCTCGCTGTGGACAATGCGCAGCGAGCGTTCGAGCAGTGCTGGCGTGATGGCGGCCGAAACAGCCGCCAGCGGCAGGTGAGTTGTGGCCAGCGCCACGCGGAGCTCGGGGCTGGCCAGCATCATCACCACGTCAGCGTTGGCACGCTCGGCGAAAAACTCGGTGTGTCCGCTGAAGCGGATACCGGCGTCGTTGATCGAGGACTTCTGCAGCGGCGCCGTCACGATGGCGTCGTAGCGTCCCGCCAGGCAGCCATCGGCCGCTTCGGTCAGGGTGGAAAGCACGTGACGCGCATTGCGCGGATCGGGATGGCCGGGGACCTCCTCCAGGGCCAGCGGGACATGGCGGACGCGCAGTGTGCCGGGGCGACGCTGGTCGGTGACGCTGCCATCGTCATCAATCAGCTCAATGCAAAGTCCGCACCGTGCGGCCGCGCGTTTGAGCAACTCCCGGTCGGTCACCGCAACAAGACTGGCCGCCAACGAGGTGGCGGCCAGCTTGATCAGCAATTCCGGGCCAACGCCTGCCGGCTCACCAGCGGTGACCGCGAGCCGGGGCAGTGGCATCGTGTTCAACCCGCTGGAGGCGAGGTGCCGGCAGCAGCCTGATCATCAGCACCGCGCAGCGCGGGCACCAGGATGTTGATGTAGGCATCGGAACGCATGTCGCGCAGGTAGTCGTCATAGACCTGGTCTGCCTTGCGGTTGCCGATTGCCTGACGGGCCTGTTCGCGCTGTAGCTTCACGGTCTGGTCGCTCTGACGGGTACCGAGACGCTGCAGGATATGCCAGCCGACGAGGCTCTGGAATGGCGGCGAAACCTGGTCATCCTTCAACTTGCTCAGTTGCGCACCAAACGTGGTACCCCAGGCATCCTGCTGGAACCAGCCCATGTCACCGCCGATGTTGGCGGTGGTGTCGTCCTTGGAATATTCCTTCGCCAGGGCTGCAAAGTCTTCGTGCTTGTTGACGATGCGGTTGTAGAGATCCTTTGCTTGCTGCTCGGCCTGCGCTGCAGAAACGAGGTCGCTGGGCTTGATCAGAATCTGACGCGCATGGAACTCGGTGACCATGGTGCGATCATTCTTGCGCTCGCCGATCAGTTTGAGGATGTGGAAACCGGTCGGGCCGCGCAGCGCTGCGCTGACTTCGCCGGGTTTCATCGAGTCGACGGTAGCGGCGAAGGCGGCCGGGATCTCATCCATCCGGCGCCAGCCGAGGTCACCACCATCCAGCGCGTCAGGTGCGTCGGAAAAGCGGATCGCGGCGGCGTTGAAATCCATGCCGCCCCTGATCGCGGCTATCGCCTGTTCGGCCTTCGCCTGGGCCGCCTGGATGGCGGCTGCATCGGCGCCGCCGGGGATGCTGATCTGGATGTGTCCGAGATGGATTTCGCCCGATTTGTAGGTCGGGCTGCTGAGCAGATTGTCGATCTCGCCGTCGGTTACCGACACCGAACTCTGCACCACACTCTGGTGCAGGCGCTGAACCGTGATCTGGTCAGCCAATTGCTGCCGGAATGCGGCAAAGCTGGACCCGCTCTGTTCCACTGCTGCACGTAATTGCTCGGGGGTGAGCTTGTTTTGCTGGGCCACGCCGGCCACGGCCTGGTCGATATCGGCACTGGAAACGGTGATGCCCTGGTCCTGGGCTTTCTGCACCTGCAGGCGCATCAGGATCAGGCGGTTCAGCACCTGCTGCTGCAGCACATTCATCGGTGGCAGCTGGTCGGCGTGGCCGGCGTACTGCTGCTGCACCGAGCGCGCGGCGTCATCCAGCTCACTCTGCAGGATGACGTTGTCGTTGACGACGGCCACGATGCGATCCAGTGGCTGACTGCCAGTTGCGCCGGGCGTCAACAGCTGGGCATGGACGGGGAGCATGATCGCGAATGCGAACAGAAAAGACGCAATGAGTTGCTTCATCAGTGGAAAGCCTGGGTCGCCGGGGCGATTACGTTTATTGATAGCCGAGAATATCACGGCGCAGCAGTGGATCGATTTGGCCGCCCGATGTCCCGAGCCCCTTGAAAACCACCTCGAACATGATCGCGTTGTCACGTTTGTTGATGTTGTTGCCTGTGGGAAGCGGCACGGTACCGAAATCCGCCTGGTTCACGTAATTGCGATCAACCAGACGCAGCGTCACGCAGCAACTGTCGTATTCGACACCAGCCATCGCCTCGATGGTGCCGGTCGGCGTTGTGGCGCCCGTGACCGGCTTGGCATACGTCCACGCGCCGACCAGGCGCCAACGGTCGGACACCGGGTAGACAGCGGAGGCGCTGTATTGTTCCAGCAGTCCGCGCCGAAAGTAGTACGAGAAGTTCAGCACGCCATCGATGCCCAGTCGGCGCTGCAGTTGCACAATGCCAAGGTCCGTCTGGCGGGCGTTGGGGTCCCATTGGTACGAACTGCTGAGCTTCCATTTGTCGTCGAGCTGCACGTTCAGCTGGACCACATAGGCTGACACGGTGTTTCGTCCGTTCGGCTGCTGCACGAGCGGCGGGGTGAAGTAGTGAATCTGGCCGATGCTGGCGGACACCCGTTCTACGCCGTCGTCATCCAGCAGGCGGGTAGTCAGGGCGGCGGTGAGGTTGTTGGCGTTCATCTGGCGGTCTGAGCCGGAGAACTGGTTTGGCGAGAACAGTTGCCAGTAGTCGAACGACATCAGACTGGTATCGAACAGCGGCAGGTTGTTCTGGTTGCGGTACGGCACGTACAGGTAGTACAGGCGCGGTTCCAGCGTCTGCGTATAGCTGTCGCCGAACAGCGAAGTGCTGCGATCGAAAACCAGGCCGCTGTCGATGCTGGCGATCGGCAGCGAGCGCGTAGGTGATTGCTGGTTGAAGCCGTATTTCTGGTAGTCGCCACTGAGCTGGTAGGCGGTATAGCGATAGGCCAGCTTGGGTTTCACAAACCATGCCGAGCTGCCGAAATCGGCGGCGAGGTAAGGGTAAAGGTCCTCGCGCTGGCCCTCGATGAAGCCGTTCTTGCGGAACGACACGGCCGACGCGTCAACACCGGTTTCGAGCCAGCGCGACAGTGGCAGATCCATGCTGAATCGCGAATAGGGCAGTTGCTGGTAGGGCAGCGACGAATCCGTCGCGAACGGATTGGTGTTCTGGTAGATGGTGCCGCCGATCGACGCGTTCCACCATTTGCCACTGGTCATGATCGCGGCGTTGGATGCCAGCGAATACACCACGGAACGCGACAGCCCATTGCCGTAGTCGTAGATGTAGCTGCTGTCCGATACATGGTTGTACGAGCCGACAAACTGCCAGCCATCCCACAACCTGGTCTGGTCGGTCGCGGCGATCAGGTAGCGCGAGGTGCCCTGGGTCAGCGCCAGGCCGTCGTTGGTGCCGTGATCGTTCGGTACATATTCCGCGTTGATCTGGCCTTTGCTGCCGGCAGTCAGGTAACGGAACTCGCTGGCCAGCATGATGCCGCGGTCGGTATAGATGCGCGGGTCGAGGGTTGCGTCGTAGTTGGGCGCCAGGTTGAGGTAGTACGGCGTGCTCAATTCGAAGCCGGCGCGACTGCTGCGACCGAAACTCGGGTAGAGAAAGCCTGTCTTGCGCCGATGATCGATCGGGAAGCTGAAGTAGGGCAGGTAAATGAACGGCACTTTGCCGATACGCATGGTGGCGTTGCGTGCCACGCCGACCCCGCTTTCCTTGTTGATGGTGATCGACTTGCCGCGAAACTCCCACACGTGAGCACCGACATCGCAGGTCGAATAGGTCGCCCGCGAATAGACGCTGTGCTGTGCGTCCAGCATGTGCCCCTGCTTGGCGACGCCATTGCCGCGCGAATCGAGCATCTGGTAACGGACGTCGTCGGCGATGCCGCGGCTGGCCTGCGTATTGCCACGCATATGGGTGCCGGCGATGAGTTGCCCCGCTTCCTGGTAGCGCACGTTGCCGCGGGCGTCGTAGTCGGTGGTGACGCTGTTGTAGTCGGCGGTGTCGGCCTGCAACTGCTGGTCGGCGCGTTGCATGATCACGTTGCCCGACAGGTGGTAGACCGTCTGGTTGGAGCTGTCCACATGCTGCGCGTTGACGTAGGACGGGCTGGTTTCGCGCAGGCTGGCGTCCTTGCTCAGGGTAGGGTCGTAGAACTCGAGCAGGGCATTGGGCCGGCACATGGCGAAGTTGTAGGGGCGGGGCGTGCAACTGAACGAGCCAAGTGGGCATACCGATTCGGCCCCATCCAGTGACGACTTGGGGCGGTTCTGGCCATTTTTGGCATCGGCCTGGCCACCGATCAGGGCAAGGGCGGTGGCAATGGCCAGAAGGCGGCGCAGGGGGAGCTTGGACGTCACTATGGAAATCTGCCGGCTTTGAAGGCTGGTTAAGCTAGCAGAAAGCCCACCATGAAGGCAGGCGCAGGGTGATCAGCGCCGCCGGGATTCAGTGTTGAGCGAGCTAGCGGGGCATGGATCTGTCGGCATCAGCCGGCGCGAGTGAGGTCGCGGCAGGCCGCGGCGGTCCGCCCTCCCCAGGCGGGTGTATCAGGGCTCTCAGCCCACCAGTGCACCGACATGCGCACTGGTGCTGGCGGCCAGTGCCGCGAGTTCATAGCCGCCCTCCAGCGTGGAAACGACCCGTCCGTGGGCATGTCGATGGGCCAGTGTGACCAGCCGCTCGGTGACCCAGGCATAGTCTTCCTGACCCAACCGGATGTCGGCCAGCGGGTCGTTGCGGTGCGCATCGAAGCCCGCCGAGATCAAGATCAGTTGCGGTTTGAACGCCTGTATCCGCGGCAACAGCAGGCCATCCCACAGCTCGCGAAATTCAAGCGAACCCGAGCCGGGCGAGAGCGTACCGTTGAAAATATTGCCCACGCCGTGTTCGTCTTCAGCACCGGACTCGGGGTAGAGCGGCGACTGGTGACTGGAGACAAAGAGCACTCGTGGATCGTTCTCGAAGATCGCCTGGGTGCCGTTGCCGTGGTGTACGTCGAAATCCGCGATGGCGACGCGCTTCAGTCCATGCGCGGCGATGGCATGGGCGGCTGCCACGGCGATATTGTTGAACAGGCAGAAACCCATCGCCTGGTCGCGCGTGGCGTGGTGGCCCGGTGGGCGCACGGCGCAGAATGCGTGAACCGTCGCGCCGGAAATCACCGCATCCACCGCGGCCACGTTGGCGCCAGCCGCACGCAATGCAGCCTCGACCGAGCCGACCGACATCAAGGTGTCCTCGTCCAGGCGCTGCGTGCCTTCCAGCGGTTCACTGCCGAGGATCCGATCGAGATGCTCGACGCTGTGCACACGCAGCAGTTGCTCGCGGGTGGCTCGTGGCGCCTCGATCCGGTCTAGTGCCGCGTGTCGATCGTGGTCCAGCGCCTGCAACACCGCGCGCAGGCGCGCCGGGCGCTCGACATGTCCCGGGCCGGGATCGTGCTGCAGGCAGGCGGGGTGGGTGTAGAGGCGCAACATGCCGCTGACTAGACGCCGGGCTCGGCTTTGCGGCGACGCTCGTGCTGCCACAGCACCTCGCCGTGGCCGCTGGCGCGCGCCAGCACCCGCGAGATCACGAACAGCAGGTCGGACAGGCGGTTGAGGTAACGCTGCGGCTGGCCACGGATATCCTCCACCCGGGCCAGGGCAATCACTTCGCGCTCGGCCCGCCGGCAGATCGTTCGCGCCAGGTGACCACACGCCGCGGCCATGCCGCCACCCGGCAGGATGAATTCCTTCAGCGGCGGCAGCGCTTCGTTGAGCCGATCGAGAATCACTTCCAGTCGCTCGATATCGCTGTCTTCGACCATCGCCATGCCGGGAATGCACAGCTCACCGCCGAGGTCGAACAGGTCGTGCTGCACCTGATTCAGGGCCTCGCGCACGGCGTCGGTGACGCCCTCGGCCGCCAGCACCATGCCGATGCTGCTGTTGAGCTCGTCCACCGTGCCGTAGGCGCTGACTCGCAGCGAGTCCTTGCCGACGCGCGAACCATCGCCAAGGCCCGTGCTGCCGTCGTCACCGGTGCGGGTATATATCTTGGAGAGGCGGTTGCCCATTCGCAGGGGTGTCTGCTCAGGCTGTCACTGGCGTTGCCGCCAGCACCATGTAGCGGCGCGACAGCAGGGCGAAACCGCCGAACAGCATCGCACTCCATAGCACCGTTCCCGGCAACGAACCGTACTGGTAGAACGGCAACGCGGCGACGTAGCAGGCAGCGAGTCCGGAGAGGCTGGCGGCATACATGCCCGAACTCAGCCACACGAAGAAATTGGTGACCAGAAAGAAGCCGGTGGCGCTGGCACTGGCGGCAATCACCACGTTCAGCGGCCTGGCCCGGCCGCGCAAGGCAAAACCGGCAAACGCGGTAAGCGCAATGCAGCCGTAAATGATCGGTGCCATTCCGGCCCAGTCGCGGACCTGGGCGGCCGGCAGCGACAGGGCAATCACCACGTCGGCCACCGCCATGGCGGCGAGCGGCGTCAGGATTGCCAGTCGGCGGTCGGCGAAATACGCACCGCCGAAAAGTGCCATCGCTTCCACTGGCGTGAAGTTCCATGGCAACAAGCCGGGCACAAAATGCACGATCAGCCGATAGCCCACGGCAAACCCGATCATGGCAAACAGCACCAGTGTGCGCGGCGTGAGCAGACGGGCTGCGGGATCAATCTGGCTGCGGTTCATCGATAATCCAGGGAGGCTCGCTAAACAAGCGCACAGGATACTGGAATTCTTCCGGCTTGGCCGGCGCACGCGGTAGTCGAAGGCAGCAGGTATCATGCGAATCATGAGTGCAAACACGGATATTCTTGTCGTAGGCGGCGGTTTGGTGGGGGCCAGCCTGGCCATTGCCCTGGATGCGGCCGGCTTGGCGGTAACCCTGGTGGAAACCACCGCGCCACGCGCAGATGCCCAGCCGAGCTATGACGAGCGCAACCTGGCCCTGGCCCGGGCCAGCGTCAACGGGCTCGAGGCGATCGGGGTGTGGCGCCATGCACGCGCAGGCGCCACGCCGATCCGCCACATCCATGTCAGCCGCGCCGGTGAATTCGGCAGCGCCCGCATCGATGCGGCCAAGCACGGGGTCGATGCGCTGGGCTGGACCCTGCCGGCGCGCGAACTCGGTGCCGCCCTGCTGCGACGGCTCGACGAGTGCACCCGTCTGACCCGTCTGGCGCCTGCCACGCTGGTGGCACTGGAGCCGCTGGCCGGCGGCTGGCGTGCGCAGGTGCAGACCGCCGATGGCACCCGCTTCATCGATACGCCCTTGCTGGTCGGCGCCGACGGCAGCGAGTCGCTGGTGCGCCGTCAGCTCGGCATCGAGGCGCAGCGACATGACTACGAGCAGACGCTGTTTGTCTGCACGGTGACCCCTGAGCGCGATCACGCCCATCGCGCCTACGAGCGTTTCAGCGATGAGGGCCCAATCGCCCTGCTGCCGCTGGCCGAGCGGCGCTGCGGCCTCGTGCTCACCGTGGCAGCGGAGCAGGCAGCGGCGGTGGCGGCACTGGACGATGACGGCTACGTCGCGCTGGCTCAGCAACGCTTTGGCTGGCGACTGGGCAAGCTCAGCCGGCCCGGCAAGCGGCATCCCTATGCAATCCAGCGCATCGCGGCCTCGCGGTTGACCGCGCCACGCGCGGTGCTGGTCGGCAATGCGGCGCAAACCGTGCATCCGATCGGCGCACAAGGGTTCAACCTGGGCCTGCGTGACGCGCTGACTTTGGCCGAACTGATCGCCGGCGCGGCTGATCCCGGCGCGCCGGAGTTGTTGCAACGCTATGCCGAACGGCGCGCGCCCGATCGCGACGGCACGATGTTGATGAGCCATGGCCTGGTGCGGCTGGCCTGCCTGGCGCAGCCCGCGCTGGCACCGCTGCGATCGCTGGCCTTGCTGGCCTGCGATCGGCTGCCGCCCCTGCAGCACGCGCTTGCGCGTCGGGGCATGGGTTTCCGCGGCGAGCCACCGCTGGCGGTGCTGGAGCGCCTGCCATGAGTTTGCCGGGTTCAGATTCCTCGGCGCGGCGCCGTGCGCCCGCGCTGGATATTGCCGTGGTCGGTGGCGGCATGGTGGGTGCCGCCACGGCGCTGGCGCTGGTGCGTGCCGGTTTCAGTACGGCGCTGCTGGAGGCGCACGCCCCGACACCGTGGAGCGGGGACGCCGAGGTGGATCTGCGCGTGGTCGGGCTGGCTGCCTCGTCGGTAGCCTTGCTGGATGAGCTGGGCGTTTGGCCATCCATACGTGCGGCGCGGGTCGGGCCGTACACCCACATGCACGTGTGGGATGCCGAGAGCGGCGCGGCGATCGATTTCGACGCGGCCAGCGAGGGACGTGACCGGCTCGGCTACATCGTCGAGAACAATCTCGTGCAATGGATGCTGTGGCGGCAGTTGGAGGCCGCGGGCGTTCGCTGCCTGTGTCCGGCGGCAGTAAAGGGTTTTGAGGCGCGCGAGGATCGCATCCAGCTGCAGCTTGCCGATGGCGAACTGCTTTCGGCCGGTTTGCTGGTGGCCGCCGACGGCGCCGGCTCGCCGCTGCGCCAGCTGGCTGGCATCACCACGCAGGGGCGTGACTACGGTCAGCGCGCGGTGGTCGCCCATCTGTGCGCCGAGCGCCCGCACCAGCACACCGCGTGGCAGCGATTCCTGCGCAGCGGCCCGCTGGCGCTGCTGCCGCTGGCCGATGGTCGCAGCTCGCTGGTGTGGTCGCTGCCTGAGGCAGAAGCGCAGCGTGTGTTGGGGCTGGACGAGCAGGCTTTTGCCGACGAAGTGGGCGTGGCCAGTGATTTCAGGCTGGGCCGCATCACGGAGGTCAGCGCCCGTGCGGCGTTCCCGCTGCGGCTGCAGCTGGCCGAACGCTACCAGGCCGAGCGCATGGTGTTGCTCGGTGATGCAGCGCATGCCGTGCATCCGCTGGCCGGCCAGGGCGTCAACCTGGGCTTGCGCGATGTGGTCGAGTTGCGCGACACCTTGCTGGCGGCGCGCGCGGCCGGTCGCGATATCGGCGCCAGTCACGTATTGCGCCAGTACGCCCGGCGTCGGCGTAGTGCCGATACGCTCGATGCATTGGGCTTCGATGCGCTGGCCCGGGTATACGCCCTGCAATCGCCGGCGCTGGTTGCCATGCGTGGACTGGGTGTGCGGCTGTTGAATACATATGAGCCATTCAAGCGGCGCTTGTCGGATCACGCCGCGGGACGATGAACATCGCCTTCGCGACGGCCGTGGAGGCAGTTCGCGGACAAACCTGCTTGCCCATGTGAGGAGATCACCCATGCGACTTGCCCGATTGTGCTGTCTGCTGTTGCTCGCGGTATCGAGTGTCTCCGTCCAGGCGAAAATGGTGCATCGTTCGGTCGAATGGATGCAGGACGGGACCCGCTTCCACAGCGTACTGGTCTACGACGATGCCAGCGCCGTGAAGCGGCCGGGCTTGGTGATGGTGCCGAACTGGTATGGCATCAACGAGGCCGCGGTGAAGAAGGCCGAGATGATCGCCGGCAAGGACTACGTGATCCTGCTCACCGACATGTACGGCGCCCGCGTGCGGCCGCAGCCGGGCAACGCCGATCAGGCGAAGGCCGCGGTGAAGCCGCTGTACGGCGATCGCGAACTGATGCGGCGTCGGGTCAACGTCGCCCTCGCCCAACTCAAGGCACAGGCCGGTACGGCGCCGATCAATCTGTCGAAGCTGGCGGCGATAGGCTTCTGCTTTGGTGGTTCGGCCGTGCTCGACCTGGCCCGCAGCGGCGCCGATATGGCCGCGGTGGTGTCATTCCATGGTGGGCTGAGTACCGATAACCCGGCGTTGGCGAAGCAGATCAAGGCACGCGTGCTGGTGATGAACGGTGCCGACGACCAGGGCACCATGCCGGATGCAGGCAAGTTTCTGGACGAGATGCGCGGCAGCCCGTCCGAGTGGCAGTTCGTGGTGATCGACCATGCCGTGCACTGCTTCACCGAGCTGGGCGAGCATTCCCCCGGCTGTCGCTACGATGCGGGTGCCGCCGCGCGCAGCTACCGGCTGATGCATGACTGGCTTGACCACGCTTTCGCGGGCACGCCCTGATTCCGGTGCCGGGCGAAATTGACTGCTGGTTCGGGCTCGGCAGTCAGTTCAGCGCGGCCAGCACGGCGCCATCGCGGAACAGGCAGGTTCGATTTCGGCCTTGCTGTTTGGCTGCATAGAGCGCCTTGTCGGCAGCATTGACCAGCGCGCCGGGGTCGGACATGTTGGCCTCCCTGGCGGCCAGCCCGATGCTGATGGTCACCGCGATCTCCGCTTTGTCGACGCGAATCTTCAGCCCGGCCACCTTCTGGCGCAGTCGTTCTGCCGCATGCACCGAGGATGCCAGGTCGCTGCCGCGGCAGAGCACGAAAAACTCCTCTCCGCCCATGCGGCAAACCGAATCTTCCTTGCGTGCCGAGGCGCGAATGACGGCGGCAACATCGATCAGCACCTGATCACCGGTGGCGTGACCCCAGGTATCGTTCACGTCCTTGAACGAGTCGATGTCAATCATCATTGCCGTCACTGAATCGCCTGAGCGCACCGAAGCGCCCCACGCCTGTGACAGCGAGTCCATGCCGGCGCGGCGGTTCTGCAGGCCGGTAAGCAGGTCGGTCAGCGCGTAGCGCTCGAGCTTGCGATTGCTGATGGCCAGCTCGGCGGAAAACTGTTTCAGCTGGGCGCGATCCTGCTCCCAGCTGTTCAGCAGTTTCACGTATTGCATCGCCGCCGTCAGGCGGATCTGCAGCGTGCTGGCGAGCACGGGCGCGGCAAGGCAGTCGTTGATATGGTTGTCGAGCGTCTGCTGCGCCGCTGTCGCATCGGCACCACTGAGCACGATCAGGTAAATGGATTGCCCCCAGGTAGTGGCGCGCAGAGCGCGACACAGTGCCCAGCCGTCCATCACCGGCATGTGCGCGTCGACCACCACGATCTGCGGCATCGTCTGCAGCGCCATGGCCAGGCCCTGTTCACCGTTTTCAGCCGAATGCAGCTGCGGGCCCAGCAGATGCTGCAGGGTTTCCTTCAGCAGCGTCCGCACGGCAGGGTCATGTGCTACCCACAGCACGCAAGGCTTCGCCGAGGCTGGCTCGCTGGCGCTCGTCCTTGGCGATCTGCTGATCATTTCGGCGAAAGGCGGCAAGGTGGATGCCGGAACTTTCAGCAAGCTGCTCCAGTCGCGCCAACGCACAAGGATCTGGTCGACCAGCTCGCCCATCTGGTCGGCATCGAGGCCGATCTTACCGCCCAGCAGCATCAGCTCGGACACGGTGCCGGCGCGGTCATCCGCGCCGGCCGCGCTCAGGTCGGCGAGGCGCCGGGCCAGATAGAACAGGTGCGTCAGCTTGTGTGGCCGGGAGCCGTCGGTAAACCCGGAAGCCTCGGGTGTCTCATGGAAATGCACCGGCTCGGCCAGTGCCTTGGGAATGCCGCAGTCGGCCAGGATCAATCCGGTCAACTGGTTGTGATCCACGTGCAGGTGCTTGCGCTCGAGCTCCAGCATGTTGTCGCTGAGCATCAGTAGCAGCCGCGAATAGTCATCGGGATAGAGCGTCGCGAGCGCCAGATATCCGATACGCGCCATCAGCCCGCAGGCGAAAAGTTCATCGGGGGAGGCGATGCGCGTGAGCTTGCCAAGCTCCTGCATCGCCACCGCCATCAGCAGCGAATGAGACCAGAAGGTCGCATAGTCGAAGCCCTTGCACGAACCCTCGCGGTATTGGTCAACCAGCGAGAATCCCATCGCCAGCTGACGCACCGCTTCCAGGCCCAGGCGCATGATCGCGTCGGGAATGCTGGCGACCGGCCGGCAGGCGGATTGCGCCGCATTGGCCATGTGCAGCAGGCGGCTGGAGGTGACTGGGTCGGTCTGCACCACCCGGGCAATTTCCTCGAGGCTGGCATCATCCCGCCGGCAGATCTGCATGATCGCAAGCGCCACTCCCTTGGGGCTTGGCAGCCCGCCGTTGAGTCGCAGTTGTTCGATGGCTGTCATTCGTCCTTGTCCGATCGCTCGGCGACTTGATGGGAGTGGCAGCCGTGATGGCTGCCCGCGGGCAGGACAACGTCGCGGTCACCCGTCCTGAGCGGTGCCTGAATCATGCAGGTTTCGCGCGAAAAAATCATGCTTCGCCGCGTAGCAACTTTTTGCGTAGCGTCTAGGTTTATCCGTCGCTGTGGCGCTCAGGCCAGCGTCATGCCAGCTCAGCCACGCAATGTGCGCCCGTATTGATGCACTTCGTCGACCAGGATCTTCACGTGCTCGGGGTTTACTTCCGGGGTGATCCCATGGCCGAGATTGAACACGTGGCCGGGGTGGTTGCCGTAACTGTCCAGCACCGCACGTGCCTCCCGCTGGATCACCTCGGGGCTGGCCCGCAGAATCGCCGGGTCGAGGTTGCCCTGCAGGGCTACCCGACCACCGACGGCGGCGCGCGCGTCGGCGAGGTCCATGGTCCAGTCCACGCCGAGGCCGGCGCAGCCGGTATCGGCCAGCGCGGCAAGGTGTTGGCCAGCGCCCTTGGAGAACAGCACCACGGGCAGCCCGCGTGATGCCGGGTCGGCCTGCAGCGCGGCGACGATCTGCGCCATGCTGCGCAGCGAGAACTCGCGGAATGGGCCGGGGCCAAGCAAGCCGCCCCAGGTGTCGAAGATCATCAATGCCTGCGCACCTGCCGCGGCCTGGGCGATGAGGTAGGCGGTGACGGCCTGCGCCAGGGTGTCGAGCAACTGGTGGGCGAGTTTCGGCTCGTTCCAGCACATCGTCTTGAGCGTGGCGAAATCCTTGGACCCATGCCCCTCGACCATGTAGCAGGCCAGCGTCCACGGACTGCCGGAGAAGCCGATCAGCGGCACGCGGCCGTGCAGTTCCCGACGAATCAGGCGCACGGCGTCCATCACGTAACGCAGCTCGCCATCCATGTCCGGCACGGCAAGCTTGTCGATATCGGCCTTGCTGCGCAGCGGGCGGGCGAACTGCGGGCCTTCGCCCTGGGCAAACGACAGGCCCAGACCCATCGCATCGGGAATGGTGAGGATGTCGGAAAACAGGATCGCGGCATCGAGATCGAAGCGCTGCAGCGGCTGCAGGGTCACTTCGCAGGCGAACTCGGGGTTCTGCGCCAGCCCCATGAAGCTGCCGGCGCGCTCGCGGGTGGCGCGATATTCGGGCAGGTAGCGGCCGGCCTGGCGCATCACCCAGATCGGGGTGGTGTCGGTGGGCTCGCGGCGCAGCGCACGCAGGAAGCGGTCGTTCTTCAGTACATCGGGCATCGTCATCAACTTCTGAAAGGGGGTTCAGCGGCCGTAAGGGCCTTCCTGGCCCTGCGCGAACATCACGCGAAAGCCGCGCTTGAGCTGGGCGTCGCGGGTCTTCTCGAACGCGGCCATCGCCTCGTCGCGTTCCAGGAACTGCTCGCGCTTCATGCTGGCGCGACCACCCTGGGTGCCGGACTCGCGGTACAGCGTCCAGCCACCGAGCAGATCCTGTTCGAGGGTGATCTGGACGTAGCGCGGTGCTTCGGAAGTTCCGGGTACGGTTTGCAGGTAAAGGCGCATGAGTTCCACAGGGCTTGGGCAGCGAGGCGTTCCGCCAGCCCGTCATTCTAGACGCTGATGCCGCGGAGTGCGGGGCCGCAGGCTATTTTTCGATGCGGTAGTTGAGGCTTGCACGGCTGAACTCGGTGGCTTGTTGCGCCTCGAAACTCCAGCGTCGGCTCAATCGATAACGCAGGGTCATCACCTGGCCGGGCTCGAACAGGCCGACGCCGTAGCTGAGATAGAGCCGTGGCGAGAGGTACTTGCCCACGGTGAACGCCGAGCTGCCGCCGAGCGCCTCGTTGCTGGACACGCCGATATCGTCGATGCCGAGTTTGGAGCCGATGCTCTTGGCCAGCAGGTCGCCGGTGGCCGAGCCCAGCGCCTGCGCGGCGGCGCTGACCATGCTGCCCTCGCCACCCTTGACCTCGGACAGCGGTTTGCCAGTAATCAGATAGGACAAGGCGTCGGACTGCTCCATCACCGGGTTGGAAAACACGGTAAGTATCGGTCGCTGCGCGGTACCGACGATATACAGGCCTACTTCCTGGCCTTCGTCGATGGTGGCGTTGGGATTGAGCTTGCGAATCGCGCGGATGTTCAGCCCCGGGTTGTCGATCGGGGTGCTGGCGAACAGCAGCTGGCCGCGCTGGATCTGCAGGTTCTGGCCGTAGGCGCGGTAGGTGCCGTCCACGGCAAGCTGACCCTGGGCGGTGGTGCTGCGGCCGGGTTGCTCGCTCACCGTCAGCATGCCGCTGACGCGGCCATTGAGGCCCATGCCGATGACATGGGTCTTGTGACCGAGATCGACCTTGACCAGGGCGCTGATCGGTAGCCGGCTGGCTGCTTCCTGTTGCTGCTTTTCGTCGACCACCACGACATCGGGCGAGGCCTGGGTGGCACCGGCGCCGGGCAGCTTCTCCACATTCACGTCGGCGCTGTCGATGGCGAGGCTGCCGCCGATGCGGATGCCCTTGGCATCCTGCTGCACGGTGAGGTCGGGCGAAACCACCACCCGCGCGGCAGGAATGTCCGCCGCGGTGAACTGACTGCCCTTGAGACTCAGCGCGGTCTGCGCACCGGCGCCGATACCGGCGTGGCCGCTGATATTGAGCAAGCCCTTGCCCGAGCTCACTTTGCCGTTGATGTCGAATTGCCGGGCATCGCTGGTGCTGACCGTGAGCTGGCCTTGGCTGAGCTTCAGCCCGACCGAGGGGACCTCGGCGGCGAAGTCTGCGGCGGCGGCCTGACCGGTGAGCACCGGCTGCTGCAGCGTGCCGGCGAAACGGAAGCTGCCGTTGAGGCTGCCCTTCACACTGGCCACCTCGTTGCTCAGCAGCTCGACGAAGGCGAGGTTGTTGAGATGCAGGTCGAGTTGACCGGCGAGCGCCTGTTGCGCGCCGCTGATGCTGAGCTGGCCGTCCATGCGGCCGCCCTGATCGAGCCCGCTGTGCACCTCGATGCGTTGGTTGCCGGGAGCGAGTTCGGCATTGAGCTGCAGTTGCTCGTAACGCAACAGCGGTGCCTCGGCCCGATCGGTATAAGTGATGCTGCCTTGGCTGGAGTGAATCGTGGCGGTGCCGCTGAGCGCACCGGCGGCACTGCGGCGAATCTTGCCATCACCATCGAGCGTGCCCTCGGCGCGCAGCGGCAGGTCGGCGTCACCGGCAGCGTTCAGCAGCAGGGCCAGTGGCAGGGCTCGCAGCCGGTAGCTGCCATCGAGGTTGCCGGCCTGGTCCTGTTTCGCCGCGACGCAAAGCTGCGGATCGCCGGCACTCAGGCATAGCTCGGACAGACTCATCGCACCGTTGGCGTAGGCGAGTGTTGAAGGGTGCAGCAGGTGCCAGCCCGGCATGCCCTGGGGTTGCAGGTTGAGGGTGGAGAGCGTGCCGTTCCAGCTCGACCCCTTGAGCGCGCCATGCAGGTCGATCGTGCCGGACAGTTGGCTGCCCTGCGCGTCGAGTTTCAGCACATGGTCGTCCTGGCTGCCTTCGGCCAGCAGTTTGAGCTGCTGGAAGTACAGGCCGTGCATCAAAACACCTGAGCTTTCCAGATCGAGTTTGCCGGCCGGGCGGCTCAGGTCGGGAATGCCCACGATCAGGTTCACCTGCTCGGCGCGCTGCTGTTGCCAGCGCAGTGCCTGGCCGTGCAACTGGCCGTTGATGCTGAGCCTGGGTTGCCGGCCGCGGATACTGAAATGAGCATCCAGATGGCCGCCGGCATCGGGCAGCCAGTCACCGAGCGAGGCCACCACCAGTTTGAGGCTGGCGTCATTGCTGCTGCCCGGTTTGGCGTCGAGCTGCAGCGTGCTCTTGCCTGAGGCCAGTTGCAGTGAGCCGTCGATCACCTGGTTCGAGGAGAGATGCAATTTGCCGCTGCCGCTGATCGCGCGCTGGCGCAGGCTGCCCGACAGTTTGCGAATCTCCACGCTGGCGTCGGGTCCGGCGCTGGGCAAGTTGCCATGGCTGGCGATATCTGCGTCGAGCACCCCGTTCCAGCCGGCGAACAACTGGCCGGGGTCAAAGTGGTCGGCATCGAGCTGGGCCTGCCAGGCCAGCACCGGCTGCAGGGTCAGGCTGCCGCTGGCCTGCAATCCGCCGTTGGCCTGTTTCAGCGCGAGCGTGTGCAGGGTAATCGCCTGCGGGTTGCCATCGAAGTTCAGCGCGAGCCTGGCCAGTTTGCCGGGAGGGCCGATGTCGATATCGCCTTCGGCGTGATAGTTCTGCGCACTGCCATGGGCGCTCAGCTGACCCTGGCTGGCCAGCGCCTGACCGGCAAGATCCGCCGGCAGCATCACGTCGTGCCAGCGGATGTCGAGCTTCCCGCTCAGCGGCTCGGCGGCGAGCTGCAGCACACCGCTGGCATCGAGCTGGCCCTTGATCCGTGGTGAGCCAAGTGCGAGCTGTTGCACCGTCAGGGTGTGGTAGTCGTTATCGAACTGCACGCGCAGCGGCTGCAATTGCAGCGGGTAATCATTGACGCCGAGCTGGCCGCTCACACTGGCATGGTGGCGGTCACCCTCACCCTGCAGGGTCACGGCGAGCGAGGTGAGCGCGCTGTCGCCGAGCACCCGTCGCGGATCAAAGCGCGGCGCATTCAGGTGCGCGCTCCAGGCGTAGTCGCCCCGTTGGGTCAGGTCGATTTGCAGGTGCGCGACGGCGGGTTTGCCGAGTTTGAGGTCGAGCTGCGCCTTGTCGCCATCGCTGTGCGCAATCAGGTCGCCGGCATAGTTGGTGTCACCGAGCTTCCAGGCGAACGTGGCTGTGCCGTTGCCGCGGTAGTTGTTGCCGAGTGCCAGCTTGCCGGCCAGCTCGGCGTGTCCGTCAGGCGCCTGCAGTGCGAGCTGTTTCAGCTCGATGCCCTGGCTGGTCCAGGCGCCACTGAGGTCGAGTTGGTTCGAGGCAAACAGTACGCTGCCGGCCTGGGTGATCCTGACCGTGCCCACCCGCACCCGGTCGAGCAGCAGATCCACCGGTGGCTGCAGCGAGAAGCTGCCAGAGCTTGCACTCGACTCCGGCGAGGACGGGGACAGGGCGACCTCGACGCCATCGGCATCCAGTGCCACGACATGCACGCGTCCGGCCAGCAGCGGCCAGAAGCGCAGATCCAGTTGCAGTTTCGCCAGTTTGACCACGGTGCCCTTGCCGTCGTCGTAGCGCACGCCGGCAAGATCGAGCGGGCCGATCAGTTGCCCCCGCGCCTGTTGCACCTGCAGTGCGCCGTTCGTGGCGGCCTGTGCCCGCGCCAGCGCAAAGCGCAGGCCCGCACCGGTGCCGAGCAGCCACCACAGCAGCGCCGCCACGATCAGCAGCAGGCTGGCAACAACGATGGCAAGGCGCTTGACCCACTTCATGCCAGGCAGGGACTCCGGTTGGTTTGCAGGTGGATACGACTCACAGATCTGGCCCGATCACTACGTGCAGCTCGATGCCGTGCTTCTGCGTATTGTGGATCGGCGTACCCAGGTCGACCCGGATCATGCCGACCGGCGAGAGCCAGCGCACGCCCAGGCCGGCGCCGACTTCAGGCCGGTAGTCGGTGCCGTCGAACGCATTGCCCGCGTCGACGAAGGCAGCCATGCCCCAGTTGCGGGTGAAGTAGTGTTCGACCTCGGTGCTGGCCACCAGCAGGTTCTTCCCGCCAATGACGCGGTCGTAGCTGTTCAGCGGACCGATCGACTGATAGCCATAGCCGCGCACCGAACGGTCGCCGCCGGCAAAAAAGCGCAATTGCGGTGGCAGCGCGCTGAAATCCTTGGTCCAGGTGACGCCGGCGCTGCCGCGCAGGATCAGCCGGTTGCGCTTCTTCGCGCCGAAAGCATGGATCCATTTGGCGTCGGCAGTGAGCTGACTGAAACTGGCGTCGGACAGCAGCGAGCCGGCGGTGCTGCGTGCGGCCAGTGCGAGTGACCAGCCGTCGCGCACGAAGGTGGTGTTGTCGACCTTCTTGCGGGTCAGTGAGGCTTCGCCGAACACTTCGGTGCTGCGGCCGTGTTCAATACCGGGGGTGCTGTCCGGTTCGTTGCCGATCTTGCCGACGGTGAAGGTGCCGTCCAGCGCGTGCATCCCCAGCGTACGTACCCAGCCATGCCACTGTCGGCTCTCGTTGGCGACCAGCTCCAGCGTGCGTGACTGCGAGGTGTCGGTGTTGGCGTCGCGGTAGTTGGCACCGAAGTTGTAGCTGCGCTGGTGGGGGCCGGGCAGCGGGATCGAGTACAGCGTGGACAGCGTCTTGAGCCGTTGTGCCAGCACCAGTTCGTTTTTCCACTTGTGGCCGCGGCGGTTGACCCAGCGCCGCTCGATGCTGCCGCGCACGCCCACGCCGGTGTCGGTGCCGACGAACGGGCCGCCGGTGTAGATCGTGCGCTTGGCCGGTTGCAGTTTCACCGTGACGTCGACCACGCCCGCCCTGGCCTCGTCCACGTCGGGCTGCACGTTGACCACCGAAAAGTAGTCAGCGCCGTTCAGGGCCTGCTGCAATTCCAGCAACTGGTCCTGTGAAAAATAGTCGCCGCTCTTGAACGGCAGATAGCGATCCAGAAAGCCCTCGTTGAGCTGCGAGCCCTCGAAATGCACCTTGCCGTAGTGATAGCGAGGCCCGGCCTGCCAGGCCAGCTTGATTACCGCGCTGCGCTCGGCCCGGGTCACCTCAACGCGGTGGGTGACCAGCCGCGCATCGAGGAATCCGTTGGCGGTGAGCTGGCTGCTCAGCGCATCGCGCGCGGCGTCATAGCTGCCGTGATCCAGGGTCTTGCCCTGCAGTCGTTGAATGGCCCGTTCCGCGCGCCGGATCGGCGCAATGGCCGCCGCCGCCGGGTCCAGCTGCAGCTCGACGCGGGTGACTTTCACCGGCTCGCCCGGTGTCACGTGCAGCGTCACCTGCCAGTCCTTGCCGACCTGCTTGATGTCGCCACTCATGCTGGCGTCGTAGTAGCCATAGGGTTGCAGTGCCGCCTGCACCTGGGCCGGTGCGCGCTCATACAGGCGCGTGGCCTGCGCCGCGGTAACCTCACGCGTCGCGTACTGCGACAGCTCCACGCCGGAAATCACTGCCGCCTTCAGCGGGTCGTCGACACCATCCACGCTCAGGCGCACGACGGCATGGGCTTGCGCTGCCAGCATCATGGCGGGCAGCAGCAACAGGCTCAGGCGTCGGGGCAGGCGGCGCATGCGTAAGGGTCGTCCTCGGGATGGGGCGCGGGAAATTGAAGCTTACCCGGGTTCGCGTGGGCTCTGGATGAAGCTCCGCCGATGCCACAGCATCAGCTCCAGAGCGCATATGTGATTTGCGCATGCGGCCGGGGAGGCCGCATGCGCAGCCGGCATCAGCCGGCCTTGTCGCCCGCCTTGTGCGCAATCCAGGCGCCGATCACCGCCGAGACATAGGGAATCGACTGCGCCGCCAGGATGAACATCCACAAGGTGCCTTCGATATATCGCGTGCCGTAGCCCAGTGCCATGCCGACGATGCACAGCGCCAGCGCGACCGCCATCAGCAGTTCCTCGCGCACCGGCGCAAACGCGGCGAAATTGCTGCCGCCCAGGCGCCGGCTCTTGGCGGTGACCACGAACGAGGTCTTCTCGCGGGTCAGACCGTGCAGGATGCCGCGTGCGATCGCATGCGACAGACCCATGCTGGCCAGCGAAGCCATCAGCGTGTCGTACCAGCTGCACGGTACGCGGGCGCGGTACAGCACGATGCCGAAGATCGCCTTGGCGAAGAAGAAGCCGATCACCGGAATCAGGAACAACTGCATCGGCAGGCTGAAATACTGCGGGTAGGCCACCATGCCGGCGGTCCAGAACAGCGCCATCAGGGTGAAGATCAAGTGCAGCGCATCGGCGAACCAGCTGAACCAGCCGGTGAGGAAGTGGAAACGCTGGCCGGCCGACAGCGGCCCGGGCTTGACCATCCAGCTCCAGCGGCCCTTGAGGATCTGCATCGCGCCGAACGCCCAGCGGTAACGCTGGCTCTTGTACGCTTTGAAGTCGGCCGGGGTCAGCCCCTTGCCCATCAGTTCGTCGACATAGACCAGGTCATAGCCGGCGTGCATCAGGCGCAGGCCCAGCTCGGCGTCCTCGCAGATGGTCCATTCCGACCAGCCGCCGGTGCCTTCCAGCGCATTGCGCCGGACCATGGTCATGGTGCCGTGCTGGATGATCGCGTTGCGCTCGTTGCGATGATGCATGCCGATGCGGAAGAAGCCGTCGTACTCCCACGCGGTCATCCGGCGGAAGGCGTTGTGCTCGAACTCGCGGTGTGCCTGCGGGCACTGCACCACGGCCACCTTGGGGTCGTGGAAGTGGCCGGTAAGCGCGGCCAGCCAATCCGGACGCACTTCGTAGTCGGCATCGATCACCGCCACCACCTCGGCCGCCGGGTCGGTTTCCTTCAGGCCGAAGTTCAGCGCGCCGGCCTTGTACCCGGGCCACGGTTCCAGGTGGAAGAAGCGGAAGCGCTTGCCCAGCTTCTCGCAGTATTCCTGCACCGGCTTCCACACCGCCGGGTCCTTGGTGTTGTTGTCGATCACCAGCACTTCGAAGTTGGCGTAATCCAGCGCGGCCAGCGAGTCGAGGGTGACAAACACCATTTCCGGCGGTTCGTTGTAGCAGGCCAGGTGGATCGACACGAACGGCTGCTTTTCCGGCCGATCCGGTCGCAGCATGCCGGCGTGGCGCATCCAGGTCGGTCGCCACAGCACTTCGGTGAACTCGAAGCCGTTGATCAGCAGGATCGCCAGAATCGCGATCTGTGCCGGGAACAGCAGCGTGAGCATGGTCCAGTCGATCCAGCTCAGGTAGAAATTGAACGGCAGCGTGGCGGCCCATACGATCAGGCCGCAGGCGAGCTGGATCAGCGCGGCGAAGAAGAACCGGCCGGTCAGCTTGAAGCGGCTGAAACGGCGGCCGAACCAGATCATCGGGCCCAGCGCCAGCAGTGCGGCGGCCAGCGCCTTCAGCGGCCAGGCGGTGTCTTCGGTGACCGGGCCGGTGAACGGGAACTTGGCCTGGCGGTCGGCATTGAACATGCCCCAGTAGGCGCCGGTGCGGCCTTCGCCCAGGCCTTCCTTCCACGGCTGGTCGAACGCTTCCATCACGTAGTAGTCGATGTGGTCGCGCTTGGCCACGTTGAACCAGGTGCGCAGGAAGATCGCCTCGTTGGAGACCGATGGCGCGGCATATTCATGGCGGTCGCCATTGGACGGCCAGCCAATCTCGCCGATCACGACCGGTTTGTTCGGGTAGCGGCTGCGGATCGCCTCGTAGGCGCCAATCGCCTGGTTCACCGCCACGGGATCACCGCGTGAATCGGTCAGCGGCACGCCGTTCCAGAACGGAAACAGGTGGATCGTGATGAAGTCCACGTGCTGGACCAGCTCCGGGTACTTCAGCCAGATGTAGTCCGGCTCGGCAATTGACACCGGCTGGTGCAGCGCGGCGCGTACGCGGTCGACGTAAGCGATCATCTGCTCGGGGCTGACGTCGTTGCGGAACAGCGCCTCGTTGCCCACGATCACGCGGTTGATCGTGCCCGGATAATGCCGCGCCTGGGCAATCAGGGTCTCGATTTCCTTCTCGTTGTTGTCCAGCCGGCGGTCGATCCAGGCGCCCGCCATCACCTTCAGCCCGTCCTTCTCGGCCAGCCGCGGAATCTGCGGGTTTTGCAGCATCGAGTAGGTGCGCACCCGCGAGGTGTACTGGCTGAGCAGCTTCAGGTCGCCGTCGATCTGCTCGTCGTTCGGGAAATCGCCTTTCAGCGGGCTCTGGTAGCGCTGGAATGCCGACAGCGCGAAGCCGTCGATCTTGCCATGCCAGTCCTCCGGCCCATGCGGCAGGTTGCCCCACCACCAGAGTCCGATATTCATCGCCGCCACAATCAGGGCAAGCACCAGGGCGGTGAAAAGAGGATGCCGACTGTCGTGGGTTGTTGCAGAAGCGCTCAAAAAAATCCCCGGGGGAGCCTGCGCAACAGGCGGTAAAGCCTGAGGAGCTTAACCAATGCAGGCCGGCAGGCTCAACAAGCTTCATCCGCCGCGGTCAGCGCAAGGTCAGCCGAGGCGGCGACGTTCGGGTCAAACCCGTTCCGGTCCGGGGCGCATCTGTGAAAATCGGGTGAAGTATTGCCTTGCCGGTGTGCCGTGTTTGCCCGTGCACTTGACTTCGTCTCAAGTGTATTGTTGTATTAATACACATGGATGCCTCGCTACTCACCGTTCAACCCGCCTCACCCGAGCCGATCTATCGCCAGATCGTCGAGCAGCTGCGCCGGTTGATTGCCGGCGGCCAGCTGGGCGCGGGTGATGCGCTGCCGTCGGTGCGCGAGGTGGCCGGCTTCCATGCGATCAATCCGATGACGGTGTCGCGCGCCTACAGCCTCGCCGAGGCCGAAGGGTTGCTGGAGCGCCAGCGCGGCAAGGGCATGGTGGTAGCCAGCACCAGCCGAGCGAGCCAGACCGAAGCGCGCCGGCTGGCGCTGCTGGAGCCGTCGTTGCAGGCGCTGGTTCGCCAGGCCCGTGAACTTGAATTGCCCGCCGAGCTGGTGCTGCGGCGGTTGACCACACTGCTGGGGGAAGAGCCATGAGTGCCGTACGACAGGAAAGGGACGTATCCGTGATCGCACCGCTGGCCGTGCGTCAGCTGGTGCACTGCTACGAGGGCAGCAATGTGCTGACCGGGGTGGATCTTAGCCTGCAGCCAGGCAGCGTGCTCGGCCTGATCGGCCGCAACGGCGCGGGCAAGTCGACCCTGATCCGCGCCATGCTCGGCCTGCTCGAACCATTGTCCGGCAGCGCCAGCGTGTTCGGCGAGCCGGCGCTGAAGCTCAGCGATACCAGCAAGGCGCGCCTTGCCTACGTGCCGCAGCAGCCCGAGGCGCTGGCCTGGCTCACCGCGCAGCAGATGCTCGACTACGTCGGCCGGTTCTATCCGCGCTGGGATGCGTCGTTCGCCAACAACACGCTGCAGCGCTGGCAGATCCAGCCCAACAAGCTGCTGGCCAAGCTGTCGCCGGGCGAGCGGCAGCGGGTCGACCTGATCCGCGCGCTGGCCTCGCAACCGGAGCTGCTGGTGCTGGACGAACCCGCTGCCGCGCTCGACCCCGTCGCCCGCCGCGAGTTGCTGCGCGAAATCGCCCTGCGCGCCGGTGAGTCTGGCACCACCGTGCTGTTCTCCACCCACATCGTCTCCGACCTGGAGCGCGTCGCCTCGGAAGTGGCCTTCCTGCATCAGGGCAAGCTGCTGATGCACTGCACGGTGGATGAGACCAAGGAGCGTTACGGCCGCCTGTGGATTCCCGGCCAGATCAGCTACGCCGCGCCCACACGAAGCCTGAGCTGGCGCCGACATGACGACGGCAGCCTCAGCCTGGTGGTCGAGCGCGATACGAATGGCGCATGGCCGGAGGCTGCGAACCTGAGTGGTGCGCGGGTCGATGCCATGGGACTGGAGGATCTGTTTGTGGAAATTGCGGAGTGAGTGCGCAAGACATCTTGTCGGCGCCGTGGCGGGCAAATCGTCCCAGTACCGCCTGGCAGGGACTGGTGTTGCTCGTACTGGCCGTGTGGGGCGCCACCGCCGCGGGCATCTTTATGGACCATTCGGATTGCTGGGCCGTGTGTACGTTCGTGGCGGGCTTTTTCCTTGCTTTGCTGTGGGCCTTTGTGATGTCCAACATGGTCTTGCTGGCGATCGACGCGCGCCAACTGCGAGTGCCGGCCCTGGAGCGGGGGCTGATGTCAGTGATGTTTTTCTACGGGGTGGCTTGTGTGGCGTTGTCGACTGCACTGTTGGGATTTTTTTTCGGTCACTTCGCGGCAATCGCCATCCTGATCGCGCTGTTTTGCGTGGGTGGCCTCTTGTTCGCGCTATTGCCGCGCTTCGTCGTGACACCGCTCTTCCTGTTGCCGGCTGCCCTGAACGCAATACCCTTCCACGTCGCGCTGCCCGGTCCGCTGAGTCCGGATTTTGTGCATTGGTGGACTCCGGTCGCGTTGGGGTTGTGCGTGCTGACGCTATGGTGTTGGCATCGTCTGGTACATGCCGCCGACCCTTATGCCATGGGTTGGGGTCGACCGTTGGTAATGCTGTTTCGGGGCGGTGGGCAGACAGGAGGCTGGAATCCCTGGACCGGATATCTGGACCGCGCGGCTGACAGCGTCGAAAGACTTCGAGACAGTCCGGATTGGATACGTGGTCGTGCCGACCTCGGCGAGTGTGGCCCGGGCCAGTCTGTGACAAGTCTTCGCATGGCCCTGGGCGGCGTATTCATGCCACAGACCGTGCTGAGTGTGCTGCGAAGAATCGCACTCGTCCTGGTGCCGTTCCTCTGCTACGTGGCGCTCATGGAGCTTGGCCATGATCGTCGGCATCCCGTGCAGACATGGCAGGACCTCTGGCATGACGGAGCATTGCTGACACTTGTCCTTGTCGGTGCCTTCGGCGGGATGACGCTGGCGATGGTCAGCCTGACCCAGCTCTGGCAGCGCTGGGCCAAGGTGAATGGCGAGCTTTCGCTACTGGCATTGCTGCCTGGCCTGGGCCGCAACGTGAAGAGCAATCTTGTCAGTGCCACTCTGCGGCCAACCCTGCGCTTGCAGATCTTGCTGCTGGCCTTCCTGTTGGCGCTGGCGTTTTATCTGCACCTGAGTATCCAGACGACAATGTTTGTATTGCTGGGCCAGCTTGGTGCGGCAGGCTTTGCGGTTGCGTTCAGCCTGCTCATCATCGGGGGACGCTTGCCGGGACGTTGGTCGATCGCAGGTGTTGCCGTTTTCGGTTGCATCCTGATCTGTATCAGCTTGTTTGTGCCTACCTTGAGTGACCCCGCCGCGATCACGCTGGGTCCGTTCAGCTTGCGGGCGGCGTTGTTGGCCGGCTGGCTGGTGCTTTCGCTGATCCTGTCTCGGCTCGCCCGCCGCGGCTGGCTGGGGCTGCAGCAGCGACCGCATCCATTTCTGCCAACCAGCCAGGCTTGACCCGAGGGACCCATATGAACTTCATCACCATCAATAAGTTGCAGCGGGAGTTCGGACTGTCGTACCTGGTCGCTGTCAACCTACTCGAGGAGCAGCACAGCCGGGCCAGGAAACGTTACCGGCCGCTTGGCGTGTTGATAGGCTGCTGCATGGCGGTCTTCGTGACGTTGACGTTTACGGGCATCCAGAATCTGCGCGATCTCCTGCGCTGGATCCCGGTGGCCTTGCTGCCGCTGGTCTTCATGCATCTGTATCTGATTCAGCGCGCTTCCCGAGCGCCGATCCTGGCTGCCGCCCGCGAGCTGCAGGTGCGCGGGAACACCGGTACGCCATGCCGGTCTGAATGACCTGACGTCCGAGTTACCCGGGCATCACCCGTCGCGAACCCACGAGACCCATCAACCACAAGGACAGATTGAATGAAGCATCGAGTCATGCAACTGACCGCCGCGATTGCGCTGGCCCTGGCCGCCGGCACGGCAACCGCCAGCGGGACGAGCGACGTCACCCGTGCCACCCTGGACAACGGCCTGCGCGTGGTGATCGTGCGCGACACGCTGGCGCCGGTGGTGACCACCGAGATGAATTACCTGGCAGGTTCGGACGAGGTGCCGGAGGGCTTTCCGGGCACGGCGCATGCGGTGGAGCACATGATGTTTCGCGGCAGCCCGGGTCTGAGCAAGGATCAGCTCGCGGCGATTGCGGCGAACATGGGCGGCGCGTTCAACGCCGATACCACTCAGGGCGTGACCCAGTATTACTTCGTGGCGCCGTCGCAGGATCTGAAGGTGGCCCTGCATGTGCAGAGCCTGCGCATGCGTGGTGTGGACATGGACGTGGCGGCGTGGGCGAAGGAGCGTGGCGCGATCGAGCAGGAAGTGTCACGCGACCTGTCCAACCCCTCGTACAAGTTCTACGAGCAGTTGCAGGCACAGTTGTTCAACGGCACGCCGTACGCGCATACGCCGCTGGGCACGCGTGATTCGTTCGACAAGACCACGGCGGCGATGCTGCAGCAGTTCCACGACAACTGGTATGCGCCGAACAACGCGATCCTGGTGATTGCCGGCGATGTCGATCCGGTCGCCACGCTGGCGACGGTGAAGGCGGAGTTCGGCGATATCGCGCGCAAGACCTTGCCAGCGCGACCCACGTTCGCGTTCAAGCCGGTGCAGGCGAAGACGATCAGCCTGCCCACCGACAGCCCATACGGTTCGGTCTACCTCGGCTATCGCATGCCGGGCACGCAGTCGAAGGATTACGCCACCGCGATGGTGCTGGAAAGTGCCCTCGCCTCGCAGCGGGCGGCGCTGTTCGGCATGGGTATGGATGGCACCGCGCTGTTCGGCACCTTTGGCGCCGAGCTGATGCCGCAGGCCGGCTTTGGCATGGCCGTGGGCATCTTTCCCAAGGGTGGCAACCCGCAGCCGATTCTGGCCAGGATGCGCGCGATCCTGGCCGAGGCGGCCAGCAAGGGCATCGATCCGGCCCTGATCGAGGCGGCCAAGCGCAAGGCGATCGCCGGGCTGGAGTTCAGGAAAAACTCGGTCGATGGCCTGGCCAATGCCTGGTCCAGCGCTCTCGCGTTCCAGGGGTTGGAGTCGCCCGATGCGATGAAGCAGGCGATCGTGGCGGTGACTCCGGCGGCGGTCGATGCGCTGGCCAAAGCCACGTTCAATCCGGCGCAGGCCGTCACCGCCATCCTCACCCCGGAAAGCTCGGGCAAGGCGGTGGCGGGCAAGGGCTTCGGCGGCGCCGAGAGCTTCTCCTCCAGCCCGGACAAACCGGTGGAGCTGCCGGCGTGGGCCGCGCAGGCATTTGCCAAGCTGGCGGTGCCGCGATCCACCCTCAAGCCGGTGTCGTACCACTTGCCCAACGGCATCCACCTGATCGTGCAGCCGGAGTCGATCAGCAACACGGTGGAACTGTTCGGCAAGATCAGGACCAACCAGGACCTGCAGGCCGGCAAGGGCGAGGAGGGCGTGGCCGAGGTGCTCGGCGGGCTGTTCCCGTTCGGCAGCACCCACCTGAATCGTCTGCAATTGCAGCAGGCGCTGGATGGCATCAGCGCGAGTGAAAGTGCCGGTTCCAGCTTCTCGCTGTCGGTGCCGTCGGCGCATTTCGCCGAGGGCCTCAAGCTGCTGGCCGACAACGAGCTGCACCCGGCGTTGCCGCCGCAAGCGTTCGCGGTGGTGCAGCACCAGCTGGCCGGCATCGTGGCCGGTCAGTTGCAGTCGCCTGATTTCCTCACCGAGCTCGGCCTGGACAAGGCCTTGCTGCCGGCGAACGATCCGCAACTGCGCCACGCCACGCCACAAAACGTGATGGCGCTGACGCCGGACAAGGTGAAGAGCTACTACGCCGCCACGTTCCGCCCCGACATGACCACCATCGTCATCGTCGGCAAGGTCGATCCGGTGCAGGCCAAGCAACTGGTCGAGCAGGCATTTGGCGACTGGACGGCTGATGGCGCCAAGCCCGCGGTGGACTACGCTGGCGTGCCGGCGAACAAGGCCTGCGAGTTGAATGTGCCCGACACCAGTGCCACCCAGGACAGCGTGCAGATGGCGCAAACCATCGCGGTCACCCGCAATGATCCGGCCCGGTATGCGCTCTACCTCGGCAACGAAGTACTTGGCGGCGGCTTCTATGCCTCACGCCTGTTCCATGACCTGCGCGACAAGCGCGGGCTGGTTTATACGGTCAATACCAGCTTCGACCTGGGCAAGAACCGCAGCACCTATGCGGTGTCGTTCGGCGCGGATCCGGACAAGGTGGCGGCGGCGCGCGAACTGGTGATGCAGGATCTGAAACAGATGCAGCAGGCGCCGGTGACCGAGACCGAACTCAAGCGCGCCAAGGGCATCCTGCTGCGGCAGATTCCGCTGGGCGAGTCCAGCTTCGGCGCGATCGGCGGCCAGCTGCTGAGCCTGGCGACCGAGGACAAGCCGCTGGACGCGATGACGATCGCCGCCGAGCACTACCTCAAGCTCACCGCCAGGGACGTGCAGCAGGCCTATGCCAAACACATCCGCCCGGATGACTTCGTCACCGCGGTGAAGGGGCCGGCACCGAAGGGCTGAATGTTGTTTGCCAGTCAGCCGCAATGAAAAAGGCCCGTCGATGACGGGCCTTTTTCATGGGACAAACCGAGCTGGCTATCTCAGCAGCGAGCGCAGCATCCAGGCGGTCTTCTCATGTTCGATCAGACGCCCGGTGACCAGGTCGGCAGTGCCCTCGTCGCCGGCGGCGTTGGCGGCCTTGGTGGTTTCCCGTGCGGTGTGGGCGGCGATCTCGTGGCCCTCGACCAATTGGTTCACCATCTCCTTCCAGTCCGGTACGCCGGGCTCTTCCTTGATCGAGCTGAGCTTGCCGAACTGGCTGTAGGAGCCGGGGGCAAACACGTCGAGAGTACGGATGCGTTCGGCCACTTCGTCGGCGGCCAGCCACAGCGCGTTGTACTGGGTTTCGAACATCAGGTGCAGGCTGTTGAACTGCGGTCCGGTGACGTTCCAGTGGAAGCTGTGGGTTTTCAGGTACAACGAATACGTATCGGCCAGCAGTTTGGACAAATGCCTGGCGACGGTTTCTCGATCCTTCTTGGCGATGCCGATGGAAATGGCCATGTGTTGCTCCTTCCGAGTGGGGTTGTCGATGGGTCAACCATAGTCTTTCGGCGACTGGCGGGGAAATGAATCGTGCCGATGTGGTCGATAGGTCAAGCCTATTGAGCAACGGCATCTTGGTAGCCGATGCCATGCAAGTGGGGCCAGCGGCTATCATGCGCGGCTGATGAACGACAAACCCGGTTCCCTCCCTGCTTTCGTCGATGCGCACCTGCGTGGGCTGCGGCGGCAACTCGATGCGGTATCCAGCCGCGACTTCGGTCGCCTGCTGGGCCGTTGGCGCGGGCTGTCGCGTCGGCCGGACGAGGGCAAGCTGGCGGCGTTGCAGGCGGAGATCGAGCGCTCGACGGCCAGGCGAGCGGCGCGGGTCGCCGCCAAGCCAGCGATTCGGCTGGACGAGTCGCTGCCGATCAGCGCCCGCGGCGAGGACATCATCAAGCTGATCCGCGAGCACCAGGTGGTGGTGATCGCCGGCGAGACCGGCTCGGGCAAGACCACCCAGTTGCCCAAGTTGTGCCTGGCTGCCGGTCGCGGCGAGGCGGGCATGATCGGCTGCACCCAGCCACGCCGGCTGGCGGCGCGCTCGGTGGCGCGACGGGTGGCCGAGGAACTGGGTACGCCGGTGGGCGAGATCGTCGGTTTCCAGGTGCGCTTCAACGACCAGGTATCCGAGCGCAGCCTGATCAAGTTCATGACCGACGGCATCCTGCTGGCCGAGACCCAGGGGGATCCGTGGCTGAGCGCGTACGACACCATCATCATCGACGAGGCGCACGAGCGCAGTCTCAACATTGATTTCCTGCTTGGCTATCTGAAGCAGCTGCTCGTGAAGCGGCCTGATTTGAAGGTCATCGTCACCTCGGCCACCATCGACACGGCGCGCTTTGCCGAACATTTTGGCGGCGCGCCGGTGGTGGAAGTGGAGGGGCGCGCGTTTCCGGTGGAAGTGCACTGGCGACCCGTGAATGATGCTGTAGGAGCGGACCCTGTGCGCGAATCACGGGGGGGCGGCCCCGCGCAAAGCGATCGCGCCCCAGGGGCGCGCCCACAAACGCAGAG
>JBBQQL010000023.1:0-34029 GCA_038215995.1 Lysobacterales bacterium
CCCATCGCCACGATGAAGGTGTTGGCGATGCCGCCGCCGACGATGAGCTGGTCGACCTTGCCGATCAGGTTGTCCAGCAGGGTCAGCTTGGTCGAGACCTTGGAGCCGGCCACGATGGCCAGCAGCGGGTGCGCCGGATGCTCAAGCGCCTTGCCCAGCGCATCCAGCTCCCCACTGAGCAGGGGACCGGCCGCGGCGATTGGCGCAAACCGGATCACGCCGTGGGTGGATGCCTGGGCGCGGTGCGCGGTACCGAAAGCATCCATCACGAAGATGTCGCACAGGGCGGCATACTTTTTCGCCAGGATCTCGTCGTCCTTGCCTTCGCCCACATTCATGCGGCAGTTTTCCAGAAGCACCACTTCGCCCGGCGCCACCTCCACGCCGTCCAGATAGTCGGCGACCAGACGCACCGGCGAACCGAGCTTTTCACGCAGCCAGGCGGCGACCGGTGCCAGCGAGGAGGCGGCATCGAACTGGCCTTCCTTGGGTCGGCCCAGGTGGGACATCACCAGCACGCGGGCGCCGGCGTCGCGTGCCGCCTTGATCGTGGGCAATGCGGCGTCCAGGCGCTGGGTCGAGGTGATCTGGCCGTGGTCATCAAACGGTACATTCAGATCCTCGCGGATCAGCACGCGCTGATTGCGCAAATCGAGGTCACTCATGCGGATGACGGACACGGCAAATCTCCGGTGGTGGGCTTGGATCGTCCGGGATGGACAGCAACCTCCCATTGTCCGGGCCGGGGTGCCCCGATGCAAACGTGGAGCAGGTCCGCAGGCGACATGCGCGATGCGATGTACTGGGCCAGCACTGAGGCTACACTGGCGTACACCCGCAGGTGAGAGGACAGCTCATGGATACCGGTTTGGTGGTTTATGGCTACTGGCGCTCCAGCGCCGCCTATCGAGTGCGCATCGCACTCAACATCAAGGGGCTGGAGTACGAATCGCGACCGGTGCACCTGGTTCGCGACGGCGGCGAGCAGCACGCGGCGGCGTTTCGTCAGCTCAATCCGCAGGAACTGATTCCCTGCCTGCTCGACGGTGACCGGGTGATCACCCAGTCGCTGGCGATCATGGAATATCTGGACGAGAAGTATCCCGAGCTGGAAACCGCCTTGCTGCCGGTCGACCTGCGCGGCCGCGCCCGCGTTCGCGCGCTGGCAATGGTGGTGGCCTGCGACAGCCATCCGCTGGGCAATTTGCGCGTGCTGCAGCGGCTGGAAACCCAGTTTGGTGCCGATGAGGCCCAGCGTGCCGAATGGGTGCGCCACTGGATAGCCACCAGTTTCAATGCGCTGGAGGCGATGCTGTCGGACCATGCGGCCACCGGCCGCTATTGTCATGGCGATACGCCTAGCATGGCGGATATCTGCCTGGTGCCGCAGGTCTACAACGCCTTGCGTTGGAAACTGCCGCTGGATGATTATCCGATGATCAACCGAATCCATCGGGCCTGCATGGAGCTGGAGGCGTTCCAGCGCGCCGGGCCGGAAGCGCAGCCGGACGCACCTTGAAACCGTAGGAGCGCACAGGGTGCGCTCCTACGGTTTCTCCGCTTTCAGAAGCCCATGCCGTAGGGGTCGTTGCCCGCCAGCTCAGGGCCACTGGTGCCGCCTTCGGCAAGCCGGATCTTCAACGCCAGGCCGTCGCGCGAATCGGACTTGCTGAGGACTTCTTCGAGATCCACGCGGCCTTCCTTGTACAGCCGGTACAGCGACTGGTCGAAGGTCTGCATGCCTTCCTGCAGACTGCGGTCCATGGCTTCCTTGATCTCGTGGGTCTGGCCACGGCGAATCATGTCGCGAATCAGTGGCGTATTCAGCAACACCTCGGCCGCAGGAATGCGCCGGCCGTCCTTGCCGATCACCAGGCGCTGGCTGATCACGGCGCGCAGGTTCAGCGCCAGGTTCATCAGCACGTTCTTGTGCGCCGATTCAGGGAAGAAGTTCAGGATGCGCTCCAGCGTCTGGTCCGCATTGTTGGAGTGCAGCGTGGCCAGGCACAGATGGCCGGTTTCGGAGAACGCGATCGCGGCCTCCATCGTGTCGGTGTCGCGGATCTCGCCGATCATGATCACGTCCGGCGCCTCGCGCATCGCGTTCTTCAGGGCCTCGTGGTAGGTGTGCGTATCCAGCCCCACTTCGCGCTGGTTCACGATCGACTTCTTGTGCCGGTGCAGGTACTCGATCGGATCCTCGATGGTGAGGATATGGCCGGCGGAATGCGAGTTGCGCTGATCGATCATCGCCGCCAGCGTGGTCGACTTGCCCGAGCCGGTGGCGCCGACCACCAGGATCAGCCCGCGTGGCTCCATGATCAGGTCACGGAAGATGCTCGGCAATTGCAACTGGTCAATGCTGGGGATTTCGCTCTTGATCGCGCGGATCACCATGCCTACTTCGCCGCGCTGCTTGAACACGTTGATGCGGAAGCGGCCGGCCTCCTTGACCGCCAGCGCCATGTTCAGCTCAAGATTGCGCTCGAATTGCGGTACCTGGCCTTCGTCCATCAAGGAGTAGGCGATTTTCTTGACCATGCCGCTGGGCAGGCCGGTATTGCCCAGGGGATACAGCTTTCCCTCGACCTTGATGTTCACCGGGGCGCCGGTGGTCAGGAACATGTCTGACGCGCCCTTGTCTACCATAAGCTTGAGGAAGTAGCCGATATCCACGTTTGGTCCCCTGATTTTTCAATGCGCACTACAATGTTGGATTATGCCTGTCCACCATACGACGCGACATACCATGAGGAATGTGATGTACATCTTTTCACCGTTGGTCGGGTCCCCGGGGCGGGTCCGCCTGGCAGCTACGGCCCTGATCCTGTCCCTGGCTCTGTCCAGCTGCGCCTCGGTGCCGCCGCCCAATGATTCCCTGAGTCTGGCCCAAACCCAGTTGCAGGCTGCCCGCGATGCCGGTGCGGCCGACTACGCGCCGGTGGATCTGGGCTTTGCGCAGGACAAGTTCCAGGCAGCGCAGGCTGCCATGGCCGAGCGAAAATACACGGAGGCGGCCAATCTGGCCGGAGAATCCGTGGCCGACGCCGATCTGGCGAGGTCCAAGGCCCGTCTGGCCGCGGCGCGCAGCCAGATCCAGGCGAAGCTGGATGAAAACAACCGCTTGCGCAGCATCGGTGAACGCGCCCAGGCTGCCGGTCGGCAGGAAGATCAGCCCGCCCCTTCTCAAGCGACTTCGTCGATGCCGCCGCCGCCCACCCAGGACATGCCTGCGCCCTCATCGTCGGTACTCTCCGCGCCAGCGGCTGATGGCTTCCAGACGGTGCCCAGCAGCGGATCCCAACATCCTGATGCGAATACCCAGGGAGGTCAGCCATGAAGCGTTCACTCAGCCTGCTTGTCGCGCTCGTGCTGGCACTGGTTGTCGCCGGCTCGGTCCATGCCCGCCAGGACGACATCGACATCAACCGGTTGACCAGCAGTCTGGACCAGCTCTCCAACGACCCCATCCTGGGCGTTTATGCGCAGGCCGAGCAGGCGCGAGCGCGCGACGCGATCGGCCGACTGGCTCAGGCCGGTCGCAGCGATCGGGCCTATGCGCTCTATATCGCGGAACGTCGCGTGGATCTGGCCAAGACGGCGGCGCAGTTGCAGGATGCCCAGGTCAAGTTGACCCAGCTCGACCGCGAGCACGACCAGATCCTGCTCGACAACAGTCGGCGTGACGCGGATATGGCTCGCCGTGAACTGGAGCGCCAGCGCCTGCAGAACCAGCTGGCGCAGGAAGAGACCGCGCGGCTGCAGCAGCAGGGCCAGGCCTATTCCGAGGCAGCCCAGCAGGCCCAGGCTGAGGCCGATCAGGCCAGGAAGCTGGCGGCGGCCCAGAGCAAGGTGGCCAAGGCGGCCAGGCGTGAGGCGGCCCTGGCGGCTCAGGCGGCCCGGGCGATGCGTTCACAACTGCAGGACGGGGGCGCGCCAGCTACTCCCAAAAAGTCGGACAAGAATTCACAGGGCAATCGCTGAACCCCTTGTGCACGCAGAGCGGGCCGGCGCATGTTCGCCGGCCCGTTTTCGTTGGCGGCCATGTCAGGAACGCAGCACCTCAAATACTGTTCTGACAGGTACCTCACGGCGCGGATCGCTGGCTCGCAAAAGTGCGGTTGCCGAGCTTGCGGGGCCCAGATTCAAAGAGTAGGGTCAAAGTCCCATGAGGCACCCCCGCCCCATGGGTTACCGAGCTGAACCATGCGCTCAATCCACGTTCAAATCCCCACCTGTGCCCGGCATGCCGGCATCGGGCGTGGTGGCGTGCGCGCCGGTTCAACCGTTGGCGGTTGCGCGCGGTCGTGGCAGCCGCCAGTCCACTCGTGAGGAGGTCAAATCATGTTTGAAAACCAGCAGCGTGATGATGTCGAGGCGTTGATGAAGGCTGATGCGGAATTTCGCCGGCTTTACCAGCACCACAGGCAACTCGACAGCAAGGTGCACGACGCCGATATCGGAGTGTTGCCCATCGACGATGTCACCCTCGCCAGCATGAAGAAGGAAAAATTGCTGGCCAAGGCGCGACTCGAGCACATGTGGGCCACCCGGGCGCAGCGCATCCACTGAACCTGCGGTTTCGTTTCAAGACAGCGGCCCCGCCCCTCTGCCAACGTGTTGCAGGGGGCCGGGGCCGCAGCGTTTTGATGGCGGTTGCCGGGTGTTTCGGTCGGCTCGGCTATCATGGTGATCCTGCCGGCGAGATTCGCTGCATGCGTAACCGGCGCCCCTTGCTACGGAGTCTCCATGACGGTCCACCAGAGTGTTCTTGAACTGATCGGGCATACGCCGATAGTGCGCGCGCAGCGCCTGGATACCGGGCTGTGCGAATTGTTCCTCAAGCTCGAGAGCACCAACCCCGGCGGATCGATCAAGGACCGCATCGGCATGTCCATGATCGAAGGCGCCGAGAAGGACGGACGCATCCGGCCCGGCGACATCCTGGTCGAGGGCACCGCCGGCAATACCGGCCTGGGCCTGGCCTTGGTTGCTCAGCAGAAGGGCTACCGCCTGATCCTGGTCGTTCCGGACAAGATGAGCCGGGAGAAGATCTTCAACCTCAAGGCGATGGGCGCCGAAGTGGTGCTGACCCGCTCCGACGTGGCCAAGGGGCACCCGGAGTACTACCAGGACATGGCCGAGCGCATCGCGCGCGAAACGCCGGGCGCCTACTTCATCAATCAGTTCGGCAACCCGGACAACCCGGCGGCGCATATCGCCACCACCGGGCCGGAGATTCTCGAGCAGATGGACGGCAAGGTCGATGCGGTGGTCGTGGGCTGCGGCTCTTCCGGCACCTTGAGCGGATTGTCGAAGTATTTCGCCGAGCATTCGCCGCAGACCGAGCTGATCCTCGCCGATCCGGTCGGCTCGATCCTTACCGAATACATCAACGAAGGTACGCTCTCGGCCAAGTCCGCGAGCTGGATGGTCGAAGGTATCGGCGAGGATTTTCTTCCCGGCATCAGCGATTTCACCCGGGTGAAGAAGGCCTTCGCCATTTCCGACAAGGAAAGCTTCCTGACGGCCCGCGAATTGCTGGCCAAGGAGGGCTTGCTGGGCGGTTCCTCCACCGGCACCCTGGTCGCCGCGGCGCTGCGTTATTGCCGTGAGCAGACCACGGCCAAACGCGTGGTCACGATGGTGTGCGACACCGGCAACAAGTATCTGTCGAAGATGTACAACGATTACTGGATGCTCGACAACGGCTTCATCGAGCGCGAGCAGCACGGTGATCTGCGCGATCTGCTGCTGCGCCCGTTTGCCCAGCGCGACACCGTGGTGGTGGGCCCGAACGAGTTGCTGATCACCGCTTACAACCGCATGAAACTGTATGACGTATCCCAGTTGCCGGTGATGGATGGCCGCAAGCTGGTCGGCATCGTCGACGAATCCGATGTACTGCTGCATGTGCATGCCGACCAGGCGCGCTTCCGTGACTCGATCGCGAGCGCCATGATGACCGATCTGCAGATGCTGGCAGTGAACGACTCGATCGAGTCGTTGCTGCCGGTGTTCGCGCGTGGCCATGTGGCGATCGTGATGGACGGCGACCAGTTCCTCGGCCTGATCACCCGTATCGACCTGTTGAACTACCTGCGCCGCAAGGTGAACTGAAAGCCTGATTCGGGTCGTGCGCATGGATGCCGTTTCCATGCCGCGAAAGACTGTCGCAATGCGGTCGCCTGAAAATGTTCCTCCATATCGGAGCCGCGCTGCGCTCCGCTTTCATCAAGGGAAGCCCTGTCCATGTGTGGAATCGTTGCTGCCGTAGCCCAGCGTGATGTCGCGCCATTGTTGATCGTGGGCCTGAAGGCGCTGGAGTACCGCGGCTATGACTCGTCCGGCGTGGCCGTGATTGATCATGGCCTGCTGCGGCGGGTGCGTGCCAAGGGCAAGGTGCGCGAGATGGAGGCGCTTTATCTGGCCGATCCGTTCCCCGGCGGCACGGGCATCGCGCATACGCGTTGGGCCACCCACGGCGTGCCGAACGAGGCGAACGCCCACCCGCACGTGATTGGTCGCGTCGCGATCGTGCATAACGGCATCATCGAGAACTACGCCGAGCTGCGTCGCGATCTGCAGGCGGCCGGGCAGGTGTTCACCTCGGAAACCGATACCGAGGTGATGGCGGCGCTGATCAATCGACGTATCGAGCAGGGCATGCATCTGCGCGAGGCGGTGCTGTCCACCGTGCGCGAACTGGAAGGCGCCTACGCCATTGCCGTGATCAGCAGCGACGAACCCGATCGGGTAGTCGGCGCGCGTCGTGGTGCGCCGCTGCTGGTCGGTGTCGGCATCGGCGAAAATTTCCTCGGTTCCGATGCGCAGGCCTTGATCCAGGTGACCAACAAGATGGTCTATCTGGAAGAGGACGACGTGGTCGAGATCACCCGCGACAGCGTGCATGTTTATGGCCTCGACGGTCAGCCGGTGGAGCGCGCGGTGCATTTGAGCGAGCTGTCCTCCGACGCGGTCGAACGCGGCGAATACCGCCACTACATGCAGAAGGAAATCTTCGAGCAGCCGCGCGCCGTGGCCGATACGCTGGAGGCGCGCATTGGTTCGCACGGCGTATTGCCCAATATTTTCGGCATCGATAGCGCACCGTTGCTCAAGGCCACGCGTGGTGTGCACATCATTGCCTGCGGGACCAGTTACCACGCGGGCATGGTGGCAAAATACTGGATCGAGGAATATGCGCGGCTGCCGGTCAGCGTCGAGGTGGCCAGCGAATATCGCTACCGTGATGCGGTGGTACCAGCGGATACCTTGTTTGTGGCGATTTCGCAGTCCGGCGAAACCGCCGATACCCTGGCCGCGTTGCGCGAGTCGCGCCGGCGCGGCTACCTGGGCACGCTGGCGCTGTGCAATGTGCCTGAGTCATCGCTGGTGCGCGAAGCGGACCTGAAATTGATGACCCGGGCCGGCCCCGAGATCGGCGTGGCATCGACCAAGGCCTTCACCACCCAGTTGGCTGGTCTGGCCCTGCTCACGCTGGAGCTGGCGCACCTCAACGGACTCGCGCCGGAACGCTACGCCGCCTTGTGCGCCGAACTGCAGCACCTGCCGCGCGCGATCGAGAACGCACTCAAGCTGGAGCCGGCGATCATCGAGCTGGCGGGCAGCTTCATCCATCATCAGCACGCGCTGTTCCTGGGTCGTGGCGCCAATTATCCGGTGGCGCTGGAAGGCTCGCTCAAGCTCAAGGAAATTTCCTACATCCACGCCGAGGCTTACCCCGCCGGTGAACTCAAGCATGGTCCGCTGGCCCTGGTCGACGAGCACATGCCGGTGGTGGCGGTGGCGCCAAACGGCCCGCTGCTGGACAAGCTGAAGTCAAACCTGCAGGAAGTGCGCGCCCGTGGCGGTCGCCTGATCGTCTTCGCCGAGGGCTCCGCCGCCGCCGACGACATGGCCAGCTACGGCACCATGCTGCGGGTGGAATCCGGCGGCAGCTTCATCGCGCCCGCGGTGTTCACCGTGCCGCTGCAGTTGCTCGCCTATCACGTGGCCGTGCTGCGCGGCACCGACGTCGACCAGCCGCGGAATTTGGCCAAGTCGGTGACGGTGGAGTAGGGCGGCCCGATAGTCAGGCGCGACTGGCAAGATCTGATAGAGATTCCAGCTAGTCCCTTGAGCCGCTATCCGTTGTCTACCGGTTTTGGTTGGTGCGGTTGTCTGGTCGGTCGCTGGTGCAGCGCTGGAACAAACATAGGCTGATCAAGTCTGGCTTGCCGTTGCCCACAGCGCTTGGAGACATCACTATCTTCGTCGACCGGTGGGTTCAGGTGGTGCGCTCTTGATTGCCTTTTCCAATGGCGCGGCGTGGATGCAGTTGTGGCAGTTCATTGGCCGCGCTGTAGGAATCGCCTTGAAAACGGCACAGTCCCAATGAGCCAACTCGGAATCAGTGTCCCAGTAAATCCTGGGCAATTCACCATGAAATAGCTGCGCGAGCGAGATCGCGCAGGAAGGCAGACATACCTTCTACCGCAGGCTAAAGTAGCGCATTAGGTGCGAGTAAAAGCCGATGCCAACGACGTCCGACCATAACCGCTTCTTGCCACTTCAAATGCTGTTGCTGGCCGTCATGGTCGTCCTTGCGCTTTTTGCGTGGCAGGGGAGCTCGGGGTTCAGTCTCTGGGACGAGGGATTCCTCTGGTATGGCGTCCAACGGGCCATGCTCGGCGAAGTGCCCATCCGCGATTTCATGTCCTACGATCCGGGTCGTTACTACTGGTCAGCGGCGCTGATGGGGTTATGGGGAAATAACGGAATCATGGCGCTGCGCGCCACGGTAGCCGTGTTTGAGGCCATGGGTTTGTCGGTTGGTCTATATCTGGTCGCTTGTGCTGAAACGAAACGGAATATCCCTTATCTACTGCTGTCAGCCGTGGTGTTTGCGGTGTGGATGTTTCCGCGGCACAAGCTCTTTGATATTTCGCTGTCGATCTTCCTGATGGGCGCACTGGCTTCCGTTGTCCAGAGTCCGACAAGCCGGCGCTACTTTCTTGCAGGACTTTGCGTGGGTCTGGTTGCTGTTTTCGGGCGAAACCACGGTGTGTACGGCGCCGCAGGCAGCGTTGGCGTCATGCTCTGGCTAAGGCTCGGGCGAACCGAGGGTCCCGGCTTGATCAAGGGCCTGGTGATCTGGTCGGCCGGCGTCTCGGTCGGCTATCTTCCGGTCATCCTGATGGTGCTGTTCATCCCTGGCTTTGCAGGCGCATTCTGGGAAAGCATCCGTTTCCTGTTTGAAGTCAAGGCTACCAATCTTCCGGTCCCGGTCCCGTGGCCATGGCTCGTTGATTTCGCCACCGTGCCTGCAGGCGAGGCGATCCGCCGTGTGCTGACCGGTCTTTTTTTCATGGGCACGCTTGTTTTTGGTGCTTTGTCCCTCCTCTGGATCGTTCGGCAGAGGCTTCGGGATAGACAGGTTCCCCCGGCGCTGGTGGCGGCCTCGTTCCTAGCGCTCCCCTATGCGCAGGACGCCTTTTCCCGGGCTGACGTTAATCATCTGGCGCAGAGTATTTTTCCCGTGCTGGTCGGTTGCCAGGTCATCCTTTCCTCGCAATCCGCCAAGGTCAGGTGGGCCGGGGCAGTCACGCTCTGTACGGCCAGCCTGTGGGTGATGTCCGTGCTTCAGCCGGGCTGGCAGTGTCACCTACGCAAAAGCTGCGTGAACGTGGTGATATCCCGTGACACCCTGCAGGTTGACCCGCAAACCGCCCACGACGTCAGTCTGCTGCGTCAGCTGGCTGCAAAATACGCTCCCAACGGGCGAAGCTTTGTCACGGTACCGTTCTGGCCCGGCGCCTATGCCCTGCTGCAGCGCAAGGCCCCCATGTGGGAAATCTATCCACTCTTTCCACGTTCTCCGGCGTTCGAACAGGCAGAGATCGCTCGCATCGAGGCGGCAAGGCCCGGGTTCGCCCTGATTCTCGATCTCCCATTGGATGGACTCGACGCTCTGCGCTTTCGTAATACGCATCCCCTGACTTATCGCTACCTTGTCGATAATTTCATTCCGCTTCAGGGGGCGCCCGACCCCGCTTACCAGATTTACAAAGCCAAAGGAGTGGCGCAATGAAAAAAGTCGCCATCCTCCAGTCCAACTACATCCCGTGGAAGGGCTACTTCGACATGATCGCCGCGGTGGATGAGTTCATCCTCTACGACGACATGCAGTACACGCGGCGCGACTGGCGCAATCGCAACCAGATCAAGACACCGCAAGGGATGAAGTGGCTGACGGTGCCGGTGCTGGTCAAGGGCAAGTACCACCAGAAGATCCGCGAGACCGAGATCGACGGAACCGACTGGGCGGCGGCGCACTGGAATGCGCTGGCGCAGAACTATCGCCGCGCACCGCACTTCGGCGAAATCGCCGCCTGGCTCGAGCCGCTGTACCGTGACGTATCGGACACCCATCTGTCGCCGCTGAACCGCCGATTCCTCGAGGCCATCTGCACTTACCTCGGCATCGGCACGGTCATCAGCAACTCGTGGGACTACACCCTGGTCGACGGGAAGACGGAGCGCCTCGCCGACCTGTGTGCCCAGGCCGGCGGTACCGAGTACATTTCGGGTCCGGCGGCCCGGGATTACGTAGAGGAGGGCGTGTTCACCGAGCGCGGCATCAAGCTGACCTGGTTCGATTACGCCGGCTACCCCGAATACCCCCAGCTCTGGGGCGAGTTCACCCATGGGGTCACCATCCTCGATCTGCTGTTCAACTGCGGCAAGGACGCGTGTCGCTACCTGAGGCACCTACGCTCGTGAAGCTTTCCATCGTTGCCACGCTGTACCAGTCTGCCCCCTACATCGACGAATTCCATCGTCGTGCCAGCGCCGCGGCCAGGCAGCTCGCAGGCGAGGACTACGAAATCGTGCTGGTGAACGACGGCTCGCCCGACAACAGCCTCGAGGTGGCGGTAGGGCTCGGCGAATCCGATGCGCATGTGGTGGTGGTCGATCTGTCGCGCAATTTTGGTCATCACAAAGCGATGATGACCGGACTCGCCTCGACGAGCGGCGAGCGTGTTTTCCTGGTCGACAGCGATCTGGAGGAGGAGCCGGAATGGATGCTCACCTTCGAAGGAAGGATGGCTGCCGAATCCTGCGATGTCGTTTACGGCATTCAATCGAGGCGCAAGGGCGGTCTGGTCGAGAAGGTCGCCGGCGGATGGTTCTATCGGATATTCCGCTTTCTTACGGGAATCGATCAGCCAGACAACATCGTTACCGCGCGACTGATGTCCCGGCGGTATGTTGATGCACTGCTTCTGCACAAGGAGCGGGAGCTCAATATCGGTGGGCTCTGGATTGTTACCGGCTTCAAGCAATGCCAGCAGCTCGTTCAGAAGCATTCGACCAGCCCAACGACCTATTCGCTGTCGCGGAAGTTCAGCCACCTCGTCAATGCGGTGACATCCTTCAGCGGCTTGCCGTTGGTGTTTACGTTCTATGCAGGCTTGTTCATTTCGTCTTCTGCGGTCGTGTACATTTCATACCTTGTTGTCCGGTATTTATTTGTTGCGTCACCGCCTGGTGGGTATACGTCGATCATCGCGTCGATATGGCTGTTTTCAGGGCTGATCATTTTCTTCATGGGCGTGCAGGGAATATATATCTCCAAGCTGTTCTCCGAGGTCAAGCAGCGGCCCTATACGATCGTGCGCCATGTCTATAACGGCTCCAAAGCAGCAGACTTCTCGAAATGATGGCGGTCGGCGGTGTTCCGGAGAGTTCGTATGGCGTCCTCTGGCAGGAGGCGTCAGATTCCGTTCTCGACACGGTGGCGGAGCAGGTAAGGAATGTCGGATATGCCGTTCTCGAATCGGGATATTCAGCCGGCGCGCTCGTGGAGTTGTCGGGCGAGTTCGACCGGACCCGCGCGCACTATATCGACGTATACGGAGAGTCCAGGCTGAAGGAGCTTGACGAATTCCATACGATTCGCTCGCCCCTTGTCCATGGTGGTGATGAGTTTCTCAAGCTAGCCCTTAATGAGAACCTCCTGTCGACCTTGCGCCGATTGATTCTTGGGAAGTACATCCTCAATCAGCAGAATGGCGTGATCAACCCGTCACAGGAAGCTTTCAATCAGGGCAAGTGGCATAGGGATCTTCCGTATCAGCACTTTGTTTCCACACGGCCGCTGGCAATCAACGCACTATTTTGTGTGGATGATTTCACCGCCGAAAACGGAGCGACATTCGTGCTTCCGGCGTCGCACAAGTCGGAGGCGTTTCCTTCAGCCGGCTACGTCAAGAGCAACGCGATTCAGGTCGAAGCCAGAGCAGGTTCATTTATTTTGCTCGATTGCATGCTGTTTCATGCCGGTGGGTACAACGGCACGAAGTCGGCGCGGCGGGCCGTCAATCACGTCTACACCATTCCGTATCTCAAGCAGCAGATCAACCTTCCGAAGAATTTGAGGTCGGCGGAGCTTTCGGCTGAAGCAAGGGAGGTCTTGGGGTTCAACTATCAGGAGCCTGCTTCGATCATGGACTATTTTTCCAAGCGGCTTGGCAAGGAGTATTGAGCATGGCCAGGTCGTTCACCTGCAAGCAGCCGGCAGCGGTCATGACGATGGCTGCGCGGTCATCGGTAATGATCCGTAGTTCCGGAGGGATTCTCCACTCCGGAGGGGTAGTGCGATGACGGGCCCCGGCAATGACAAGCTGCTTTCGGAGGTCGCGACTTATTATTCCGACAAGTTGACGAAGCACGGCGAAACGCCGCGCGGCGTCGATTGGAACGGCGAGGAAAGTCAGACGCAGCGATTCACCCAGCTTTGCAAGATCATCCCGACAACCGGTCAGTTCTCGATCAATGACCTGGGGTGCGGTTACGGCGCGCTATACGACTTCCTTGCTTCCGCCCACGCCGCGTTCTCCTACGCGGGGATCGATGTATCCGAGGGCATGATACGGGCAGCCGAACAGCGCTTTGCGGGCAACGCTCAGGCACGCTTTGTTCTTGCCGGCGAGCCGGATCAGGTTGCTGACTACGGTGTGGCCAGCGGCATCTTCAACGTCCGCCTGGGCCGTTCGGACGAGCAGTGGCGGGCATATCTGGAGGCCACGCTGGATGTGCTGGACCGCACCAGTCGCCTCGGCTTCGCCTTCAATTGCCTTACCTCCTATTCCGACGCGGACAAGATGCGGGACTACCTGTACTACGCGGACCCGTGCCTGCTGTTCGATCTGTGCAAGCGACGCTATTCACGCAACGTGGCCCTGTTGCATGACTACGAACTCTACGAGTTCACGATACTGGTGAGGAAGTGATCATGAAGAAACATCTCGTCATCTTCGGTTCGGGCGATATCGCCCAGCTGGCGCATTTCTATTTCAGCACCGATTCCGACTACGAGGTGGTTGCCTTTACGGTCGACGCCGCCTACATCACCGAGCCGACCTTCTGCGGCCTGCCAGTCGTGGCCTTCGAGGACGTCACCAATCGCTTCAGCCCGGACGATCACGATCTGTTCGTTGCGCTCAGCTACTCCCGGCTCAATGCGGTGCGCAAGGAAAAGTACCTGGCGGCCAAGGCACTGGGTTACCGCCTGACGAGTTTCATCAGCTCCCGGGCCACGGTGCTGAACGACGGGCGCATCGGGGAGAATTGCTTCATCTTCGAGGACAATACCATTCAGCCGTTCGTCACCATCGGCAACAACGTCACGATGTGGAGTGGCAATCACATCGGCCATCACTCGACGATCAAGGACCACTGCTTCATCGCCTCCCACGTCGTCATTTCAGGTGGCGTCGAGATCGGAGAACAGTGCTTTATCGGTGTCAACGCCACGCTCCGCGACCACATCAAGATCGGTGAGAAGTGCGTGCTTGGGGCGGGAACGTTGCTGCTCTCTGACGCGGAGCCGGAAGGGCTCTATGTGGGCACGGCGACGGTTCGCGCGGCGAAGCCGAGCACGCAGCTGAAAAAGATATGAGCGCCCGATGGCAGAAGCTCGGGCTGCTCTACGCCGCATCGGGCGATAGCCGGCATTCGAAGCTCCTGTCCCATGCGGCCAATCCGCTGCCCATCCTGATGGAAGGAGATGTGTACCGCGTCTTTTTCAGCGGCAGGGACGCGAACAATCGGTCGTCCGTGGGGGCGGTGGACGTCGACATTGTCCGACGCGAAGTGATCAGGGATCATCATCAGCCATTTTTCCAGCACGGGCCGGAAGGCAGCTTCTATGCGGACGGAGTCAGCATCGGCAACTGCTACGAAGTGGCTGGTGTGCGGTACATCCTTTTCATGGGATGGCAGTCTCCCGAAGATGGGCATTGGCGCGGCGATGTTGGTCGGCTTGTCTTGAAGCCGGACCTCACTCTGGAGCTGGAAAATAACGCCCCTTTCATGACATCGGATTCGGTCGATCCGATCAGCCTTTCCTATCCCTGGGTGCAGCCGGATGGCGTCGGTGGCTACAGTATGTGGTACGGCTCGACGAAGACCTGGGACGCCGGCAACGGCGAGATGTTGCATGTGATCAACCATGCGTCGTCCGCGGACGGCCATGCGTGGCGCCGCGATGGACTGGCTGTGCCGTACGAACTCGGGCATGCCCAGGCCTTTTCGAGGCCATCGGTCGTTCGCAATGCGGAAGGGCACTTCGAAATGTGGTTTTCGTACAGAAGCGGGAGCGGTGAAAAATACCGCATTGGTTACGCCGTCAGTCGAAGCGGGAGAAACTGGAAGCTCGAGCTGGAAGCTGCGGGCATCGACGTTTCCGAGGAGGGATGGGATTCCGAAATGTTGGAGTACCCATTTGTTTTTGAACACAAGGGCTTGCGATATATGATGTACAACGGCAATGACTACGGAAAGAGCGGTTTCGGTTTGGCGGTATTGCGGGATGAATAATGTTGCCAGTCACATGAAAAATCGCCGATCCGCTATTCAGCTGTTTCGATATGGCCTTGTTGGTCTTGCGAGTAACCTGGTTGGCTATCTTGTTTACTTGCTGCTCACGCATTTTGGCGCCACACCGAAGATTACGATGAGTATCCTGTACGTCGTGGGTGCCACGATCGGGTTTTGGGGCAATCGAAAACTGACATTCGCGCATACAGGAAATTTGATGGGGGCGGGTGTTCGCTATGTGATTGCACATTGTTTTGGCTACCTCATTAATCTCTCCATTCTCATGCTGATGGTCGACAAGCTTGGTTATCCTCACCAATGGGTTCAGGCGGCCGCCATCTTCGTCGTGGCCGGATTCCTTTTTCTGGTGTTCAAATTCTTCGTTTTTGCCCATGTTGACGACTCAACCGGGAGGAGCGAATGAAGCGGTGTCTCGCATGTGGTGCGCATTTTCCATCAGCCGCCACGAACTGCCCGACGTGCGAAGCTGGCCCGGTCGCAGTCGATGGATTTTCTGCTTACGCGCCGGAATTCGCGCATGAGAGCGGTGGCTTCAAAGCCAGCTATTTTTCGGAGCTGGCCCGGTTGGAAGCGGCCAATTTCTGGTTCCGTGCCCGCAATCGGTTGATCATCTGGGCGCTGCAAACATACTGCCCGAGTGCCCGCTCGATTCTCGAGGTCGGTTGCGGCACCGGCTATGTCCTGTCCGGCATCGCGGGAGCATTCCCGCACGCTTCACTGAGCGGTAGCGAGATCTTTACCGCCGGACTCGGTTTTGCCACGGTTCGGTTGCCCGCGGTCGACTTCATGCAGATGGACGCTCGGAATATTCCTTTTTATGAAGAATTTGATGTGATTGGCGCGTTCGACGTGTTGGAGCATATCGAGGAGGACGAGCTTGTCCTGTCGCAGATGCATGAGGCATTGAAGCCCGGTGGCCACGTGATCCTGACCGTTCCTCAGCATGCATGGCTGTGGAGCGCCGTTGACGAATACGCCTGCCATGTTCGCCGTTATGGGGCCTCGGACCTGCGCCGAAAGGTCGAAAAGGCCGGGTTTGGGGTGGTGCGAACAACCTCGTTTGTAACGACCCTGCTGCTTCCCATGATGCTTTCGAGGTTGTTCCAGCGAAAGAGCCAGTCGAAGTCGTTCGATGCGACGGCGGAACTGAAGATCGCTCCTTGGATGAACGGCCTTTTCTTTCAATTGCTGCAATGCGAATTGGCGTTCATCAGGAAGGGGGTGAACCTTCCCTTTGGGGGATCCAGGCTGGTCGTGGCGAGAAAGGTCTGAACGGCATGTCGCATACAAGGAACGCCCTGTTGTCGGACTACAAGCGTGTCTTCTTCGTTTACTGTCTGCTTTTTCTGGCGCTGATGTCGCCCTATCTCCTGGGGCAAGTGGTTGCGCCACACCGGCAGTACAAGGAGCTGGGAGCCAGGGAGGCCCGTGTCACGTCCGGGCACATCGAGAACAGAAAATTCAGCGATTTCTCCAACGCCTATGTTCCCGAGGTCTACCAGAACCTTGCGGGCGCGCGCTCGGGCTGGCTGACGCTCTGGACGAACGAAAATGGGCTGGGAAGACCGACTTACCATATCTCGGGATTCAGCCCGGCCTATCTGCCGTCATGGATAGTCAGCCGATTCACTCACAACCCTTGGCGATTCATGACGATCCTGTCATTGGGTACCTGTTTTCTTGCCGGCTTTTTCGTCATTCTTTTTTGCAGGGAGAAAGGTCTCAGTCCCTTGGCCGGATTGATTGCGGGAACAGGCTTGGCGTCGTCGCCGTTGTTCATGTACTGGCTGACTTTTCCCATGTTCCCGGCGGTCTGGTGCTGGTCGGCAGGTGCGCTGTGGGCGGCAACACGTATAGCGCGGAAGCCGGATCTCGCAAGCTGGGGCGTACTCGCGTTCAGTGCATACAGCTTGTTGATGGCCGCCTATCCACAGCCGGTGGTGTTTCAGGCCTATCTGCTGGGCGGCTATGGACTCTATCTGACCCGACGCAAGTTGCAGTACGGTTGGAACGACGCCGGCCGATTCTGTGCGATTTGTGTGAGTGCGCTGATCGTGGGTGCCGCTCTCGCATTGCCGGTCTATATGGATTTGACGCATATCTCGGCAGAGTCCGCCCGTGTGGCGCCGCCACCGTCCTTCTTTACGGTGGTTCTGCCGACAATGGGTTCCGTGGCGGATGCTCTCCATTTTTTTGTGTTGGGCACCATGCCGCAACTGTTTGGCAATCCGATTGCGACCAGCTATCCCTTCCCGTATGACGGCCTCAGCGTCACGCCCATCGTCATGTTTTTTGCCGTCATCGGCATGTTCTGCTCGTCCAGGGAGACTTGGGGTTGGTGGATGGCGATTGGCGTGCTCTGTCTGCTTGCCTTCGTGCATCCTCTTTATGTCCTGGGCGTCGAATACCTTGGCTTCAACCTGTCCCGCAGCACGCCACTAGGCAGCATCCTTCTGCCCCTGACGATCATTGTGGCTTACGGGGCCGATGCACTGGTCGTGCGGGGCGATGCACGTCGGATATCGCGCGCGGTTCTGACTGCCGCTGGTGTGGTCGCCGGAGCCATCGTTGTCGCACTGGCCTTCGGTCTCGCCCAGGCAGCGCCGGTCCACTGGGGTGCGGCCCTGGCCATGTCTGTGCTGGTCCCCATGCTTGTGATCCAGCAGCGGCGGACTCGCCCCTATGGGTTGCTCGCAGCGGTCGTCATCATCATGGCGGTGATTTCGTATCCATTGATGCTTCGTCAGAATCCCGCGCAGATCGCCACGACATCCCCCTTGGTCGAGAAGGTGCGAGCGAACTTGCCCCCGGGTTCGCGTTTTGCGATCGCTGCGCCGGGGTTGACGGTGCTGCCGCCCAATCTGAATGCCGAGTTGGGACTGCCTTCGATTCACAGCTACAACAGTCTTTCGTCGCGACGTTATCAAGCGCTGATCTCCGCGCTGGGCGGGCAGGTGCTGACCTACGGCCGCTGGAATGGATCGATTTCGCCGGACTACGACGGCGCCATGTTCTGGATGAGCAACATCGGTTTGATGCTGTCGCCGAAGAAGCTCTCCGATGGAAATCTGGAGTATGTGGGTGAGGCGTCTGGCGTTGACTTGTACAAGGTGATTTCGCGCATGGGCGATAGCCTTCAAGTGGTTCGCCCGTGGACAACGGTCGAAGCCGAGGGTCTGCACATCGCTGACCCTCGGCTCTTGCCGACCCACACGTCTTCCAAACTGCTGGATAAAGGTGACCTGTTGGAGTTCGGGGTGACGCCTGGGGCACAATCCGTGTTGGTGCTGAGCCAGAAGTTTGATCGTGACTGGCAGGCTCACGTATTCAGCCGGTCGGGCTGGGCACCTGCCGAAACCACGGTGGTCAATGGGGTGTTTCAGGGTGTGTTGCTGCCGGGCGATGCGCAACGGGTTCGACTCGAATTCCGACCTTATGGGCGCTACGCCTGGATTGCGCACGTTTTCTGGTTGTTCCTGCTGGCCTTGCTGGGATTCACGGCTTGGCGCAAGAAGCATCACGCTGGCGCCGACGGAGTATCAAGTGGATGAAAGAGAAACATATTCCCTTCAATTGGCCGTATATGACGGGCAAGGAGCTGTACTACATCGCCGAGGCCCACTTCGGTGGCCGGCTGGCGGGTGACGGCCCGTTTACCAAGCGTTGCCACGGCTGGCTGGAGGCACGCACCGGTTGTGCCAAGGCGTTGCTGACCCATTCGTGCACGGCCGCGCTGGAGATGGCCGCCTTGTTGCTGGATATCCAGCCGGGCGATGAGGTCATCATGCCGTCGTACACGTTCGTGTCGACGGCGAACGCGTTCGTATTGCGGGGTGGCGTGCCAGTCTTCGTGGATGTCCGCGAAGATACGTTGAACCTGGACGAGCGATTGATCGAGGCCGCCATCACACCGCGCACGCGAGCGATCGTTCCGGTCCACTACGCCGGCGTGGCGTGTGAAATGGATACGATCATGGCGATCGCCCGGCACCACGGCCTGAAGGTGGTGGAGGATGCGGCACAGGGCGTGATGGCCAGTTACAAGGGGCGCGCACTGGGCGGCATCGGCGACCTGGGCGCCTTCAGCTTCCACGAGACGAAGAACGTGATCTCGGGTGAGGGCGGGGCACTCCTGGTGAACGATCCCGAGCTGGCGCTGCGCGCCGAAATCATCCGGGAAAAAGGCACCGACCGGAGCCGCTTCTTCCGGGGTGAAGTGGACAAATACACGTGGCAGGAGGTGGGGTCGTCGTTCCTGCCCGGTGAGCTCATCGCGGCGTTCCTCTGGGCGCAACTCGAGGAAGCAGACCGGATCACGCAATCGCGTCTTGCCAGCTGGCAGCGTTACCACGAGATGCTGCAGCCGCTGGAGGACGCGGGTGTTCTTCGGCGCCACATCGTGCCGGTCGACTGCCAGCACAACGCCCACATGTATTACGTGCTGCTTGCCCCGGAGACCGATCGGCAGAAGGTGCTGGATGAGTTCAGGCGCAACGACATCTCGTCCGTGTTCCATTACATCCCGCTGCATTCGTCACCGGCCGGCCAGCGCCATGGCCGGGCGCATGGCACGCTGGAGGTGACGAACCGGCAGTCGGAACGACTGATCCGGTTGCCGCTGTGGATGGGGCTGACAGAGGCGCAGCAGGACAGGGTGACTCAGGTGCTGAAGAGCGCAATCAAGCTTGCCCGTTGAGACGCCCGGATGGGTCGACCCAGGACGGCCCGCTGAACGCGAAGCTCGCCCGATGACGGAGTGCGGTCAGGCATCGGGCGTCGGACTGCTCAAGGACCGGAAGGATTGACCGATCCCAGCGTGTCTTCGCCCTCAGGCGCGGCCGTAGACGTCGTCGTAGCGGACGATGTCGTCCTCACCCAGATAGCTGCCGGACTGCACCTCGATCAGTTCCAGCGGCACCTTGCCGGGATTGCGCAGGCGGTGCTTGCTGCCGAGCGGGATGTAGGTGCTCTGGTTTTCGCCGAGCAGAAACACCTTGTCGTCGCAGGTGACTTCTGCCGTGCCGGAAACAACAATCCAGTGTTCTGCCCGATGGTGATGCTTTTGCAGGCTCAGGCTTGCGCCGGGCTTGACCTGGATGCGCTTGACCTGGAACCGCTCGCCGGCCTCGATCGAGTCGTAGTTGCCCCAGGGGCGATGCACCACCCGGTGCAAGGCGTGTTCGCTGCGGCCGGCGGCCTTCAGCTGCTCCACGATTTTTTTCACATCCTGCGCAGCGTCACGGTGAGCCACCAGGGTGGCATCGGGCGTGGTCACCACGATCAGGTCGTCGACACCCAGCGTCGCAATCATGTGTCGGTCGTGTGAGCGCAGCAGCGAGTTGCGGGTATCGATGGCGAGGGTATCGCCTTCGCGCAGGTTGCCGTTGGCGTCCTTGTCTCCGGTCAGCCACAGGGCGGCCCATGAGCCGATATCGCTCCACGCACAACTGACCGGAATCACCGCCGCGCGCCGAGTCTTTTCCATCACGGCATAGTCGATCGAATCATCGGGTACCGCAGCGAACGCATCACGGTCGATGCGCACGAAGTCCAGGTCGACCGAGGCTTTAGCGTGAGCCTCGCGCACGGCGGCGAGCATATCCGGCGCGTGCTCGGCCAGTTCCTCCAGGTAACGCGAGGCCTTGAACAGGAACATGCCCGAGTTCCAGTCGTAGTCGCCGTTGGCGACGTAGGACTGCGCCGTCGCCAGATCAGGCTTCTCGACGAACTGCCTGACCTGATAACCGTTGCTGTCGATCGCGTCGGCGCGGCGGATGTAGCCAAAGCCGGTTTCGGCGCGCTCGGGGCGGATGCCGAAGGTCACCAGCCAGCCTTGTGCAGCAAGCGGCAGTGCCTGGGTTACCGCCTCGACAAACGAGGCCGTGTCACCGATCAAGTGGTCGGCGGGAAGCACCAGCAGCGTGGCGTCAGCATCATGCTGCAGCGCTTGCAACGCGCCCAGTGCAATCGCCGGCGCGGTGTTCCGTGCCAGGGGCTCAAGCACGATCGTTGCATCCTTGACGCCTGCCTCGAGCAACTGATCGGCCGCCAGAAAGCGATGGTCTTCGCTTGCCACCACGATCGGTGCGGCGACAAGCGGCAATTGCTGCACGCGCGCGAGCGTCTGCTGGAACAAGGTGCCTCGACCCGCCAGCGCGAGGAACTGCTTGGGCAGGTTCCTGCGTGATACGGGCCAAAGTCGGGTGCCGCTGCCGCCGCTGAGTATCAGGGGTGTAAGCATGTTCAGGAGGCCGGGTTGAAGAGCTGCCGAAGTACGACGTCGACGCCTTGCTGCCAGGCAGGGAGGTCAACAGAAAAGACCTGCTGGCATTCACGGTTGTCCAGCAACGACCAGGCGGGGCGAGTGGCTGGGGTCGGGTAGTCGACCGTGCGAATCGGCACCACGCTGGGAGCTTTCGTGAGCAAGCCCAGCGCCAAGGCACGCTCGAAGATGTAGCTCGCAAAGCCATGCCAACTCGTGCTGCCGCTGGCGACGAGATGGTGAACGCCGTTGAGCTGTTTGCGTCGTGCCGGGTCAGCCAGTTGCCAGTGATCGAGCGCGGCAAGACTGGTGCTGACGATCAGATCGGTATCGGTCGGTGCACCATGCTGATCGGCGACCACACGCAGTTCGTCGCGCTCTGCTCCCACGCGCAGCATCGTGCGCAGAAAGTTCTGGCCATGCGCGGCGTAGACCCAGGCGGTGCGGAAGATCAGGTGATCCGCGCCGCTGTCGCGCAAGGCATGCTCGCCGGCAAGCTTGCTGCGGCCGTAGGCGCCCAGCGGGCCGGTGGGGGCATCCACGGCATAGGGTTGTGACTGGCTGCCATCGAACACGTAGTCGGTCGAATAGTGGATCACCAGTGCGCCGTGCACCTTGGCCCAATGGCCAAGTACACCCACCGCCTCGCCGTTGACGCGTGTAGCCAGCGCTTCTTCCTGTTCGGCGCGGTCGACGGCGGTGTAGGCGGCGGCGTTGATGATGACGTCGGGTGTTACGCGATCGAGCAGCGCAATGAGCGTCGCGGGCTCGGCCAGATTCGCCACCTCGCAGCGATGCTCGTCATCGCTGAGAGTGCCGTCACGGGTGGCTACAACCAGATCGCCCCGAGCGGCCAGTTCCCCATCCTGGACAAAGGTGCGGCCGAGTTGACCGTTGGCGCCAAGCAGCAGGATCTTCACGCCTGGAACACCGGCAGGCGATCGAGTGGAACATCCTGCAGCAGCGGAGTTACGCCGTCCTTGTCCGACAACAGCGGTTCGCTCAGCGGCCAGTCGATGCCAAGCGCGGTGTCATTCCAGCGGATGCCGGCATCGGCCCTGGCGTCGTACAGCGCGGTGCATTGATAACTGAAGGTGGCGAACTCGGACAGCACGCAGAAGCCGTGGGCAAAGCCTTCCGGCACCCAGAAATGGCGATGGTTCTGCGCCGTCAATATGACGCCGGCAGACTGGCCGAAGGTAGGTGAGCCGCGCCGAATATCGACGGCCACGTCATAGACCTCACCCTCGAGTACGCTGACCAGCTTGCCCTGCGGGTTCGGCCATTGGTAGTGCAGGCCGCGCAGTACGCCGCGGGCCGAGCGCGAGACATTGCTCTGGATGAACTGGGCGTCGATGCCGGCCGCGTGGTAGCTGGCCTGGTTGTAGCTTTCGTAGAAAAAACCGCGCGCGTCGCCGAACACCTTGGGCTCGATCACCACCGCGCCTGGCAGCGACGTCTGGATCAGTTTCATCGCGCGTGACCCTCGCGGACAAGGTTTTGCAGATACTGTCCGTACCCGGTCTTGGCCAGCGGTTCGGCCAGGCGTAGCAACTGCTCGTCGTTGATCCAGCCATGCATATGGGCGATCTCCTCCGGGCAGCAGACCTTCAATCCCTGCCGATTCTCGATCGTCTCGATGAAATTGCCGGCCTCCATCAGCGATTCATGGGTGCCGGTGTCCAGCCACGCAAAGCCGCGACCCAATTGCTCCAGATGCAGCGAGCCCTCATCCAGATAGCAGCGGTTGAGATCAGTGATTTCCAGCTCGCCGCGCGGCGAGGGCTTCAGTTCGGCCGCATAGTCGCAGACGCGCTGGTCGTAGAAGTACAGGCCAGTAACGGCGTAATGCGACTTCGGCTTGGCGGGCTTTTCCTCCAAGCCGACCACCCGACCTTCCGCGTCGAACTCTGCCACGCCGTAGCGCTGCGGATCGCGCACCCAGTAGCCGAACACCGTGGCGCCATGCTCGCGCGAGGTCGCGTTCATCAGGCTTTCGGACAGGCCGTGGCCGTAGAAAATATTGTCGCCGAGCACCAGGCAACTGGGTCGGTTACCGAGAAATTCGCGGCCGATCAGAAATGCCTGCGCCAGGCCATCGGGCGACGGCTGCACCGCGTACTGGATGTCCATGCCCCATTGCGAGCCATCCCCGAGCAAACGCTGGAACAGTGCCTGCTCGTGCGGCGTATTGATGATCAGCACTTCGCGAATGCCGGCCAGCATCAGCGTGGCCAGCGGGTAGTAGATCATCGGCTTGTCGTACACCGGCAGCAGTTGCTTGCTCACCGCCTGGGTGATCGGGTACAGCCGCGTACCGGAGCCGCCAGCGAGAATGATGCCCTTGTGCTTCACGTTCGCTTGTTTGCTCATGAGCCCAGACGCTCCATCCGGTAGCTGCCGTCCAGCACGCGTTGCACCCAGGGCTGGTGTTCGAGGTACCAGTCCACGGTCTGTGCCATGCCGGAGTCGAAGGTCTGCGATGGCCGCCAACCCAGTTCGCCCTGCAACTTGCTGGAGTCGATCGCATAGCGGCGATCGTGGCCGGGGCGATCCTTCACATAGGTGATCAGCGATTCACGTGCACGACCATCGGCCAGTGGGCGGCGCGCATCCAGCAGGGCGCAGATCGCCTTGACCACGGTGATATTCTCGCGCTCGGCATTGCCGCCCACGTTGTACGTCTCACCTACGCGGCCCGCTTCCAGCACGCGACGGATCGCGCTGCAATGATCACCAACGAAGAGCCAGTCGCGGATATTCAGGCCATCGCCGTAGATCGGCAACGGTTCGCCGGCCAGGGCCTTTTGGATCACCAGCGGAATAAGCTTTTCGGGGAACTGGTACGGACCATAGTTGTTCGAGCAATTGGTGGTCAGTACCGGCAGGCCGTAGGTGTGATGAAAGGCGCGCACCAGGTGATCGGAAGCCGCCTTGGAGGCCGAGTAGGGGGAGTTGGGCGCGTACGGCGTCTGCTCGGTGAACTTGCCTTCGTCGCCCAGTGAGCCATAGACCTCGTCGGTCGAGACATGCAGGAACCGGAAATCGTCGCGGGCGGCACCTTCAAGCCCGCGCCAATAGTCGCGGGCGGCCTCGAGCAGGGCGAGCGTACCCACCACATTGGTCTGCACGAACTCCGCGGGTCCGTCGATCGAGCGGTCGACATGCGATTCCGCAGCGAAATTGACGATGGCATCCGGGCGATGTTCGGCGAGCAGACGCGCGACAAGCTCGCGATCGCCGATGTCGCCTTGGGCGAACACATGCCGCACGTTATCCCGCAACGAAACCAGTGTGTCCGGGTTGCCGGCGTAGGTCAGCTTGTCCAGGTTGACCACGTCAAGTCCGTCTGCAATCGCCTGCAATACGAAATTGGCGCCGATAAATCCGGCTCCGCCGGTGACTAAGAGTGTCTTCATGCATTGCTCCAAATAAATCCTTCGCATTTTGTCATACGGAGGGAGCGGCGTGTCATGGCATGCCTCCCATCTCTAACGCGGATATTCATATTTGAGGAGTCGTCCCGGCGGCTGGTTCGCTACGCGAGCGGTGTGTCGCCGCGTGGCCCGTCGAAGCCTGGCGCGGGATTCTGGGGTCGTGAAGCATCAAACGATCGTTCGGTGACGTGGAGATACTACGGTGCAAGCAGCACAATATGAATACTTGGAGCGGCGGCGCTTTGGGACATTCAGGCGAACGGGTAAGATGGCGCACTTTCAGGCTTGTCCTGAGCCCCTTTCGGATACTTCAACCGCATGAAGAACTCGACCAAGAACCCGCCGCATGGTCTGGGCACGCGTGCCATTCACGCGGGCCAGCACCCGGATCCCAGCACCGGCGCCATCATGACGCCGATCTACGCCACCTCCACCTATGTGCAGGAGAGCCCCGGCAAGCACAAGGGCTACGAGTATTCCCGGTCGCAAAATCCTACGCGCATGGCCTACGAGCGTTGCGTGGCAGATCTTGAAGGCGGCGTAGCGGGCTTCGCCTTTGCTTCTGGTCTGGCCGCGGCGGCGACGGTGCTGGATCTGCTTGACTCGGGCAGCCATGTGATCGCCATGGACGATCTCTACGGCGGCACCTATCGCTTGTTCGAGAAAGTGCGCCGGCGCTCGGCAGGACTGGATTTCAGCTTCGTCGACCTGAACGATGGCGCCGCCCTGAAGGCCGCGCTCAAACCCAATACCAGGATGATCTGGGCCGAAACGCCCACCAATCCCATGCTCAAACTGGTCGACCTGGCCAAGGTCGCCGCGTTTGCCAAGAAGCATGGGCTGATGCTTGTCGTCGACAACACCTTCTGCTCGCCGATGATCCAGCGACCACTGGAATACGGCGCGGATCTTGTGCTGCATTCGGCCACGAAATACCTCAACGGGCATTCCGACATGGTTGGCGGCATCGTGGTTGCCGGCAGCAAGCCGATGGCCGAGCAAATGGGATTTTTGCAGAATTCGGTGGGTGCCGTGGCCGGTCCGTTCGATTCGTTCCTGGCCATGCGCGGGCTCAAGACCCTGCATTTGCGCATGAAGGCGCACTGCGAAAGCGCGCTGGAGCTGGCCAAGTGGCTGGAGCAACATCCGGCGGTGGAACGCGTCATCTACCCCGGCTTGAAGAGTCACCCGCAGCACGCGTTGGCCAAGCGGCAAATGAATGGCTACGGCGGCATTATCAGCATCGAGGTAAAGGGTGGGCTGAAAAAGGCGAAGCGCATGCTCGAGCGTTGCAAGCTCTTCGCGCTGGCCGAATCGCTCGGCGGTGTTGAAAGCCTGATCGAGCATCCCGCCATCATGACCCATGCTTCGGTGCCTGCGGCCAACCGCAAGCGGCTCGGTATCAGCGATGGTTTGATCCGGCTGTCAGTGGGCATTGAAGATATCGAAGATCTGCGTGCAGAACTGACTGAGGCGCTGCGATGAGCTCAGAATCCCAGCTTGGGAGAAACGATGCGACAGTGCTACAAGTAAAGCGTCGCTGGGAGAGCCCGCTGGCGGCGCTTTTTCGGAACAGGTCACTGGTCTGGGAGATGAGCCGGCGCGAGGTGCTGGGTCGTTACCGTGGAGCAAGTTTCGGCTTGGCATGGTCGGTGATCAGTCCCTTTCTGATGCTTGGGGTTTACGCGTTCGCCTTTGGCACCGTCATGAAAAGCCGTTGGCCAGAGCAAGATGGCGGTGCACATTCTTATGCCGTGATCCTGTTCGTGGGTTTGATCATGCACGGCTTTCTTGCGGAATGTCTTAATCGTGCGCCGACATTGGTTGTCAGTAACCCAAACTACGTGAAGCGTGTTGTATTTCCGCTCGACGTGTTGCCTTGGTCGATGATGTTTTCGGCGTTGTTCCATGCACTGATCAATGCTGTCGTGCTTGCCCTGCTGATGCTTGTACTTGAGCACAGTGTGCATGCGACTCTGCTTTTGCTCCCTCTGATTTTTCTGCCGCTGATCTTGTTGGCGATGGGGTTGTCATGGATTTTGGCATCCGTGGGCGTGTATTTGCGTGACATCAGCCAGGTAATGCCGGTGATCACCACGGCCATGCTGTTCCTGTCTTCGGCGATCATACCCATCAGCGTGCTTTCGCCTCACTTGCAGTTCCTCTTTCACTTGAATCCCTTGACCTTTTTCATCGACGAAGCGCGCATGGTTGTGCTGATGGGGGAGTGGCCCAACTGGAGCGCGCTGGCATTGACGACAGCCGGTGGATGGCTGGTCGCGTGGGTAGGACATGCGTGGTTCATGGCTACACAGCGAGGGTTCGCCGATGTCCTCTGAGCCCATTATCGAAGTACGCGGCATGGGCAAGGCCTACCCGATGTACGACAAGCCGCACCATCGACTTATCCAGATGTTCAGTCGGGAAAAGCGTTGGTTTCGAGAATTCGAGGCGCTACGCAACATCGATTTTCGCATTCAGCGAGGCGAGACTGTAGGCATCGTGGGTCGCAATGGCTCGGGCAAGTCCACCTTGCTGCAAATTATCTGCGGCACGCTGGCGCCGTCCGTTGGCGAGGTGCACGTACGGGGTCGTGTGGCGGCACTTCTTGAGTTGGGGGCTGGATTCAACCCTGAATTCACCGGGCGCGAGAATGTGTTCATGAATGGCTCGCTGATGGGCCTCGGGCACGGCATGATCGAGCAGCGATTGCCGGAAATTCTGGCTTTTGCCGATATCGGTGATTTCATTGATCGGCCGGTAAAAACCTACTCCAGCGGTATGTATGTGCGACTGGCTTTCGCGGTGGCGATCCATGTCGAGCCCGACCTGTTGGTGGTCGATGAGGCGCTTTCCGTAGGCGATGAGGCCTTCCAGCGCAAGTGTTTCGCCCGTATCGAGAAACTGCGCGACAGTGGGTGCACAATTTTATTTGTTTCGCACGGGGCGGGTACCGTTATCGAGCTGTGCAACCGTGCCATTTTGCTTGATGGCGGAGAAATGCTGGCCGACGGTGCTCCAAAAGCTGTGATCTCCCGCTATCAGCGGATGCTTTACGCTCCGCAAGACCGCGTGCAGGAGCTGCGCGAGCAGATGCGGCTCGAGATGCAGCATCCGCAGCATATTGAGCCGGTAGAAGATGTGGCCGCGGCCGATATCTCCACGGCGACAACCGGAGACGCCGTCGTAAGCACTTCGCTAGCGCCACCTGCGGCCTACATGGAAGCTTACTTTGACGAACATCTACGTTCGCGTAGCGAACTTGCCTATGCCAGCCATGGCGCGCAAATTCATGATCCGCATATCCAGACCCTGTCGGGCAAGCGGGTGAACGTCCTCAACGCTGGGGAGCGGTACGTTTACGCCTATGCCGTGCAGTTCGAACGTGGTACGGCTGGTGTCCGTTTTGGCATGCTTATCAAAACGCTCACCGGTGTCGAGCTTGCCGGTGCGGTCAGCGCGACGCCGGAACATGCGATCGCCTGGGTTGATCCGGGCACCCAATCAAAAGTGAGTTTCGAGTTCGATTGCCGTCTGGCTCCCGGTGCCTACTTCATGAACGCGGGCGTGCAAGGCCGTGTGGGCGAGGAAGAGACCTACCTGGATAGGCGCATCGATGCGTTGATGTTCAAGGTGATGCCAGGTACCGATCGCCTTTCTACCGGATTCATCGATTTGGTTGAGTCGGTCCAGTTCCAGCTAAGTGCTTTGAACGATGGGGATGTTGAGCATGTCGGTTGAATCAATGGCTTCACCGCGCTGCCTGCTCGTTCTGGGCATGCATCGCAGCGGTACGTCGGCGATCACGCGTTGTCTCAATCTGGTGGGGATGGACGTCGGTCCGCATCTGCTGGTTCCGGACGGTGGCAACTCCAAGGGCTATTGGGAGCATGCTGATGCGGTCCGCATCAACGATACGTTACTCGCTTCGTTTGGCCTCAGCTGGTGGAGCCTCGACCCGCTGCCACAGGGGTGGCTGACGTCGGCGGACGCGATGACCGCACGTGCGGAGATTCAGGCGCTTGTGCTCCGAGACTTTACCGGCGTTCCGCTATGGGGCATCAAGGACCCACGGATGTGCCGACTTGCACCGTTGTGGATCGATGTCATCGGCGGTATGGGTATCGATATATCGGCAGTATTTGTAGCCCGTTCACCGATTGAGGTGGCGCGCTCACTAAGCAAGGCGCATGGCCTTTCGGAACAGGCTGCTGTCCTTTCTTGGCTCCAATACACGGCCGAATCGGAACGTGCTACCCGTCATCTGCGTCGAATCATGGTTTCTTATGACCAGGTACTCGATGAGCCAGTCGAGATGCTGGAGAACATCAGCGTAGCCCTCGAAATTTCCTGGCCCGTTGCGCCTTCGGAACGCAGGGCAGCACTTGATGGATTTGTCGATGCCGGTCTGCGAACCCAGGCGAATGTCAGCCCCAGAGAGGAAATGCTTCCACTGGCTGAGCGGATGGTGGAGGCATCAGAGAGCCTCGCCTCAGCAAAGGTCGAGGGGGGGTGGGCGAAGCTGTCTTCTATCTCCGACGCGGTGGTGGAGCTATTTGACGCACTGGCATATCGTGCTCGTGCGTTATTGCCAGATGAGGCTGAATGGGCGCACCGCGTAAGTCAGGCCGAGCGGCAACAAGCACATGCCGTGCTCTACTGGGGCAAGTCGGAGGAAGATTTTTCCGAACACAACTCCACCGTCCGTCCCGTTCCTTTCGGTCGTATCCAACTGACCTTCAAGTTGGCTGCGGGTGGCTACGACCGACTGCGGCTTGACCCTGCTGATCGCGCAGGCTGCTACCAATTTCACGCCCTGACCGTGGTGGATGCTGAGGGAAACGTTTTGTGGAGCTGGGGGGATGCTCCCGCCGAGGTCACGCTGGTAGGCATCGAGCGCATAGACAACCTGCGCGGCGCGCCGTCGTTTTATCGCGTCGACGACGACCCGCAGATGCACTTGTCCTGGCCCGAGGAAATACTCCGCCGCGCCGATACCCTTATCCTTGACATGGAGCGGTTGGACGAGCGCCGGGTGGCAGAAGAATTTGATGCCTGGCGAATTGCTTCACAAGAAAGCGAGCGATCGCTGCAGGAAGAGAAGCGTTCAGTGCAGATGGTCGCAGAGGAAAATGAGAGATTGCGTCGTGAGGAAGCGCGATCTGCGCAGATTGCTTCAGAAGAAAATGAACGATTGCTTCGCGATGAGTTGCGCTCCACGCGGATTGCTTCGGAAGAGAAAGAGTCCCGGATGCGTGAGGATATTCGCACTGTCGAGGCTGAGAAATTTACGTCAGCGCAGATCCAGCAACAGCTGGTTATCCTCGCGCAGGTGCAGCAGCGCCATGCTGAATTGACACAGGCCCTGCTGAGGCGCGGATTTTTTGCCAGACTGCGTCGGCGTCTTGCGCGGACGGAGTTCCAGATGGACCCCAGACAGCACCTGGAGCTGGTGGACGCGGCCAGCCGTCGCTACCGGGTGACCGGGGATGATCCGATCTTCGCTTGCGACAGCGATAACCTTCCGCTCGCATCCGGTTGGTATGTGGTGACGCTACACATGGAACAGCATGGGGGGCCGCCCGCTCAGCCCTGCCTCTACCCGGATTACGGGCCAGATGTTGCTTGTGGCCCCGCTGGTGAAGGCATGCTCTTCGTCAGGCCCGGGCGCGGTGTTCATCATGGGCTGGTGAGGTTCGCCCATCCACTGAAGGCTTTGCGGTTTGATCCGGCCACGTCGCCCTGCGAGCTTTCCGTGTCACGGCTGGCGATCAAACGCGTGAGCAAGGCGCGTGCTGCATGGGAGTTGTTCAAAACATGGCGACGTCCCCTGGATACTCTGGGCAAGCCAAGGCAGGCCTGGCGCAGCATCCTCCATAATTTTCGGACGTCAGGACTCGCTGGTGGAATCGCGGGACTATACGACTGGTACACGATCGGGGACCCGCGCGAAAACAGCTATGACGCATGGGTTGCCCGATATGACGACGCATCACCGGCGGCTCTGCGCGCAGCCAACTTGCGTTCAGAGGCCTGGTCCTACCGACCGCTGATATCCATCCTTGTACCTACCTACAATACCGACGAGCCGTGGTTGCGGCGGTGTGTGGAGAGCGTGCTCGCACAGTCGTATCCGCATTGGGAGCTATGCGTCGCAGACGATGCGTCGCCGAAAGCGCACGTCATGAGCGTGCTCAACGAATATGCAGCAAGAGACAAGCGCGTTCGCATTCAGCGGCGTAGCAAGAATGGCCATATTTCAGCGAGTTCGAATACAGCGTTGCAGATGGCAAAGGGTGAGTACATCGCCCTGCTCGACCATGACGACGAGCTTCACCCTCTCGCTCTGAACGACGTGGTGGCGGCGCTGCAGAGCCATCCCCAGTGGAAGTTGATCTACAGCGACGAAGACAAGATCGACGAGCGCGGTCGCCGCTATGACCCTTACATGAAGCCCGACTGGAACCACGACCTGTTGCTTTCACAAAACTGCATCTCGCATCTGGGTGTCTACCAGCGTCAGCTTGTGGAGGACGTCGGTGGTTTTCGGGAAGGCTACGAAGGGAGTCAGGACTGGGATCTGGCTCTGCGCTGCGTGGAAAGGCTGAGTGCCGATGAAATCGGACACATACCGCGCGTGCTGTATCACTGGAGGGCAATTCCCGGATCTACAGCGGTCGGCGTAGGTGAGAAGAGCTATGCGCGAACGGCGGCGATGAAGGCACTCACCGAGCATCTGCAGCGTATTGGGGTGGAAGCTTCTGTCAGAGAACATGATCATGCACGACTCAAGGGGCATTTTCATGTGAGCTACCGATTGCCAGCTGAGTTGCCCAAGGTCAGCTTGATCATCCCTACTCGTGACGGGTTGCACCTGCTCAAGCGCTGCATCGATTCGATACTTGCTCTTACTGACTACGATAATTACGAAATCATCATCGTGGACAACCAGTCCGCGGAGGCAGCGACCAGGGAATATCTGGAGCAGGTGGTCGCAGACCCCAGGGTACGGGTGCTTGCCTATGATCAGCCGTTCAACTATTCGGCACTCAACAACTATGCCGTGAGACAGACCTCCGGTGAGCTGGTGGGGCTCGTCAATAACGATATCGAGGTCATCTCGCCAGGCTGGCTGCGGGAAATGGCCGGGCACGCGATGCGTCCGGAGATTGGTGCCGTGGGTGCCATGCTTTACTACCCGGACAACACGATCCAGCATGCCGGTGTCGTTCTCGGACTTGGCGGCATTGCCGGGCACGTGCACGGCGGTCATCCGCGGGGCTACATCGGTCAGATGGGCCGTGCACAACTGACCCAGAACCTCAGTGCCGTAACCGCCGCCTGCCTTTTGATACGCCGCTCGGTGTTCGAACAGGTTGATGGATTGGATGAATCATTGCGCGTGGCATTCAACGACGTTGATTTCTGTCTGCGTGTGCGACGCCTGGGCTACCGCAATCTCTGGACACCTTTCGCCGAACTCTACCACCATGAATCGGCCACTCGCGGCTACGAAGACTCGCCCGAGAAGCAGGCAAGGTTTGCCGGCGAGGTCGAGCGGATGCAGATGATATGGGGTGAGGCACTCATCACTGATCCAGCCTACAACCCCAACCTGACATTGACCGGTACACCATTCGAGCTGGCGTTTCCGCCACAGACGAGAACTTGATCAAACCATGGCACCGCACTTCTGGCACGGTGCTATGGTTGGCACTTATCAAACCTATCAGCGGATATAACCATGGATCGCAGGGAGAAGGTGTTAGGCGGACTTGATCTCAAGGGAATGGTAGGTGTCGAGATAGGCGCCCTTTGTCGACCGTTGGTGAAGAGACACGATGGGCGCGTGATCTATGTTGATCACGCGGATACGGAGGCTCTGAAGTCAAAGTACAAATCAGATCCCGGTGTCTCGGTGGACGATATCGTCGACGTGGATGTGGTGTGGGGGCCGGTGCCTCTTGAGCAGTGCCTCGCCGAAAAAGTCGACTACGTGATTGCCTCGCATGTCGTGGAGCATGTCCCCGATCTCATTTCATGGCTTGAGGAACTGCGCTCCATCCTGAAGCAAGAGGGTGAATTGCGTTTGATCGTTCCCGATAGACGTTTCACGTTCGACCGGCTGCGTCGTGAAACCGTGCTGACCGACGTGGTCTATGCCCGGAGCGTGAGAGCAAAGTGCCCCTGTCCCCATATCGTGCTTGATTACGTCGCTAACGTGGCAAAGGTCGATGGTGGCAAGGTATGGGAGGGAGGTGTCGACGATGCCTCCCTGGAGCGGCATCATTCGCTCCAGCATGCGATAAATTGCGCGATGCAGGCAAATTCGGGCATCTATCATGACGTCCATTGTTGGGTATTCACCCCAAAATCCTTTGCACTGTTGTTCAGTGAGCTGACCGCACATGAGCTGATTGAGTTCGAGTGCGTCAGCTTCCATGACACGGAGCGAGGAAGCATCGAGTTTTTCGTCAATCTCCGGCCATGCACCAATCGCCAGCGTGCGATGGAAAGCTGGCAGCAAATGGCTTCGGAGTGCGCCGAGCCAACGGCGTGATGTTGACGTTGGGGCAAGAGTAGCGGATTCACCGAGCACGCAGTGATCGATATCGCCCAGCGTGCGTAAGCGTCTGGCCACCACATCTTTTCTCGACCTCCTCAGCCTGTTGGGATGCGCACCTGTTTTCACGGGAGCGCAGCGATGGGCAGGCGGGGCAAGGTGGGCGGTTTCGGACCGGCGGTGTGGGTATGGTGGTTGGTCAGTGGCGCGGTGGATTTTCGCTGTGGTGCGGATCGCCTGTTGGTGCACGTGCGCGAGGTACTTGAGCGCGAGCCGTTGGACGGCTCGGCGTTCGTCTTCCGCAACCGTCGCGGTACGCGCCTGAAGGTGCTGGTGGTGGATGCGCAGGGCGTGTGGTTGGCGCAGCGACGGCTACATCATGGACGCTTTGTGCTGCCGTCCACGCAGGAGTCGTTGTGCTCTCTCAATCGGGCACAGTTCGCGTGGCTATGCGCAGGGGTCGATTGGCAGCGCTTGTCATGTGACAAAAGCTCACTGGGAAAGTTTGTTTAGACGGCCATAATAGCGGCATGAATGAAGCCGCCCTCAACGCCATCACCGACACCGACGCGCTGCGCGCCTTGGTGCGCGAGCAGATGGCGCAGGTCGCCTGGCACCAAGAGGTCATCGTCCAGCACGAGCTGACCATCGCCCGCCGCGATCACGAGATCGCCTACAAGACCGCCAAGATCGACAAGCTCACCCATGAGCTGGCGCGGCTGCGCCGGGTGCAGTTCTCGGCCAAGTCCGAGCGCATGGATCCCGAGCAGCGCGAGCTGTTCGACGAGGCCATGGCGGCGGACATCGCCGCTGTCGAAGCGGAGCTGGAAGCGCTGCAAGACAGCACGTCGGCACCGTCG
>JBBQQL010000024.1:0-33287 GCA_038215995.1 Lysobacterales bacterium
ACCTGTGCGGTCTGCGGCAAGCCGTTTGCGCTGAACAACCTGATTCCCGGCGAAATGGTGCGCAGGGAAATCACCGACGAGATCCTCAAGGTGGTGCCGGACTGGTCAGCGGACAAATTCATCTGCCGCGCCGACCTGACCGATTTCCGCGGCCGCTACGTGCACGCCCTGCTCGAGTCGGAAAAGGGCGAGGTCTCGACGCTGGAGCAGGAGGTGTTGCGCAGCTTGCGCGAGCACGAGTTGCTCTCCACCGATGTCGAATCCGAGTTCGAGCAGACGTGGTCGTTCGGCGAGCGGTTGGCCGACCGGATTGCCGCGTTCGGGGGCAGTTGGACGTTCCTGATCTGGTTCGGTGTGTTCCTGCTGTTCTGGATCGGGATGAATTCGGCGACCCTGTTCTTCCGCCCGCTCGATCCGTATCCCTTCATCTTCCTCAACCTGATCCTGTCCTGCATCGCTGCCATCCAGGCGCCGGTGATCATGATGAGCCAGAACCGGCAGGAGGCGAAGGACCGGGTGCGCTCCCAGCACGACTACCAGATCAACTTGAAAGCGGAACTGGAGATTCGTCACCTGCACGAGAAAGTCGACCACCTGCTCTCGCACCAGTGGGATCGACTGGTGGAGATCCAGGAGTTGCAGTTGCAGTTGCTGTCGGAGCTCGGTGCGCGCAAGTAAGCGCGGCGGGCTGCGGTAGTTCGCCTCAGAGGGCGCGCAGGCCCGCCGCCTCGCGCGCGAGCAGCTCGATCCCGGCCCAGTCGCCGGCAGCGAGCTTGTCGGCCGGGGTCAGCCACGAGCCGCCCACGCAGACCACGTTCGGCAGGGCGAGGAAGTCCGGTGCATTGCTGAGGCTGATGCCGCCGGTGGGACAGAAGCGTACCTGCGGCAGCGGGCCGGCCCACGCGCCGAGTAACTTGGCGCCACCGGCGGGCACCGCCGGGAAAAATTTCAGGTGGCTATAGCCGCGTTCGAGCAGGGTCATCAGCTCGCTGGCGGTGGCGGCGCCGGGCAGCAACGGCAGCTCGCTGTCATCGGCCGCATCGAGCAGGCGCGGCGACACGCCGGGTGATACGGCGAACTTCGCGCCGGCCTGCAGCGCGGCTTTCAGGTCACGCTCGCCAAGTACGGTGCCTACACCAATCATCGCGCCTTCCACTTCGGCGGCGATCGCACGGACCGCTTCCAGCGCCGCCGGCGTACGCAGAGTCACCTCGATCGCTGGCGTGCCGCCGGCGACCAGTGCGCGCGCCATTTTTACCGCGAGCTTGGCGTCATGGATCACCACCACCGGGATCACCGCGGCCAGCCGCATGGTGGTTTCGATCTGTTGCTGCTTGGCTTCGATGTTGCTCATGGCTTCACTCGCTGAATGGTGAAAAAATTTTCGTAGGAGCCCGCTCGCGGGCGATGCTTTTGCTGGATCAGATCAACGGCATCGCCCGCGAGCGGGCTCCTACCGGTTCTTTGGGGGTTTACAGCACGCCGGCGCCGAGATCGGCGGTGGTGGCAGCCTGGCGGAACAGGCCGAACAGCTCGCGACCCATGCCACTGTGCTGGGCGGACAGGTCGGCGGTGACCGGCAAGCGCGCGTCCAGCTCGTGCGCCTCGATCAGGACGTCCAGACGGCCATTCACCGCGTCAAGACGGATCATGTCGCCGTTGCGGATCTTGCCGATCGGCCCACTGGCGACGGCTTCCGGGGTCACGTGGATCGCCGCCGGCACACGGCCGGAGGCGCCGGACATGCGGCCGTCGGTGAGCAGGGCGATGCGGTGGCCGCGATCCTGCAGCAGAGCCAGCGTCGGGGTCAGCTTGTGCAGCTCGGGCATGCCGTTCGCCTGCGGACCCTGGAAGCGCACCACCGCCACGAAATCGCGATTGAGCTCGCCGCGCTTGTACGCTGCCGGCAGTTCGTCCTGGTCGTGGAACACGATCGCTGGCGCCTCGATCACCAACCGGTCATCGGGTACCGAGGAGACCTTGATCACCGCGCGGCCCAGGTTGCCGGTGAGCATGCGCAGGCCGCCATCGGCGCGGAACGGCTCGTCGGCGCCACGCAGCACGCCGCGATTGCCGCTCTGCTTCGGTACCGGTACCCAATGCAGGGCGCCGCCGGCGTCGAGTTGCGGCAGTTGTGCGTAGCCGTCCATGCCGGTGCCGAAAATCGTCTTGACGTCACCGTGCAGCAGGCCGGCGCCAAGCAGTTGGTCGATCAGAAACGCCATGCCGCCGGCCTGATGGAACTGGTTCACGTCGGCGTAGCCGTTCGGATACACACGGGCCAGCAGCGGAACCACGCCGGACAGCGCGTCGAAATCGTCCCAGCGCAACTGGATGCCGGCGGCGTGCGCAATGGCCACCAGATGCAGCAGGTGGTTGGTCGAGCCGCCGGTGGCATGCAGGCCGATCACGCCGTTGATGATGGCGCGCTCATCGATGATGTGGCCGACTGGCAGGTAGTGCTCGCCCAGTGCGCTGTGGTTGGCGACCCGGTGCACGACCTCGGCGGTGAGCGCGTCGCGCAGCGGCGTGTCCGGGGCCTCGAAGCTGGCGCCGGGCAGGTGCATGCCCATGATCTCCATCAGCATCTGGTTGGAGTTGGCGGTGCCGTAGAAGGTGCAGGTGCCCGGCGCGTGATACGAGGCGGCTTCCACTTCCATCAGCTCGGACTTGCTCGCCTTGCCCTCGGCCCAGGCCTGGCGCACCTTGGATTTTTCCTCGTTCGGGATGCCGCTGGGCATCGGTCCGGACGGCACGAAGGCACCCGGCAGGTGGCCGAAGCTCAGCGCGCCGATCAGCAGGCCGGGTACGATCTTGTCGCAGATGCCCAGGTACAGCGCGCCGTCGAACATGTCGTGCGACAGCGACACCGCGGTGGCCATCGCGATCAGGTCACGCGAGAACAGCGACAACTGCATGCCCGGCTGGCCCTGGGTCACGCCGTCGCACATCGCCGGCACGCCGCCGGCAACCTGGGCGGTGAAGCCGCCGTCGCGGGCGATCTGGCGGATCAGCGTGGGGTAGCGCTCATACGGCTGGTGCGCGGAAAGCATGTCGTTGTAGGCGGTGATGATTGCCAGGTTGGCGCGGTGGCCGTTACGCAGCGCGTCCTTGTCGTCACTGCCGCAGGCGGCAAAGCCGTGGGCGAGGTTGCCGCAGGACAGATGCGCACGCTGCGGGCCGCCGCGATCCACCGCGTCGATGCGCTTGAGATAGGCCGCGCGGGTATCGCGGCTGCGCTCGCGCAGGCGTTCGGTGACTTCGGCGACGACGGGATGCAACGTATTCATGACTTGTTCCGATGTTGTGGGAGCGCACCCTGTGCGCGAAGGGCGTCACCGCTTGGCTGGTTCTTCGCGCACACGCTGCGCTTCTGCCAGGGCGACGGTGTTGGCGGTTGCTACGGACACCAGTAAACCGCCACCGGTACGCGCGTCTGGGTCAGCACGGCGCGTACCGGATAGTGCTGCGCCTCACCCAGGCCGAGCCGTGCATCGGCGAGCAGATCGCGCTTGGTGTCGCCGCTGACCAGCAGATACAGCGCATGGGTTTGCAGCAAGGTGGGCAGGCTCAGGGTGATGCGCGGCTCGCCGGCGCCAGGGGCATGCATCGGCAATACGCTGGCTGTGCCGTCCAGGTCCAGCGCCTCGGCCAGATGGTCACCACCGGGGAAGAACGACGCGGTATGACCGTCGTCACCCATGCCCAGCACCACCACGTCGAACGGTCGCGGCAGTGCATCGATGCGCGCTTGCGCGATGGCCAGGCCCGCTTCCGGGCTGGCGTCGCCGGTGTACAGCGGCACGAACGCCGCCGCCGCGGCGTCGCCTTGCAGCAGCAGCGACCTGACCAGTTGGGCATTCGAGCGCGGGTCGTTTTCCGGCACCCAGCGCTCGTCGACCAGGGTCACATGCACCCGCGACCAGTCCAGCTTCTGCTTCGCCAGCTGGCCGAAAAACTGTTTCGGCGTGCTGCCGCCGGAAACCGCCAGTGCGGCTTCGCCGCGAGCTGCCAGCGAGCTGCGCAACTGATCGGCGACGCGTTCGGCCAGCGCCTGCGCCTGCGCTTTGCAATCGGAAAAACTGTGCGTGGTGACGTTCAATAGATTAGGCATGCTGAAAGGGGCCGCAGGGCGATCACATGCGCTGCCGGTTATCAAGGGAAAAGGTGAAACAGTGTGCGCCACCGGCTGAAATTGCCAAGTGAAACGCAGGTAAAAGCCGCATCTTATTCACTGTCGTCATGCCAGGTGCGGCCGTCGCGATCGATCAGCGCGACGGCGGCGCTCGGGCCCCAGCTACCAGCCGCGTAGGGGCGTGGCGCCTCGTTGCTGTTGGCCCAGCCGGCGAGAATCGGGTCGGCCCAGCGCCATGCCGCTTCCACTTCGTCGCGGCGCATGAACAGGGTCGGGTTGCCGCGCACCACGTCCAGCAGCAGGCGCTCGTAGGCATCGGGCTGCTGTGCGCCAAACGCTTCGGCGAAGCTCATGTCCAGCGGTACGTTGCGCAGGCGCAGCCCGCCAGGGCCGGGATGCTTGATGGTCAGCCACAGCTTCACGCCTTCGTCCGGCTGCAGGCGCAGCACCAGCCGGTTCTGGGTCAGGGTGCCCGAGCCGGCGGCGAAGATGGAGTGTGGCACCGGCTTGAACGCCACCACGATTTCCGAGACGCGATCGGGCAGGCGCTTGCCGGTGCGCAGGTAGAACGGCACGCCGGCCCAGCGCCAGTTGGCGATCTCGGCCTTCAGCGCCACGAAGGTTTCGGTGTTTGACGAGGTGCCGAGCTCATCGGGATAGCCGGGCACGCTGGCGCCTTCGGCCACGCCGGCGCGGTACTGGCCGCGCACGGTGAGCTGGCCGACATGTGCGTCGTCGATCGGTTGCAACGCGTTGAGCACTTTCAGCTTCTCGTCGCGCACGGCATCGGGCGCCAGCGAGGCGGGCGGTTCCATCGCCACCATGCACAACAGTTGCAGCAAGTGGTTCTGCACCATGTCGCGCATGGCGCCGGCATGGTTGTAGTAACCGGCGCGATGGCCGACGCCGACGGTCTCGGCAACGGTAATCTGCACATGGTCGATGTGCGCCGAATTCCACAGCGGCTCGAACAAGGCATTGCCGAAGCGCAGCACCAGCAGGTTCTGCACCGTCTCCTTGCCGAGGTAGTGGTCGATGCGGAAGGTCTGTGATTCGGTGAACACCTTGCCGACCGCGTCGTTGATCCGGTTCGCGCTCTCCAGGTCGCGGCCGATCGGCTTTTCCAGCACGACGCGGGACTTGCCCTGGTTCAGCCCGTAACTGCCCAGCCGGTTGCAGATGTCGACGAAAAGGTCCGGCGAGGTGGACAGGTAGAACACGCGCACGTGCTCGGCCTCGCTCTGGATCAGGCTGGCAAAATCGTCCCAGCCCTCGTCCTTGCGCGCATCCAGCGGTCGGTAGAACACCTGCTGCAGAAACACGTCGAGCTTGGCGGCATCGCAAATCTTGACCAGTGCGGTGCGCAGATGCGCGCGGTAGCCGGCGTCATCCAGCGCTTCGCGGGCCACGCCGATGATGCGGCTGCTGGCGGGGATCTGACCATCCAGAAAACGGTGGAACATGGCCGGCAGCAGCTTGCGCAACGCAAGGTCGCCGGTGCCGCCAAAAATGACCAGGTCGAAGGCTTCAACCGATGGGGGGGTAGCAGTCACGCAATCACCTCGACACGATGCCGGAAGGCGGGCAGGCCGGATGGCGTATTGCCCGGGTTTCGACTGATCATACCAGTGAAATACCAGAGCGACTACCGTCTTTCTTGCCGATTCCCTTGCCGCGATCCGACCCTCCAAGTGGCATGCACGGCAACGGTTTCGAAAACGGCTACATGGAATGGGCTTGCGGATGGTGGATAGCTATTGGTATTGTCCGCGGCATGGAAACCGCCCTGGCCAATGAATACCTCCGGATCTGTCAGGATCCCGCCACCCACCAGCCGCTGGCCTACCTGCGCCTGCGCCGGGCGATCCGCAATATCGTCGAGCATCGCGATATCGAGCCGGGGCAGGCCCTGCCCAGCGAGCGTGATTTGTCACAGGTGTTGAAGCTGTCGCGGGTGACCGTGCGCAAGGCGATCGCCGGCCTGGTCGAGGAGGGCCTGCTGACCCAGCGCCACGGTGCGGGCACCTTCATCGCCGAGCGCATCGTCAAGCCGATGTCGCGGCTGACCAGCTTTACCGAGGATCTGCGCGATCGCGGCCTGCGCCCGCGCTCGGAGTTTTTCGAGCGCGGCATCGGCGAGGTGACGCCGGAGGAATCGATGGCGATGAACCTCTCGCCGGGTTCGCTGGTGGTGCGTCTGCATCGCGTGCGCTATGGCCAGGACGAGCCGCTGGCGATCGAGCGCAGCGTGGTGCCGGCCATCATGTTGCCCGACCCGATGCTGGTGCATGACTCGCTCTACGAGGCGCTGGAAAAGCTCGGCAGCCGTCCGCGCCGAGCCTTGCAGCGGCTGCGTGCGGTGTCGCTCAACGCACAACAGGCACGCCTGCTGCACGTCAGCGTTGGCAGCGCAGGCCTGAACATCGAGCGACGCAGTTTTCTCGATGATGGCCGCGTCGTCGAATTCACCACCTCCTGGTATCGCGGCGATATCTACGACTTCGTCGCCGAGCTGCACACCGACTGATCTGCAGGAGCGCACCTCGTGCGCGATGCTTTTTGCTCTTGTGGACCTAAAGAGCATCGCGCACAGGGTGCGCTCCTACATCGACCTTCTTGCATCACGGATGTTCGCCATGACGACTGCCCTGACCCACGCCCGCGTACTCACCGACAGCGGTTGGCGCGAAGACCTTGCGGTAGTGCTGGACGGCCAGCACATCGCCGCCCTGCTGCCGCTGAGCGACCCGCGACTGCGTGACATGCCGCAGGAGGATATGGATGACGCGATGCTGGTGCCGGGTTTCATCGATGTGCAGGTCAACGGCGGTGGCGGTGTGTTGTTCAACGACGCGCCCACGGTGGAGACGATTCGCCGGATCGGCGCCGGGCATCGACGCTACGGCACCACCGGCTTTCTGCCGACCCTGATCAGCGACGATGTGGCGGTGATGCGCGCCGCGCTGGTGGCCGTGGAGCAGGCGTTGGCCGAGGGCGTGCCCGGCGTGCTCGGCATTCACCTGGAAGGCCCGTACCTCGCGCCGGCGCGCAAGGGCGTGCATGATCCGAAGTATTTCCATGCACCGGGCAGCGCCGAGCTCGAACTGCTGTGCGCGCCACACCACGGCGTGCGCCTGTTGACCCTGGCGCCCGAGCAGGTACCGCTGCAAAGCATTCGCGCGCTGGCCGCCGCCGGGCTGGTCGTCTGTGCCGGTCACACCGCGGCCGACTATGCCACCACCAGGGACGCGCTGGCGTCCGGCGTACGCGGCTTCACTCATCTGTTCAACGCGATGACCCCGTTCGGCAGTCGCGAGCCCGGCGTGGTCGGTGCGGCGCTGGAAGATGCCGACAGCTGGTGCGGCCTGATCGTCGATGGCCATCATGTGCATCCGGCCAGCCTGCGCGTGGCGATCGCGGCCAAGCCGCGCGGCAAGATGCTGCTGGTCACCGACGCGATGCCGCCGGTCGGCTCGGACTACCCCGATTTCGTGATCAACGGCGAAACCATCACCGCGAAAGATGGCATCTGCCAGACCGCGCAAGGCGTGCTGGCCGGCTCCGCGCTGGACATGGCCGGCGCGGTGCGCAACGCGGTGCAACTGCTGGGATTGCCGCTGGATGAGGCGCTGCGCATGGCCAGCACCTACCCGGCCGAGTTCCTTGGCCTGGGCGCCAGCCATGGCCGTATCGCCGAAGGCTGTCGCGCCGACCTGGTGCTGATCGACGATGACTATCGCGTGCTGCAGAGCTGGATGGGTGGCGTCAGCGGGTGAGCGCGGTGCCCAAGGCGATCCGCTCGAAAACCCCTGAGCGCCGCCGCCCGCTCAACGTCGCGGCGGCGCCGTGTGCCGTGGTGCGGTGGAGCCACGCACCACCAGTTCCGGGCTGAAGCCTTCGTTGACGGGGCTGATCGCCTCGCCATTGGCGGCGCGCTGCAGGTCCCCGATCAGTCGCTGCGCTGCGTGCCGTGCGATCTCCTCGGTCGCCTGCCGCGCGGTGGTCAGGGCGGGCCATGACTGCTTGGAGAAGGGGCTGTCCTCGAAGCCGGCAATCGAGAGATCGTAGGGCACGTTGATGCCGTCCGAGTGCGCCGCGGCCAGCACGCCGGCGGCAATCTCGTCGTTGGAGCCGAAGATCGCGGTGGGGCGCTCCTTCAGCGCCAGCAGCTTGCGCGCGCCACGAAAACCGTCGTCGAAGGTGTAGTCGCCGGCCAGGATCAGCTTGCGGTCCACCGCAATGCCGTAGTGCTTCAGCGCGTCCTCGTAACCCTGGTAACGCTCGGGGCTGGAACGGTGCTCGCGCCCGCCCCAGAGGAAGCCGATGCGCTGGTGGCCGAGCTGGATCAGGTGCTCGGTGATCGCGTAGGCGGCATCGCGGTCGTCCACGTAGACGCAGGGATAGCCGTCCTTGGGGTCGCTGCGGGCGGAGATGATCCGCATGAAAGGTATGTTCGCCTCGGCGAGGGTGCGGATCAGCTCCGGCTGCTCCGACATCGGCGGCGCCAGCACCAGTCCGGCCAGTCGCGAGCGGCGCGCCAGTTCGCACAATTCCTCGGCCAGGCGTGGCGATGCCGAATCGCAGGGATGGATCTGCAGGCCGAAGCCGCTGCTGCGGCAGGCCGACAACACGCCATGCTGCATGTTGATCACGTAGTGCGCGTTCGGGTTGTCGTAGACCAGTCCGATCGCGTAGGCCCGCGTACTGCGCAGGCTGCGTGCGGAAGGGTCCGGCTGGTAACCGAGGGCATCGATCTCGCGTTGTACTTTTTCGCGGGTACGCGCGTGCACCGACGGCTCGTTGTTGATCACCCGCGAGACGGTCTTCAGCGAGACGCCGGCCCGTGCTGCGACGTCCTTGATGGTGGCGCTACGCACCCGCGGAACCTCAGCCATCGTGAAAAAAAACCTCGCGCTACAACGCGCCCAACCGGTCGCGCGGGATCGCGCAGCTCGGTGCGCATCCTAACCGATGGCCAGTTAAGGCAGCGAACGGTTGCTCAGCCCGCTGCTTGCTGGCCGACCCGGTGGCCGACCAGACCGTAGTACAGGATGTACAGGTAGCACGGCAGCATCACGCACAGGAACGCGAGCTGGAAGTCGATGAGCTGCTTCAGGTGCACGAATACCTGCGGGATCAGCGCGCCACCCACGATGCCCATGATCAGCAGCGCGGACGCTGCCTCGGTATGCCGGCCCAGACCCTTGATCGCCAGCGGAAAGATCGCCGGCCACATCATCGCGTTGGCGAAACCGAGCGCGGCCACGAAGGCGACCGAGACGTAGCCGTGCGTCATGAACGCGGCCGCGGCGAACACCATGCCCAACACCGCCGATAGCGCCAGGTAGCGCTGCTGGGAGATGAAGCGGGGGATCACCAGCAGGCCGATGATGTAGCCCAGCAGCATGCCGAACATGGTGTAGGAGGTGAAATGCCGGGTCGCGTCCAGCGGCAGGCCGAAGCCCTGGCCATAGATGCCGATGGCGTCGCCTGCCATCACCTCCACGCCCACGTACAGGAACAGGCACAACACGCCCAGCCACAGGTGCGGAAAGCTGAAGATGCTGCGTCCGCTGTGGCCGATCGCGTGCTCGTCGTTGGCACCGGCCGGCTTGATCTCCGGCAGCGACGAGCGCACTACCCAGACCGCCAGCAGTACCAGCAGCGCGGCCATCACCATGTACGGCCAGTACACGCGGGCGGCGAAGCTGTTGAGCAGCGCCTCGCGTGCCGCCAGCGTGGGTGCCGACTTCACCTGCTGATCAAGCGTATCGATGCCGTTCAGCACCAGCGCACCGAAAACGAAGGGCGCCAGCGCGCCGGCCACTTTGTTGCAGATACCCATGAAGGCGATGCGCTGCGCCGCGCTGTCGATCGGTCCGAGAATGCTGATGTACGGATTCGATGCGGTCTGCAGCAGCGACAGGCCGGCGCCGATCACGAACAGCCCCACCAGTGCGCCGTGGTAGATGCGGATATTGATGAACTCGCCGAACAGCACCGCGCCGATCGCCATCACGAACAGGCCCAGCGCCATGCCCCGCTTCATGCCCGTACGCCGGAGCACCGCCGACGACGGCAGCGCGAGGACAAAGTACGACACATAGAACGCGACCGGAATCAGGAAGGCGCTGACGTCATCGAGGTCAAAGGCCAGCTTGACGAAGATCGTCAGTGGACCGTTCAGCCAGGTGACGAAGCCGAAGATGAAGAACAGCGTGCCGATGATCAGCATCGGCCCGATGTAGCTGCGCTCGGACGGCGTTGCCGCCAGTGTGGTTGCCATGATCTTCAGTTCTCCCCGGAGCCGGCCGTGTCGCACCGGCCGAATGACCGGGACAGACAGGAATGTCTCTTTATTCCCCGGAAAGTGCAACGTTGTCAAATGGAAGGGTCGACTGGAGCGCCGTCCAGAGGCCCGTTGCCGATACCGGACAGCACCTGGTCGACCCCCGCATGTCGCGCCGCGACATCGCTGTTTCTACGGCGAATTATGTCTTCAAGTGCCTAAAATAAAGCCATTTTCAGAATACGTTTCAATGCAAGTCCGGCGGCCTGCTGGCGCCATGGTGCAGCGCGAAACGCGATTTTTACGGGATTTTATCCGGGCCTGTTGACAACGTTGTCATTTTAATTCCAGACTCGGCCCCGAACAGGCAAGCCCCCGCTCGGCAGTGATGACTGCCGCCGCAGAGAGGTTCAAGCCGAAACGGGGAGCAAAGCGTGGGCGAAGCGAGTAATCGGCAACAGGCAACGGTGGCGTCCGAACGGGAGCTCGCGGGAGCCCGGTCGTCTGACGCGGCGGCTGTCGGTGGTTCGCCGCGGGATCAGCCTTTCCTGGCTGCCGACATCGGCGGCACCCACGCGCGAATCGGTTTGGTGGTTCGTGCCACCGGCAGTAGCCAGCCAGTGCAGATACTCCACTACCACCGTTACAGCTGCGCGGACTGGTCCAGCCTCACCGCCATGCTGCAGGACTTCGTCGCCGAACTGGGCACGACCCCGCACGCATTGGCAAAAGGTCAGTTGCGACACTGCGCGGTGGCCTGCGCCGGTTACGTACTCGACGACGCGATCGTCAATGAAAACCTGCCCTGGCCGGTGTCGATCAGCGATATCCGCAGCGGTCTCGGGATCGAGCGGCTGGCGGTGATCAACGATTTCGAGGCGGTGGCCTACGCCAGCCAGTTCATTGCCGTCGACGAGACCCGCGCCATCATCGACACGTTGCAGCCGCCCGTGACGGGGCCGGTGCTGGTGCTGGGGCCCGGCACTGGCATGGGCGCTGCCGTGCTGTTTCCCGGTCAGCCGCGGGCGCAGGTATTGGCGACCGAGGCCGGCCAGATTTCGTTGGCGCCGGGCAACGAACGCGAGATCGAGATCCTGCGCCTGCTGCGGCGCGAGCGTGCACATGTATCGTTCGAGGACGCGCTGTCGGGACCGGGTCTGCTCAAGATCTATCGCGCGCTGTGCGAGCTGCGCGGCAGCGACGCGCGCCTGTTGACCCCGGCCGAACTCACCGGTGCGGCGATGGCCGGCAGCGATGCCGCCGCGGTTGAAACCCTGCACGTGTTCTGCGGCCTGCTCGGCAGTTTCGTTGGCGACCTGGCCCTGATCTATGGCGCCCGCGGCGGCGTCTATCTGGCCGGCGGCATCCTGCCGCAGATCCAGTCCTTCCTGCTCGCCAGCGCATTTTCCGAGCGCTATTTCAACAAGGGCGTGATGCGCGCCTGGCTGCAGCAAATTCCGGTTCGTCTGATTGAGCACGGCCAGCTTGGTGTCATTGGCGCCGCAGGCTGGTTTCTGGACCAGGGGCACGAGCATGGACAGGGAGGTTGAAACGAGCCCGCTCCGGTGACACGGCGCCAAGCCAACCGCAGCATCCGCAACAGCAACAACTCAGCCATCCAAAGCCCACGACCGCCATCCTGTCGGTCCTGATTCGAGCCAACCTCTGAGGGGAGGAACGTCATGAACCACCGCAAGTCATTGCTAGCCGCCAGCATCATTGCCAGCCTGTGTTTATCCGCTGCGGTCTACGCCCAGGACAGCAGCCAGTCAAGCCAGGGCACGGCCAGCCCGGGCCAGCCGGAAAAGGCCAAGGCCAAGACGCTGTCGACGGTAACCGTCACCGGCATCCGTGACAGCGAGGCGGAGTCGCTGGCACTGAAAAAGGACGCCAGCTCGCATGTCGAGATCGTCACCGCCGAAGACATCGGCAAGCTGCCCGCCAAGAACGTGGCCGATACCTTGCAGCGCCTGCCGGGCGTGAACATCAGCTCGGCCAGTGCCAGCGAAGGCGGCTTCGACGAGAACGATCGTGTCAGCCTGCGCGGTACCAATCCGAGCATGACCCAGACCCTGGTCAACGGGCATACCATCGGCACCGGCGACTGGTTCGTGCTCAGTCAGGTGGCGACGGTGGGGCGCAGCGTCAGCTACAGCCTGCTGCCTTCGGAAATCGTCAGCGAGGTGGTGGTGCACAAGAGCTCGGAGGCCCGCTTGCAGGAAGGTGGCGCGGCCGGTTCGGTCAACATCATCACGCGCAAGCCGCTGGAATTCTCCAAGCAGGTCACCGGCGAGGCATCCATCGGTGGTGTCTATTCGGACCTGCCCAGCTCGACCCAGCCGCAGTTCAGCGGCCTGTTCAACTGGAAGAACGACAGCAACACGTTCGGCGTGATGGGCCAGTTGTTCTACGAGAAGCGCAGTCTGCAGCGTGACGGCCAGGAGCTCGTTGGCGGCTACAACCAGATCGCGGCGACCGATGCGGTCGCTGTCGCCCACCCCGATCTGGCCGGCGTCTACTACCCGCAGGAACTGGGCAACACGCTGTTCACCCAGACCCGCACCCGCAAGGGCGGCGCGGTGGATATCGAGTTCAAGCCGACCGACAACCTGACCCTGAATCTCAACGGCTTCTACACCAAGCTCAAGGCCGACAACTTCAACCGCAACTACATGTTGTGGACCAGTCAGTTCATCAATGTGGCCGGTGCGCTGCAGCCTGGCTACACGGTGAAAAACGGCGTGCTCACCAACGCCCAGTTCGCCCAGGTGCCCGGCAACACCAATCCCTCCATCGTGTATGACCAGATCTCACGTCCCGGCGCATCGTCCAGCTCCAGCTATGTGACGCTCGATGCCGACTGGCAGGCCACCAGCACCCTGAACTTCAAGGGTCAGATCGGCACCACCAGTGGCAAGGGCAGCAGCCCGACCCAGAATGTGCTTGAACTCGGTGCCGGTGCCGGTGCGGCGGCGAGCTGGGATATCCGCGGAACCGGCCAGCCCACCAACTGGTCGGTCGGCGGTGACAACAGCTCGCCATCGGGCATTATCCCAAGCGCAGGCTGGATCTTCGGTGGCCAGGGCATCAACACCAAGGACAAGGAGAACTGGTTCCAGGGCGATGGCGAGCTCGATTTCGACCAGGGTTCGCTGTCCTCGCTGCAGTTTGGCGTGCGCTACTCCGACCACACCCGCGAGAACCTGTTCGAAGTAGCCCAGGGCCCGGCCGGCGACTGGACCAATCTGGCCAATTACCCGACCGGTTACTCCAACTACCCGAGCGGCTTTGGCAGCGACCTGGGCGCCACCGTGCCGGGCAGCGTCTGGTATTACACGCCGGCACAGCTGGCCGCGTTCAATGCGCTGTACACCAACCGCGATCCGGTTACTCGCTTCTATTTCAATGACATCTACAAGGTCAACGAAAAAGACAGTGCCGCCTATCTGCAGGCCAACTTCTCCGGCGATCGCTGGAGCGGCAACATCGGCCTGCGCTATGTCAGCACCAAGGAAAACATCGGCTACACCAGCACCAACCAGGATCCGACGGCGACCACCTCGGTCGGACCGATCACCGGCTCGGCCTTCGGCAACTACTACTGGAACACCTACAACCATACCTACGGCAAGCTGTTGCCCAGTGCGAACCTGAAGTTCAGCCTGACCGATGATGTCGTCGCGCGTATGGCTGTCTCGCAGACGATGACGCGACCGGACTACTCGGCCCTGGCCGGCACCGTCTCGCTGAATGACCTGACCCTTGCCGGCAGTGGTGGCAACCCGAAACTCAATCCGCTGATCTCGACCAACTTCGACACGGCGCTGGAGTGGTATTTCGCCCCGCGCGGTCTGCTGTCCGCCAGCGTCTATGCAATGCAGCTCAAAGACTACGTGAACTTCAGCAACGTCGATGAGACCTTCAAGAACATCCAGGCCAGCACGCTGGCCGGGCAGGATGTCTTCAACACCTATACGGTCAGTGTGCCCAGCAACGTCAATGGCAGCGTCAAGGGCCTGGAGCTGAACTACATTCAGCCGATCGGCGAGAACTTCGGCGTTGCCGCCAATTACACGTACGCCAGCGGGCATGCGGATCAGAACAAGCCGTTGCAGGGCACCTCCAAGACCACCGGCAACGTGTCGGCCTACTTCGAGAACGCCAAGTTCAACGCCCGCATCAGCTACACCTATCGTTCGTCGTTCTATGCCGGCGTGGCGCGCGCGGACAACTTCTACCAGGCCGGTACCGGCAGTCTGGCAGCATCGCTGGGGTACACCATCAACGACTGGATGTCGGTCAGTTTCGACGCGATGAACCTCAACAACCCGACGCTCAAGTACTACACGAAGAGCGATGTTTTCGGCAAACAGCCGTATTACTTCTACACCAATGGACGCCAGTACTACGTCAACCTGCGCTTCAAGTTCTGAGGCACACCGTGTGACATGAAGCAGGCCACGGATGGCCCCACCTCTCCCCAGGCAGGTCCGGTCGGTACTTTTCGGGCCTGCCCTTTTTTTCAGGCGGCGCTGCCGTCGTAAGCTGCCATGGTCGATTGCAACGGAGACTGCCGATGACACGCCGTTTTCCAGATGTGTTCCGGGCGGGGCTGCTGGCATGCGTCGCCATAGTCGCGTGGCCGTCGCTTGCGTCGGCAGCAGAAGGCAGCGCGGCATCGCCGTCCTTGATCCCGCAACCGGCGCAGCTTCGCCTTGACGGCGGCGTCTTCGTCGTCGATACGCACACGCCGATCATCGTTGCGGATGGCAGCCGCGCCAGCCGACAAACGGCCGACTATCTGGCGGCCCTGCTTGGTCGTACGCGTCATCTGTCATTGCAGACTCGACATGCCGCGGGCGCCGTCCACGGCATCGTGTTGCAGCGTGACCCGCAGGCACCGGTCGAACAACGCGGCGGCTACGCGCTGGATGTATCGCCAGCAGGCATCGTGATCCGGGCGCGTGACGATGCCGGACTCTTTTACGGCGCGGTCACCCTGTGGCAGTTGCTGACGCCGGATGCAGCCAGTGGCCCGGTGCGCGTGCCGTTGCTGCAGATCCGTGATCAGCCACGCTTCGCCTGGCGCGGGCTGATGCTGGATTCGGTACGGCATATGCAAAGCGTGGCCGAGATCGAGCGACTGCTCGATCAGATGGCGCAGCACAAGCTGAACATGTTTCATTGGCATCTCACCGACGACCAGGGCTGGCGCATCCAGATCAAGCGCTATCCCGCGCTGACCGGCATCGGTGCGTGGCGCACGCCGCCGGATGCGGGGCACGACGGCGAGCCGATGCGTTACGGCGGCTTCTACACGCAGGCGCAGATCCGCCGCATCGTCGCCTACGCCGCCGCGCGCCATATCACGGTGGTGCCGGAGCTGGACATGCCCGGCCACGCGCAAGCGGCGGTGGCGGCGTATCCGCAGCTCGGCGTCACCGGCACACGTCCAAAGGTGTCGGTGGACTGGGGCGTCAACCCGTATCTTTACAACGTCGACGATGCCACTTTCACTTTCATCGATCACGTACTCGACGAGGTGATGGCGCTGTTCCCCTCGAAGTACATTCACCTAGGTGGCGACGAGGCGGTCAAGGATCAGTGGCAGGCCTCGCCCGCGGTGCAGGCAAAAATGCGTTCGCTGGGCCTGAAGGACGAGGATGCGCTGCAGGGCTGGTTCATCGATCGGGTCGGGCGCTACCTCGATGCGCATGGTCGGCGTCTGGTCGGCTGGGACGAAATTCTCGACGGTGGCGTGCCGGCCGATGCCACGGTGATGTCGTGGCGTGGCAGCAAGGGCGCGATCAAGGCGGCGCAGCTTGGTCATGACGTGGTGTTGTCACCGGCGCCCGATCTGTATTTCGATCAACTGCAGAGCGACCACGATGATGAGACCGCCGGGCGCATGCCGGTGGAGAGCCTGGCCAGCGTGTATGCGTTCGAGCCGGTGCCAAAGGAACTCGATGCCGCGCAGGCAACGCATGTGCTGGGCGCCCAGGCCAACGTATGGACCGAACACATGCCGAGCATGCAGCATGTGGAGCATGCGGTGTTCCCGCGACTGGACGCGCTCAGCGAGGTGGACTGGTCCCCCGCAGCCGTGCGCAACTGGAACGACTTCGGCAGTCGCCTGCCGGCCCAGTTCGCACGCTACCGCGCGCAGCACATCGGTTATGCCGACAGCGCATTCGCGCCGATCATGGCGTTCGATCGCAACGCCGCACTGACCAGCGGCAGCGTGCAGGTGACACTGTCCGACCAAGCCGGTTTCGGCACGCTGCATTACACCCTGGATGGCAGCGTGCCCGGGTTGCAGTCGCCGCGGTACCAGTCGCCGCTGACGGTAACGTTGCCGATCACGGTGCGTGCGGTGAGCCTTGCCGCCGACGGCACGGCGCTGGCCGCGCCGCGCGAGCGGATACTGGATCGGGCCAGCCTGCTCAGCCTCAGCGGCAACGAGTTGCCCAACTGCCCGGGCAGCAACTTCCGCTTGCGCGTGCAGCCCATGCCGGATGCCACCTCGCTGGCACCGGTCTACAGCATCAACGTATTCAATAGCTGCCAGCTGTATCCGGCCACGCCGATGGATGGTGTGACTGCGATTCACGTCGAAGCCGTGCGACTGGAGCGCAACTATGCGCTGGCGCACGAACAGAAGCTGGTGCTATCGCACCCCCACAGCACGCCGTTCGGCGAGCTGGTGGTGCATCAGGATCAATGCGACGGCATCGTGCTGGCCAGCCTGCCGCTGCCCGACCCGGCGCACAGCGCACGCCGTTTCGCTCTGCACGCCGCGTTGCCGGCATTGCGTGGCGAGCACGCGCTGTGCCTGGTCTACACCGCGCCGATTGACGGTCCGTTGTACGCGCTGGCCCGCGTCAGCCTGATTCCCGCGGCCACCGCGCCATGATCTTGCCGTCACGCCGGCTGGCCTCGCTCGATGCCCTGCGCGGCTGCACGGTAGCGGCGATGCTGCTGGTCAACGATCCGGGCGACTGGGGCCATGTCTACGGGCCGCTGGAGCACTCGGCATGGAACGGCTGCACGCCGACCGATCTGGTGTTTCCGTTCTTTCTGTTCGTGGTCGGCGTGTCGGTGGCGCTGGCGATTGCGCCGCGACTGGAGCAGGGGGCCGTCGCCGCGGTGCTGGCTCGCGCCGCGCTGTGGCGTGCCTTGCGCATCATCGCCCTGGGCGTGGCGATCAACCTGCTGGCGGCGCTGCTGATGCCGCAGGCGCATCTGCGCTTTCCCGGCGTGCTGCAGCGCATCGGCGTGTGTTTCGCCGTGGTGGCGTGGCTGGCGATCTACACCCGCCCACGCATGCAATGGGCGCTGATCGTGATCCTGCTGCTCGGCTACTGGGGCTTGCTGTGGCTCGGTGGTTCGCTGCAGCCGTGGAGCAATCTCGCCAGCCGCGTCGATACGGCGGTGTTCGGCCGCTTCGTCTACCTGGTCGATCCGCTCAGCGGTCGTGGCCACGACCCGGAAGGCCTGCTCAGTACCTTGCCGTCGCTCGCCACCGTCCTGCTCGGTCTGCGTGCGGGCTGCTGGTTGCGCCGTGGCGAGCTCAAACCCCTGTTGCTGGCCGGTCTGCTGTCGTTGCTGCTCGGTGCGCTGTGGTCGGCATGGCTGCCGTGGAACAAGAATTTGTGGACGCCCTCGTTCGTGCTGTGGACGGGTGGCTGGGCGATGCTGGCCCTGCTCGCGTTCCACTGGTTGGTCGATCAGCGTGGCTGGCCGGCGCTGGGGCGCCGCTTCGGCGTCAACGCGATTGCCGCCTATGCCGGTTCGGAATGGATGCAGATCCTGCTGCCGGCATCCGGCTGGCAGGAACCGCTGTACCAGCACGGGCTGGCGGACTGGATGACGCCGTGGACCGGCCCGTGGCTGCCATCGCTGAGCTGGGCGCTGCTGTTCGTCGCGCTGTGGTGGCTGATCGTGCTGGCGATGGATCGCTCCCGCTGCTACCTGAAATTGTGAGAGACATCCGGCGTGCACCGGACTTCACCAGAATCTTCCCGAGAGGCCGCACATGATTGCCAGTGACACCCTGATGTACCGCGAAGCGCACGAGGCCGCCGAGGTGGTGGCGCGCCAGTTTGCCGCCAACGAGGCAGCGATTTCCGCGTTGGCGCAACAGCTGCGGGCGGACCCGCCGCGCTTCATCGTCACCTGCGCGCGCGGCAGCTCCGATCACGCCGCGGCGTATGCAAAATACGTCTTCGAAACCCAGCTCGGCATCGTCACCGCGTCGGCCTCGCCCTCGGTCACCTCGGTGTATGCGGCCGAGCAGCAGTGGCAGGGCGCGCTGTTCATCGCCATATCGCAGTCGGGCAAGAGTCCGGACCTGCTGCGCAATGCGCAGGCGGCCAAGCTGGCTGGTGCGCGGGTGATTGCGCTGGTCAACGTCGAGACCTCGCCGCTGGCCGAGCTGGCTGACACGGTGATCCCGCTGCACGCGGGACCCGAGCGCAGCGTGGCAGCGACCAAGAGCTATATCGCCGCGCTCGCCGCCGTGCTGCATCTGTGCGCGCGCTGGCATGGAGATCGCCAGTTGGGCGAAGCCTTGCTGCGCCTGCCCGACGCGCTGCGCGCGGGCTGGGATGCGGACTGGTCGGCACTGAGCGAAGGTCTGGTCGGCGCGCACAACCTGTTCGTGGTCGGTCGCGGCTTCGGCCTCGGCATCGCGCTGGAAGCCGCATTGAAGTTCAAGGAAACCTGCGGTCTGCATGCCGAGGCTTTCAGCGCGGCCGAGGTCAGGCACGGCCCGATGGCGCTGGTCGGCGCCGACTTTCCGGTGCTGTGCTTCGCCCAGGATGACGACACGCTGGAGGGCACGCTGGCGGTGGCCGAGGAGTTTCGTCGACGCGGCGCGCAGGTATGGGTCGCCGCCTCCGGCAGCCAGGGGCCGGGTACATTGCTGGTGCCGGCGGGCTTGCCGCCGATCTGCACGCCGCTGCTGATGATCCAGAGCTTCTATCGCGCCACCAGCGAGCTGGCACTGCGGCGTGGTTTCAATCCGGATGTACCGCCGCACCTCAACAAGGTGACCGAAACCGTCTGAAGCGCCTGCAGGAGCGCACCCTGTCCACAAGAGGGGACTTCCTTCGGTCGTGCGCGATCGCTTTGATGCATACAAGAGCGAAAAGCATCGCGCACGGGGTGCGCTCCTACAGTAATCGGCATGGCCACCGGGGCCAGAAGGATTGCCCAAATAGCCGTCCGAAGCTACAGTGGCGCGGTTCAGGTGTCCCGCCGGCATGTCGTCGACGGGATGAAACGGGAAGCCGGTGCGCGGTGTTCATCACTGCAAGGCCGGCGCTGCCCCCGCAACGGTAAGCGAAGTCAACGATCGGCAAATGCCACTGTGCTTGAGCATGGGAAGGCGCCGATCGCGGCAGGCAGATCATCGCCGGCCACTCGCCAGCCCGGAGACCGGCCCGAACGATTCCTGGTGGCTCGCGGTGGGCGAGGCCGAACCACGTGTGTGGCGTGTTCGCCTGCCCGTCGTTTCGTCTCCCCCCCCTGCGCGCTGCCAGCTCATCGATCACATGAGCCGTGCGCGGGTGCGCGGCCGAGGACGCAACATCATGAAGAAGACCTTGCTGGCAGCGGCGCTGCTCAGTACCACGCTGGCCGCGCACGCCGCCGACCAGAACGATGCCGCCGCGCTGAATCCGGTGATCGTCACCGCCACGCGTACCGCGATCACCGTCGATGACGCGCTGACATCGGTGACCGTGATAACACGTGCCGATATCGAGCGGCTGCAGCCGGCGTCGGTACTCGACCTGCTCACCGGCCTGCCCGGCGTGACCTTTGCGCAGAGCGGCGGCCTCGGGCAGCAGAGTTCGCTGTTCCTGCGCGGCACCAATTCCACCCACACCATGGTGCTGATCGACGGCATGCGCATCGGTTCGGTCACGGCCGGGCTGGCCTCGCTGGAGCAGATTCCGGTGGAGCAGATCGAGCGCATCGAGATCGTGCGCGGCCCGCGTTCGAGCCTGTACGGCGCCGATGCGATCGGTGGCGTGATCCAGATCTTCACCCGCCACGGCCACGCCGGCGGCGGCATCGCGCCGTCGTTGAGCATGACCGCCGGCAGCCACGGCCTGTTCGGCAGCGAGGCTGGTTTGGCCGCGGGCGACGAGCACGCCTGGGTCAACCTCAGCCTTGGTGGCGAATACACCCGTGGCTTCCCGGCCTGCCGGATGGGTGCGGCCGAAGCGATGGCCGGTTGCTATGTCGATGATCCGCGCAACGACGCCTACCGCAGCTGGAATGGCGCGGTCAGCGCCGGCTATCGCTGGGACAACGGCACCGAGCTGTCCTTCAACTGGCTGCGCAGCAGGAACGACGTGGAATACGCCGGCAGTCCGTATGGCGGCAACGACGCGGTCAACGAACAGCGCGTCGCCGGTGCCAAGTTGAGTTTCTCGCTGCTGGAGGCGTGGAAGGTCACGCTCAACGCCGGGCAGAGCAGGGACCTCGCCACCACGTACTACCAGGGCACCTACTACGGCACGTATTACCCGTTTGCGCAGACCGGCTACTCCAACTCGCGGCGCAACCAGGCCTCGTGGCAGAACGACATCACGCTGGCCGCGAACCAGGTGCTGACGGCCGGCGTGGATTACCAGCAGGAGCATGTCGACAGCAGCACCGGCTACCTCGCCGACAACCGCCACGACACCGGCGGCTACCTGCAGTATCAGGGCACGTTCGACCGCAACGAGCTGCAGGCATCGGTGCGCCATGACGACAATTCGCAGTACGGCGGCCACAGCACCGGTGCGCTGGCCTGGGGTTACCGCTTCGACCACGACCTGCACCTGCTGGCCAGCTACGGTACCGCGTTCCACGCGCCGACCTTCAACGACCTGTACTACCCGCCGTTCTACGGCATTCCCTCGGCCAACCCGGATCTGAAGCCGGAGCAGTCACGCAGTGGCGAGCTCGGCCTGAACCAGAAGCTGGGCAACTGGAACTGGGCGGTGAACGCTTACCAGACCAGTATCGACGACCTGATCGTGCTCGATCCGAACCAGAACTACGTGCCGTTCAATGTCAGCAAGACGCGCATTCGCGGCGTGGAAGGCCAGCTCGGCGTCCATCTCGACGGCTGGCAGGTGCAGAGTTATCTCACCTTGCAGCAGCCGAAAAACGTCGACGGCGGCGCCAACAACGGCAACCTGCTGCCGCGCCGTCCCGAGCGCACCGCGCGTATCGATATTGACCGCCGCCTCGGCGACTTCGGCGTCGGCACGACCTGGTATGCCGCCGGCAAGAGCTATGACGATGTCGGCAACACCCATCGCCTCGGCGGCTACAGCACGCTGGCGTTGCGGGCCAGCTGGCACTTCACGCCGGACTGGCAGGTCGAGGCCCGGCTGGCCAACGCCTTCGATCACCACTACGAAACCGTCTACTACTACAACCAGGCCGGTCGCACCTGGTACCTGACCCTGCGCTACAGCCCCTCGGCGCTTTGAGTATCGCGCGGCCACGGAAGCCGGCGAGGTCAAGGCGAGCGAGGCGCGAGGAAGCAAGGCGAACAGGGATGTTCAGCAGGTATCGGCGCCGCCATGGACTTCAGGCACATTCGCCGCGGCGTCACTTGATGGCATAAAGGACGCTGTCAGGGAGATGCCAGCGAGGTTGCCAGGCGGCATGCGCCGGGCGGGCTGTCGGGTGTGCGGGCTCTGCCACTATGCTTGTGCGTCAGGGAGACCCGAGTGAATATTTTCGCACCGTTTATCCGCCGGCCTGCCGGCACCTCGCTGCTGGCCTTCGGCCTGATGCTCGCTGGTGTGTGGGCCTACCTGTTGCTGGGTGTGGCGGCGCTGCCGACGATCGAATTTCCCGGCATCTTCGTGGCGGCGCAGTCGCCGGGCGCCAGCGCGCAGACCATGGCCAGTACGGTGATGGCGCCGCTGGAGCGCCATCTGGGCCGCATTCCCGGTGTGCGCATGATGTCCGGCAACTCCAGCGAGGGTGCCGCGCAGATCATGGTGATGTTCAACTTCGGCACCGACACCGATGCCGCTGCGCGCGAGGTGCAGGCAGCACTCAATGCCGCCGCCCCGGACCTGCCCTCGGGCCTGCCCAGCCCGCCGCAATACTTCAAGTTCGATACCTCGCAGATTCCGGTGTTGCTGGTGGCGCTGACCTCGACCAGCCTGCCGCCCGACCGCCTGTACGACCTGACCAACAACCTGCTGCAGCCAGCGGTGGCGCAGGTCCCGGGGGTCGCGCGGGTGCAGGTGTTCGGCGGTTCGCCGCACGCGGTACGGATCGATCTGGACAACCGCGTGCTGGCCGCGATGGGCCTTACCGCCAACGACGTCTCCAACGCGCTGCGTGCCGCCAACGTCAATGCGCCGCTGGGCTTCATCGGCAACGGCAAGACCCGCATGACGGTGCAGGCCGACGATGGCCTGCAAACGGCCGACCAGTTCAGCCACCTGGTCATCGCGATGAGAAACGGCACGCCGGTGCGGCTGTCTGATGTGGCCACCATCACCAGCGGGCAGCAGGACGAATACCAGGCGGCCTGGTTCAACGGCAAGCGCTCGGTGACCATGCAGATCAGCAAGCGCGCCGATGCGAATGCGGTGGCCACGGCCGAGGCGATACGCGCCAAGTTGCCGGCGTTTCGCAGCGTGATGCCGGCCGACGTGCAGATCACGCCGATCTTCGATCTCACCCAGACCACCAAGTCGGCCCTGCACGAGGTCGAGGTGGCCCTGCTGCTGAGCATCGTGATGGTGGCGCTGGTGATGCTGGTGTTCCTGCGCCGGCTGCGGCCCACCCTGATCGCCATGCTCAGCATCCCGCTGTCGCTGGCCGGTGCCTTTGTGGTGATGTGGGTGCTGGGCTTTTCGCTCAACACCTTGTCGCTGATCGCGCTGGTGCTGTGCATCGGCTTCGTGGTCGATGACGCGATCGTGGTGATCGAGAACATCGTGCGCCACATGGAAAAAGGCACGCCGCCGCTGGAAGCGGCCCTGGTCGGTGTGCGCGAGATCGGCTTCACGGTGATCTCGATCACGCTGTCGCTGATCGCGGTGTTCGCGCCGATGCTGTTCGGCAACAACGTCTTCACCATGCTGATGCGCGAGTTCTCGATCACCCTGACCGCCGCGGTGGTGATCTCGGCCATCGTCTCGCTGACCCTGACGCCGGCGCTGTGCGGGCGCTTTCTCACGCCGGAGCACGCCGCCGGCCAGCGCGAGCCGAACCGGCTGCAACATGCGCTCGAGCGTTTCGACCAGGGCCTGCACCGCACCTATCAGCGTTCACTCGACTGGGCACTGCACCACCGCCGCATCATGCGCTGGCAGCCGGCGATCCTGCTGGTGATGACCGCCATGCTGGCGGTCGCCGTGGCGATGACCGCCGGCGGCGGCATCATGCCCGACGAGGATATCGGCATGATGCAGGCCAGGGTCAGTGCCGAAGCGAACGTCTCACCGACCCGGCTGGCCGTGCGTGCGCAGCAGGTGGCGGCCACCATGCTGGCTGACCCGGCCGTGCTCGATGTCACCACCGTGCTCGGCGGCGGTGGCGGCGCAGTCGGCAGCAACGCGACGATGTTCATCGACCTCAAGCCTGTCGGCCATGGCCCGGGCGAGCGTCACGACCCGGTCAAGCAGGTGATCGAGCGGCTCGCCAAACAGTACAAGGCACTGCCCGATGTCGATGTCTCGCTGACCCCGATGCAGTTCATCGGCGGTGGCGGCGGCTCCGGTGGTGGGGGGCAGGGGCGTTTCCAGCTGCAGCTCACCAGCAGCGCCGGCGCCAGCCTGCAGGAGCCCACCCTCAAGCTGGCGCAGCGCATGCGCGGCATGAAGGAGTTCCGCGACGTCAGCACCAGTTTCGACAGCATCGGCAAGCAGCAGATGCTCACCGTGGACCGCGCCGTCGCCGCGCGGCTGCAAGTGAGCATGGCGATGGTCGACACGGCGCTGGCCGATGCGTTCAGCCAGCAGCCGGTATCGATCATCTACTCCGACATCAACCAGTACCGGGTCGTGCTGACCTCGCGGGGGGCCAAGTCGCTGAGCCCGCAGGCACTGCTCAACACGTACGTGCGCAATAGCCAGGGCAAGATGATTCCGCTTTCCGCGCTGGCCAAGATCAGCTCCAGCATTGCGCCGATCAGCATCAGTCATTACGACCAGCTCGAATCGGCCGCGATCAGTTACAACCTGGCCAAGGGCGTGAATCCGGTGCAAGGGCTCAAGCTGGCCAACGAGGTGGTCGACTCCAGCCAGCTGCCGCCCGGGGTGCAGCGGAAATACGCCGGCGACAACCAGCAATTGATCGAGGCGGCGACCGGTGCCGGCTTGATGCTGCTGGCGGTGATCCTGGTGATGTACATCGTGCTGGGCGTGCTCTACGAGAGCCTGATCCACCCGCTGACCATCCTCTCCACCTTGCCCGCCGCGGGCATGGGCGCGTATCTGGCGATGCTGGTCACGCATACCGAGCTGACCCTGATGTCGATCATCGCGATCCTGATGCTGATCGGCATCGTCAAGAAAAACGCGATCCTGATGGTCGACTTTGCCCTGGTTGCCGAGCGCGAACGCGGCATGTCGGCGCCGGACGCGATTCGTGAGGCGGCGCTGGTGCGCTTCCGCCCGATCACCATGACGACGTTGGTGGCAATGGGCGCGGCGCTGCCGCTGGCGATCGGTTTCGGCGTGGGCTCGGAAATGCGCCAGCCGTTGGGCATCGCCATCTTCGGCGGCCTGCTGGTGTCGCAGTTGCTGACCCTGCTCAGCACGCCGGCAATCTACCTGTGGCAGCACGACCGCCGCGAGCGCAAGGCCGCCCGCCGCCAGCTCCGTGCCGAAATCAGGCGCCAGCGCGAGCTGCAGGCACAGATGCCGGCGCTGCCCGGCAGCCCCCCTCCGTTGTAGGGGCGCGCTGGTGTGATGCCGCAGTTGTCCACGTAGGAGCGCGCTGGCGCGCGATGCTTTTGGCTCGACGAAGGGCATCGCGCGCCACGCGCCCCTGCGAAAGCCGTGCTGACCCCCGCCTTTCGACAGGGTGAGGACTAAAGGCACATACAACCGGAGGCGCGCAGTGGCATAACATCGCCATGAAAGGACCTCTTCTCCCCGCACCGTCACCGTCGCGCCGTTGCCTGGCCGCCTTCCCCCGCGGCCGTGCCCCCGCCAGAGCTGCCGCATGAACATCTTTGCGCCGCTGATTCGTCGCCCGGCCGGCACTTCATTGCTGGCCATCGGGCTGGTGCTGGCGGGCGTCTGGGCCTACCTGTTGCTGGGCGTGGCCGCCTTGCCGTCGCTGGATTTCCCCGGCGTCTATGTCGTGGCGAACATGCCCGGGGCCAGTGCGCAGACCATGGCCAATACCGTGCTGGCGCCGCTGGAGCGCCATCTGGGCCAGATTCCCGGCATCGACGACATGTATGGCAACGCGCGCGAGGGCTCGGCCTCGGTGAGCGTGCGTTTCAATTTCAGCCGCACCGCCGACAGTGCCGCGCGCGACGTGCAGGCGGCGATCAACGCGGCCGCGGTCGACCTGCCCTCGGGCATGCCCTCGCCGCCGCAGTACTTCAAGTTCGATACCTCGCAGATCCCGATCCTGTTCATCGCGCTCACCTCCGACGGCATGCCGCAGGACAAGCTGTTCGATCTGGCCGACACGATCCTCAAGCCCGCCGTGGCGCAGATCGACGGCGTCGCCCAGGTCGATGTGTTCGGCGGTACGCCGCATGCGGTACGCATCGATCTGGACAACCGCGCCCTGGCCGCCAAGGGACTCACCGCAAACGACGTGGCCAACGCGCTGCGTGCGGCCAACGTCACCTCGCCGCTGGGCATCCTCAGCGACGGTCACACCCAGATGACGGTGACCGCCAACGACGGCCTGCATGAGCCGGCCGAGTTCGCGCACCTGCTGATCGCGGAAAGGAATGGCGCGCCGGTGCGACTCTCCGACGTGGCCACGGTGTACAGCGGCCAGCAGGATCAGTACCAGGCCGCCTGGTTCGATGGCGCCCGCACAGTTGGCCTGCAGATCACCAAGCGGCCGGAGGCGAACGCGGTGGCCACGGTCGAGGCGATCCGCGCACGGCTGCCGCAACTGGCGGCATCGATGCCGTCGGATATCTCCATCAGCCCGGTATTCGACCTCACCCAGACCACCAAGTCGGCCCTGCACGAGGTCAAGGTCGCCTTGCTGATCTCGATCGTGATGGTGGCGCTGGTGATGCTGGTGTTCCTGCGCCGGCTGCGGCCGACCCTGATCGCCATGCTCAGCGTGCCGTTGTCGCTGGCCGGCGCCTTCGTGGTGATGTGGATGCTCGGCTACACGCTCAACACCTTGTCGCTGGTGGCACTCGTGTTGTGCATCGGCTTCGTGGTCGATGACGCGATCGTGGTGATCGAGAACATCGTGCGCCACATGGAAAAAGGCATGGCGCCGCTGGAGGCCTCGCTGACCGGCGTGCGCGAAATCGGCTTCACCGTGGTCTCGATCACGCTGTCGCTGGTGGCCGTGTTTGCGCCGCTGCTGTTCGGCAACAACATGCTGATCATGCTGCTGCGTGAGTTTTCGGTGACGCTCACCGCTGCGGTGGTGATCTCGGCGATCGTCTCGCTGACGCTCACTCCGGCGCTGTGCGGGTTCCTGCTCAAGCACGAGCCGGTGCCGCCACCGCCACCGGGGCGGATCGAGCAGGCGGTGGAGCGCTTTGATCGCGGCCTGCTGCGCCAGTACGAGCGCGCACTGGACTGGGCCATGCATCACCGCCGCATCATGCGCTGGCAGCCCCTGCTGTTGCTGTTGCTGACGTTCGCGCTGGGCGCCGCGGTGGTGAAAACCGCGGGCGGCACCTTCATGCCCGACGAGGACACCGGCCAGCTTGAGGTCGATATCAGTGCCGACGCGAATATCTCCCCCAACGTACTGACCGAGCGTGCACAGCTGGTCCAGAAATTGATGGCTGCCGACCCGGCCGTGCTCGACCAGCTCACCCTGCTTGGCGGCAATGGCAGTGGCGGCGCGGTGGGCAATTCGGCACGGATGTTCGTCGATCTCAAGCCGCGTGGTCGCGGCGTCGGCGAGCGGCCGGAAAATATCAAGGTGGTGATTGAGCGCCTGTCGAAAAAATACGACCAGTTGCCCGACGTGAGAGTCTCGGTCAGCGCCTCGCAGTTCCTCGGTGGTGGCGGCAGCGGCGACAACGGCGGCCAGTACGAATTCCAGCTCACCGGCAGCGACGGCGGTGACCTGCAGCCGTGGGCGCTGAAGATGGTGCGGCAGATGCGAGGCATCAAGGAGTTCCAGGACGTCAGCAGCCCGTTCGACCAGGTCGGCAAGCAGCAACAACTGACCGTCGACCGCGAAGCCGCCGCGCGACTGCACGTCAGCATGGGCTCGATCGACACCGCACTGTTCAGCTCGTTCGGCCAACGTCAGGTCTCGCAGATCTATTCGGACATCAACCAGTACTGGGTGGTGCTGAGCAGCAACGCCAGCGAAAACCTCAGTCCGCAGTCATTGCTCAGCGTGCGCGTGCGCAGCGACACCGGCCAGATGATTCCGCTGTCTGCGCTGGCAAAGATGGAGCCCAGCATCAGCCCGCTGCGCATCCGCCACCACAATCAGCTGGAATCGGTCACCATCAGCTACAACCTGGCCAAGGACGTGACCCAGGATCGCGGCATCGCGCTGGTCAATCAGGCCGCCTATGCGGTGGGCCTGCCGGCCGGCGTCAGGGTCGACTACACCGGCGCCAACCAGCGCCTGCAACAGGCCCAGTCCAACGGCATGGTGCTGCTGCTCGGCTCGGTGCTGGCGATGTATATCGTGCTCGGCATTCTCTACGAAAGCCTGGGTCATCCGCTGACGATTCTGTCGACGCTGCCAGCGGCCGGCGCCGGCGCCTTCCTCGCCATGCTGGTGACCCAGACCCAGTTGTCACTGATGGCGATCATCGCAATTCTGATGCTGATCGGCATCGTCAAGAAAAACGCGATCCTGATGGTCGACTTCGCCCTCGTCAGGGAGCGCGAATACGGCATGTCCGCGCCCGACGCCATCCGCGAGGCGGCGCTGGTGCGCTTCCGTCCGATCACCATGACGACCCTCGTCGCAATGGGCGCGGCGCTGCCGCTGGCGATCGGCTTCGGCATCGGCTCGGAAATGCGCCAGCCGCTGGGCATCGCCATCGTCGGTGGTCTGCTGGTTTCGCAGATGCTGACCTTGCTCAGCACGCCAGCGATCTATCTGTGGAATTACGACCGCAAGATCCGCAAGGCGGGTCGTGCGGATCGTCGGGCCGCGCGGAAGGCGGCGAGGGCGGAGAAGAAGCGGCTGAAGGCGATTGGGAAGGTGCAGACGGCGGGGTGAGCGAGGCGTCCATGTAGGAGCGCGCCCTGTGCGCGATGCTCTTGGCTCTGGCTGTTTCGGGTTGCATGAATCAAGAGCGTTTCGACCCGCTGCGCGGGCCGGGTTACTTCTCCTGGTTACTCTCTCTTGCTCCGGGCATCCTGCCCTCCGCCCTTCGGGCCAGCTGCGCTGTTCGCACACGTTTCTGACGTGTGCGTGGGCAAGCGAGAGAGAGTGACTCGGCCTCCGCGGGAGGACGAAACGCTCTTGTTCTGCGCAGCTGGTTCAAAAACCCGGGTCAGAGTCAGAGTGCACTTCCCGACCTGTCCGGCGCGGACCGCTGGAGTTCGCCCACTTCCAGCACCTGCGCGATCCGCCCTCCATCCCAGCGATAGATCAGATGCAGGCCTCAGGGTCAGTGTGTTCTTTCGAATGACTGCCCTGGGTGCCGGGCTGGAGAGCCCACCAGCGGTCCAACTTCAGCGCGCAGGTGCTGGGTCGATACGCGCGGTACCGATCGCCCGGAGTGCGGGGCTGCTCATGCAGCTCAGGGCGATGGCGGTGAGTAGCAGGCCGGCGCCGACGAACAGGTCGGTCAGCGGGATCACTTTCAGAAGGCTGCCGGCGAGGGCGGCGGAGAGGGGGCCCAAGCCCATGAAGGTGAACATCAGTACGCTCATGGTGCGACCCATCATTTCGGGCGCCACGCGGCGCTGGATCCAGCTGACGATGGCGATCTGGGCGATGCCGCCGAATACGCCGGTGCAGGCGAGCAGGATCGCGCCGCCGACGGTGGAGTGCACCAGCGCCAGTGTGGCCAGGGCCAGGCCGACTAGGCTGTCGATGGTCAGCACCATCAGTCCCAGACGGCCCTTCACGAAGCGGGCGGAAAGGCCGGACAGGGCGCTGCCGAGCAGCATGCCGCCGCCGTTGGCGGTCATCAGGATGCCGAGTGAGGCGGCGCCCAGATCCATCCGGGTGTCGGCGAGTACCGGCAGGCCGACTTGCAGCGGGCCGCCGACGAAGACGGAAACCACGCCCGCGTAAAGAATGAACGCGCGCAGCGGCAGGTCGGCCCAGATCATGCGCACGCCGCTGGCCACGTTGCCGAGCACGCTGCCCACCACGGCCTTGGGATGGAAGTCGCTGTGGATGCGGACCAGCACCAGCGCACCCAGCGAAAACGCGAAGCTGATCGCGTCGATGCTGAAGGCGAGTCCAAGGCCGCTGGCATCCTGCAGGCCGGGTGTGTGCGCGCCGTGGGAGCCGATGCTGATCACCACGCCGGCCAGCGCCGGGCCGATGAACATGCTGAGCTGGCGCATGCCCATCACCAGCGCGTTGGCTGGCTGCAACTGCTCGGGCTTGACCAGTTGCGGCAGGATCGCCGAGCCGGCCGGGTAGGCGAACGCGGTGGCCAGGCCGATACCCAGCGCGATGCCGTAGATCATCCACATGCGGATGTCGCCCAGCAGCACCAGGGTGGCCAGCAGGGCGACCAGCAGCGCGTTGATGCCGCGCGCGGCCAGCAGCACCTTGCGCGGGGAGAGGCGATCCACCACCGCGCCGCCGATCAGCATGAACGCCGCGCGCGGCAGCGCCATGGTCGCCAGCACGATGCCAAGCGCGGCGGGGTCGCCGGTGAGTTTCAGCACCAGCCACGGCAGCGCCACCAGGGTGAACTGGTCGCCCATCATCGAGATCGTGCTGCCGCCGAACAGCAGTTGGAAGTTGCGGTTGGCGAGCACCGAATCGCCGCGTGGGTTCTGCATGGGAAATCCTTTTGAGCGGGTCTGGATGGTCTTGCGGGAGTAGCCTGCCACGGCGGTGTGCAGCCGGGCGAGTGCCTCATGAATACGAGTGATGGTGGTCGTGGCGTCGAAATCTCTGGCGCAGCTCACTGGCTCATTCCAGCCCGGGTTCGCTCCATGCCCGCGCCACCAGTCGGCGCAGATGGTCGCGCACATCGACCGGCCAGGCTTCGATCAGGCTGGCGAACTGCTCGCGTTCGCCCCGGTAGAACGCGCGTGAGGCTTCCTCGTGCCCGGCGAAGTCGCCAGTCATCGCCTGCATGAAGCGCTCGACCGCCTCCATCGCCAGCCGCGCGTGTTGTTTCGGCGCGTCGCTGCGCTGCGCCTGTTCCACCAGCCGGCGCAGCACGGCCGAGGCGCCGCCGGGTTGCTGTGCCAGCCATTCCCAGTGACGTGGCAGCAAGGTGACTTCGCGCGCGGTCACGCCCAGTTTTGGTCGACCGGGGCCGCGGCTGGTCGGCCCGGGTTCGGCTTCCGCGGGCGTCAGGCGAGCCAGCACGTCGCTGGGCGATCCACGAAAATCCAGCTCGATCGGCCGGCTGCTGTGCTCATCAAAGATCAGCACGGGGTCGTTGGCACCGGCGTCGATCGCGAGTTTGGCGGCGCGTGCCACCTCGGCCAGCGGCCCGCGGGCGATCAGTCGATGCTGGTCGAACGCGCAGCAGGTGGTGTCGTTGGCGGCGGACATGGAGACGATCTCGGTGGGCGGTGACAGGATATTACCCGGGTTAAATATCCTGTCAATAACACCCGGGCAATATTCGTGTGGAATGGGCCACAAGTCATGCCCGCTGCCGCCTGTCAGCTTGCTATGGTTGGGGAACACACCCGAAAGGAATGGAAGGGAATGACCAAGCGACTGCGTTCGGCCACCTTGCTGGCCACACTTGCCCTGTTTGCCGCCGCCAGTTCGCCGCCGCCCGTGACGGCCGCGGAACTGAGCATTCCACCGATCCAGTACCAGCAGCGGACCTTGCCCAACGGCCTGCAGGTGCTCAGCGTGGAGGATCACTCCAGCCCCAACGTGGCCGTGCAGATGTGGTTTCACGTTGGCTCCAAGGATGATCCGCAGGGGCGCTCGGGTTTCGCGCATTTGTTCGAGCACCTGATGTTCAAGAGCACCAAGCACATGCATGCCGAGCAGATGGACCGGCTCACCGAGGATGTTGGCGGCGCCAACAACGCCTCCACCGGCGACGACGTCACCAACTATTTCGAGATCGTGCCCAGCAACTACCTGCAGACCCTGCTGTGGGCCGAGGCCGAGCGGCTGTCCAACCTCAATGTCGATGAGAAAAATTTCAAGTCCGAGCGCGCCGTGGTGGAAGAGGAATACCGCCAGAGCGTGCTGGCCAACCCGTACGGCCAGCTCTACAACGCGATCGATCCGAAGTCCTACACGGTGCACCCGTACAAACGTCCGACCATCGGCAGCATCGCCGATCTCGAAGCCGCCTCGCTGCAAAACGTGATCGACTTCCACAACACCTTCTACCGCCCGGACAACGCCACCCTGATTGTCACCGGCGACTTTGACCCGAAGCAGCTCGACGCGTGGGTCAACCAGTACTTCGGCTGGATCCCCAAGCCGGCCACCGCGATTCCGCAGGTCACCGCACAGGAGCCCCGGCGCAAGAAAAATCGGCGCTACACCGTCACCAGCGAAACGGCGCCGCTGCCGGCGGTGGCGGTGACCTGGCTGATTCCACCGGCGGTCGACAGTGCCGACCGCATTCCGCTGCAGGTGGCCGCCGCCCTGCTGGCACAGGGTGACTCGTCGCGCTTCTACCAGTCGCTGGTGTATCGCCATCAGGTCGCCCAGCAGGTGGGCGCCGATGCCGATGCGCGGGTCGGGCCGGGTCTGTTCACCGCGTACGCGATCCTCGCCAGCGGGCACCCGCCGGCCGAGGCAGAGAAGCTGCTCAACGAGGAAATCATCTGGCTCGCCACCCAGCCGATCCCCGCCGCCGAGCTGGACAAGATCAAGACGCAGTTGCTGACCAGTGAGCTGAAACAACGCCAGACCGCGCAGGGCATCGCCTTCGCGCTGGGCCAGGCCGCCCTGATCGACGGCGGCGTGGACCACGTCAACACCGACCTGACCGCGCTGCAGCAGGTCACCGAAAAAGACGTGCACCGGGTGCTGCAGAAATATGTCACCGGCGCCAAGAAGGTCACCATCGACTACCTGCCGCAGGCTCAGGCCGCGCCGGCCACCGCCAAGGGAGCAGCGAAATGAGCCGTTCGATGAATCGCCGCCGCGGCAATACACTTCGTCTGGCCGTCTTTACGGCCGCCCTGTTGTCTTCTGGCTACGCGCTGGCGGCTGGCGGAGCCGAGAGTTTCCCGGCCACCCCGCCTGCCGCCGGTCCAGCGCCGAGCTTGAACGTGCCGACACCATGGGTGCAGACCCTGGCCAACGGCCTGCAGGTGATCAGCGTGACCCGCTCCGGCCTGCCGCTGGTCACCGCGCAACTGGTGTTGCGCAGCGGCGGCGAGATGGACCCGCCGCGACTGGCCGGCCTGACCGAGCTCACCGCCAACCTGCTGAGCAAGGGTGCCGACGGCAAGACCGCCCCGCAGATCGCCGCCGCCGCGGAGGCCCTGGGCGGCTCGCTCGATGCCGCCGCCGGCTGGGACGAGAGTACGGTGGGCATTACCGTGACCACGCCGAAGCTGGCGC
>JBBQQL010000025.1:0-32389 GCA_038215995.1 Lysobacterales bacterium
CGAGGATCCGGCCGCCAGCAGGCGATTGGCCATCGTGTGCCGCAGCAAGTGCGAGCGCGTGTAAGGCAGTCCGGCACGTGCATAGGCCTGGCGGATCGTCTTGCGCACCAGGTCGGGGCCGACAGGCTCATCGCGAGGTGCAATATGGCGCACGAACACCGCACGGTTGTTGGTCTTGGGGCGTTCGAGCTTGAGGTACGCGGCGATGGCCTTGCCAGTGGTTGCTGGAAGGGGCAGCACGTCTTCGCGGCGCCCCTTGGTGCGACGTAGCGTGATCGTTCCGGCGCGCCAATCGATGTCGTCCAATCCGAGTTTTGCGACTTCACCGCTGCGCAGCCCAAGATCGAGGGCGCAGCGCACGATGGCGTCGGCGCGCCGACGGGAGCGACCAACTTTACCGAGCGAGCCCACCAGTTGTTCGACTTCGTCGGTCGTCAGTGTCTTGGGAAGTGATGACAACTGCCAATTGGCGGGGTACGACACGGCGCCGATCAAAGCGTGTACGGCATCGCCGAGCGTAGCGCGATAGCAGAAATATCCGCGCAGTGCCGATATCACAGTGCCGGTGGTTGCCGGTTTGCTGTAGAGCTTGGCTTGTTGCGCGTAGAAGCGACGCACGTGTTGCGGCTTGATCGCTCCGATGTCGACAACGCCGTTACCGAAGCGCGAGGTGAGCAGTCGCCGTGCGATGCGCAGCGCTGTGCGCCGGGACTTGGGTGCCAGACCTCGCGCATGATCCATGTGCTGATCGTAACGGCGCAGTTCCTCATCCACCGGCCTTGTCACCACGGCCGGCAACGCGATGGCACCGCGATCACGCAGCACCACCAACAGATGACCCAGCGCCGCACTCAGGTAGCGTCGATCACGCAAGACAGGCCCAGTGCAACGACAGCCAGGCAGGTGTCTGTCGAGGAACTCGGCGACGGCTGCTTCATCAATACGCGACACACGCAATCGACGCTCGTGGGCCCACTGCGCGAAGTGCGCAATGCTACCCACGCCATGAGCACGAGCGGTCGAAGCGTAGCCGCGTTCGATCAGGTACTGCTTGAACGCATCGACGTGAGAGGCGAGCAACCCCTCGGTAAGCCAGTTGATGTGGGTGCGTTGTGGTGAGCGAGCGGTAGCCATAAAGATCTCCAAGAGTGGGGACCTTCAATGGACTCGCCCGCCAAAACTATGTCTAGAAGCTCGCCGAACAATGACGCCACGCGTCACACGGATCCTCTATCGACAAGGAATGCTCGCGAGAACTTTACATAGTTGAGATCTATGCATAGTGACCGCTATGTGAAGCTTTACATAGCGGCCAGAAGCGGTCATTCAACATCGTTGACCGGCGCGAGCTTAGACATGGCGCTTCACGACGGTCAGTTTCCCTGCACACAAGGCTTCTCTTCCACCCGTTGGCGCTGGCGCTCCGTTCCAGTACCTGCGAGCCCTCACTTCGAGTTCGTGGATATTCTCACTCGCCTCACTCAGATGCCCCTCACTTGCTTCGTGAATCGATCCGTCCTTGAGCTCGAGTTCGTAGATTTTCTTGTCGCCAGAGTGTGGAATTCGACTCAACCAGTACTGCGCCTCTTCGAGAGTGCGACACACCCACAGACAGCTAGTCCTTGAAGGGGCTTTTGGAAATGAGGCGATCCTGATCTGCTCGAAGACAACTTCGCGTAACATTGTTCGGTAGCTTCGTGCGATATCAGCAGATGTTATGTCCGGTCCTGCCCGCGTGGCGGAGATTCGTATTGCATCGTAGTAGGGGTTATAACTTTCACCCGCCGTGACGATGGCACCCTCGGTGAAAGGAACCTGATTTTTGCTATGCGCCGCGATGATCTGAACATGGAAAAGTTGCATCAATAACACCTGAATTTGGAGCGGCGGGGGCTTGACAGGGTCGCAAAGTGCGACCAGCAACCGAGCAATTGCCTAACCCTTAGACGTGCGGACGTATAGCGCTGATCATCGAATAGATTCGAACCGCCGAGACATCGGCTTCGGGTCGCGTTCGGCTCAAAGCGGCCCCGATGGACATGAGCGCCAGCATTGCTGGCGTTTCAGCTACTTCCAGAAGTATGTGCGCACCGTGCCAGAGTAGACCGGTAGAGTTGATCGACGAGTCCAAGGCTAGCACCCAAGTTTGTATCCACGAGACAAGACTGCCGCTCAGGGAAATTGACTGATGAGTTCATCGCGAAAATTCGACTCGCTCGACACTCGGAACCAACACTACGTACCGCAGTTTTGGCAGCGGCGATTTGACCAAGGAGATGGCTTAGTCTGGACCCTAAGGGGCAATCAAACTAAAAAGCGCAGCCCGAAAGGCTTGATGAGTAAAGACTGGCTATATACGACGTTTGACGAAGGAGGAAGGCCGTCTAATGTTTTGGAGCGCTGGTCGTCTCGAATCGAAGCTCAGGCGGCGTCTGCGATGTCCAGCCTAGATGCTCCCGGCGATTTGGGATCGCAAGAAAATCAGATCTTCCTGCGCCGGTTCGTCGCCTTCAGCGCCTGTAGACACCCGGATACCCTTCGGGTTGGCCACACAAGGTCGAAGCAGCTCGCCATCGCTATCGTCGACGCCTTTAACAAATCGCTGAGCGATTACCAGCTGACCTTGAAAAAGTTCGGAATTGGACATGAAGATGCAGAAGCGATTTTTGACCACGTTCGAGGCTTGGATGAAGCAGTGATGCTCGACGAGATGGATGATGTAATAACTCGTCCTCCAAACGACGCGATTTTGCCGTCCCAGCTCGCGATCGATCCGGAAACCATCGAGCGCGTATTCTTTAGTTTGGCACGGCACAACGTTACGATTCTGGATGCCCCAGTCGGAGCCTCGTTTGTGCTTAGTGACACGCCATTTCCTCCGAGCCTCGGGCTGGGATTTACCTTACCAATCTCGAGCATGATCGCGCTCAGGTGGGAGCCAGCACAGGGTGAGATGTTTCCCGACTGGACGCGGCGGTTGTCGTCTTCGATCGAAGTTGCTGAATCAAACAGAATTCAGGCAGACAATGCCCTTCGGGATTTGATCGCACAAACCGAAGCAGACCTCGCGCCTTTCAAAATGTGAGGTTTGAAAAAATCCGCGGTCGGCGCTAACCCTCCCCGGCATTCGCTGTACTCGTCGAAACTCTGCACGACCGCGACGTGGGGTGGCTGGAAACTATTCTTGGAAGTCACACCTTCGTAAATTCCGCTTTGAGTCGTGGTGCGCCGGCCGATCGGCGTCCCTTGAGGAGGATATGTCCTGAGCATCCATGCAATCGACCCAGAGCATGCACTGGTCCCATTGTTCGCAGCGGATCCGAACAACGGAACCTTGCAGCACGTCGGCACAGGAGTCTTCCTAGAGTTCATGAAGCAGCCGTTCTTGTTCACGGCCGCCCATGTGACAGACGTGCTCCAAAACACCGAACTTCTGGTCCCGGGTCATGCTGGGATTGATCCGATCGAAGGCTATGTCGGCTACATCGATCTATTGCCAGAACAACGCCGCGAAGAGGATCCTGCCGACGTCGCCTACTATCGCTTGAGTACGTTGTGCTCCCGATCGCTGTGCACGTATTTTCGGCCGCTGCCGCAATCGCGATGTCGACTGATGACCAACGCCCTGGAGCTTGGCGTGTGCTCCGTCTACGGGTATCCGGCAAGCAAGCTCAAGAAAGCGGCTGGCATCTACCAGTCGGAGACGGCGACTTATCGCGGCGTCGCCGCCCACGCGCGAGTATACGAGGCCGAGGGTTTGGACCCAGAGTCGAGCATCGTTATTCACTTCCACAAGAAGCGGGCCGTTGACCGCCTGACGGGAAAGTCGATAAATCCTGTGGGGCACCGTGGCGTAAGCGGGGGAGGGATCTTCGCATGGCCATTGGGGCATGAGTTTTCCGAGGATTGGTCAGTTCCTGAGCTCGTCGGCATTTTCCACACCTATGATCAGTCCAAAGGGCTCATGATCGGCACGCCGCTGTGGGTCCTCGCGATGGCAGTCCAGCTCGGACAAATGAAAGATTTCGGCGGCGTGCGTTGAGAAACTGGAAAGAATGCGCTGCAAGCCTCGCTACGATATCAGGTGAGCTCTGCCAGCGTTTCCCCATAGAAGTGCCCCAGCTTTCCGCGTACATCTTCCTGATCGACAGTGGGCGAGACGCCGCACAGTTGTTCGATCGCCAACGTCCCTTCCATAAGAACAAAAATCAGATGCGCGGTGGCCTCACGCACTGTGGCATCGGATCCGACGTATCGCTTCAGTCCCAGCTTACCGTTGTCGAGGCTGGTGTGCTCCGTCAGGACATCCTCAATGTCGGCATGCGTCGGATTGCTGTGCAGGGCGTAGTCGCGAACGTAAACGTCTAGCATCGATGCGGCGACAGCGACGTCACGCACTTGAGTGAGGCGATGATGTGAACTCGCGGCGAGTTCCCGCTCGAGCGCAGCGACCTTTGCGTCGCATTCCGTGCGCTGCGCGGGCGAAATTGATTTGTTCTCTTTGACGTAGCGCCTGAGCGCCTGCATTCGCGCGTGTTTCGATTTGTACAGAAGGCGGAAAAAGAAATCCCCGCCGTCGGCGAAGTTATGCGGATCTCCCAGTGCGCGAAGCGCGAACAACGCCTCCAGCACTGATCGCACGAGCACGCGAGCGCTGATGACGTTTCCGCAGCGCACCGCATCGAGCGCGCAATACGCGAGCTCGAGTATACGGCTGGCATATGCGATGCCGGCAATCTGCGCGCGATCGGTCGCATTTATGGGGTGTTGAATTGCCGTGACAAACTCATTGAAGGCGTTCCTGAGGGCCTCGGCGCACCCGGGGTAGGTCGACGCGAACGTCTTGGAGCGCTGCTGCGTGTCGTCTTCCACAGCGTCGAAGGTTGATCGTCTTGTCGTGCTCATGCGGGAATTTATTGATTCCTAGAGGTGCGTCTACAGCACACCGGCGAAACGGGCCGTTGAGGACCTACAAGCCGTGCCTATAGAGTTCCTCCAGTATGAGGTCACCCGCGCGTGACGAGAAGTGCGACGCTGCGGCAGCTTGGGGCTAGTGACGAAGGGATTCAGAGCGCGCATCGGAATATGTCCGGAGCCGACTTGACGGCCGCGACTGGCCGCTTTGGGTCGACCTGCGTCGTTCGCAGCATGCTCGTCAGCCATCTCGGTCGCAAGGGCTGCCCACGGCGAATAGGAGCCGGTCGGTACGTTCGTCGCTTGGGACGCTCAATTCGGTGCGCACACCGCTTTCCGACAAGCGGGCAATGCGCAAGCAGTAAGGTCTGGCGTCGTAGCGTTCGAGCACGAACGCGAACATGGGGTCGGATTCGCTTCGGCACGAATCAGTCGATAAACCACTCGATGAGCGCGCGATTGACGGCCTCGGGTTGTTCGAGCGTCGAGGCATGACCGCAGTTTTCCACGACCACGAGCCGCGCGCGCGGGATGGCCGTGGCCATTTCCCGGGAGTGTTCCGGCGGGATGAGCGGGTCGCTGTCGCCGACCAGGACGAGCGTTGGCACGGTGATGCCGGGCAGGTTGGGACGGGAGTCGCTGCGCCCAATGCAGGCCTCGAGCTGCCTTGCCATGCCTTCGATGCCCACGGTCAATCCCATGCGTACGTTGGTTGCACGCAGCACGAGGTCGCCCTGATGGGCCGGGTGGAGTATCGCGCCGTAGACCTGTGTCAGCAGTGCCTCGAAGTTTTCCTGGCTGGCCTGGGCAATCAGGGAATGCCTCTGTGCAGTCTGCTCGGGGGTATCAGGACGGGCCGAGGTATTGAGCAACGCCAGCCTGGATACGCGCTCGGGAGCTTGCCGCATGATCTCGAGGCAGATGTAGCCGCCCATGGAGATGCCTGCGAGGGCAAAGCGCGGCGGTGCGACATCGAGAATAGCGGTAGCAATCCCGGCGATGGTACGGCCCTCCAGCGTGGATGCGATGGTGACGGGACCGTGGGGCCACAGGGCTGCGAGTTGAGGAGCGAACACTTCAGAGGTGCAAAGCAGTCCGGGAACAAGAACGATGGGGGTCATGTATCGCATCCGGTGGGACAAGGCTGGGTCTGCGGGCGTCTGTCTGCGTCTGATTCAGGCAGATGTTCGCCAGTGCATCCGCAGTAGCGTGGAGGGCACGAATTATAGCAACCGGCCGGTGGTCCCTTCGCGCGGTTGATCGCATCCACTTCCGTGCCTCCAACACCACTGGATTTGGCTGGGGTCGACCTCCGTCACGCCGTCTTTGCCAGTTTTGTCAGATCCAGCGGCCCCACATTGAAACGCACACCTGACGAAGCGCTGCAGCCCACTTCCGCCCGCTACGCGACCTGCTGCCGAATGGGAAGCAATGGCCAGCCTTCCTGGAATCGGCTGTTCGCGGCGCGCCGAAGACGCACGAAGGCTCGTCGCTTTCAGTAGCGAAAAATTCCGCTACAACCTCTCAACACTCGATGACGTTGACTGCCAGTCCGCCGCGACTGGTTTCCTTGTACTTGTCCTTCATGTCGCGCCCGGTATCGCGCATGGTCCTGATCACCTTGTCCAGCGAGACGCGGTGCTTGCCGTCGCTTTTCAGCGCCATGCGGCTGGCGTTGATCGCCTTGACCGAGCCCATCGCATTGCGTTCGATGCAGGGAATCTGCACCAGTCCGCCGATCGGGTCGCAGGTAAGGCCGAGGTTGTGTTCCATGCCGATTTCGGCGGCGTTCTCGACCTGCATCACGTTGCCACCGAGCGCGGCGGTGAGGCCGCCGGCAGCCATCGAGCAGGCCACGCCGACTTCGCCCTGGCAGCCGACTTCGGCGCCGGAGATCGAGGCGTTCTCCTTGTACAGGATGCCGATCGCCGCGGCGGTGAGCAGGTACTCGATGATGCCGTTTTCGTCCGCCTTCGGGCAGAAGTGGTGGTAATACTGACCCACCGCCGGCACGATGCCGGCCGCACCGTTGGTCGGCGCGGTGACCACGCGGCCACCGGCCGCATTTTCCTCGTTTACCGCCAGCGCCCACAGATTGACCCAGTCGAGAATGGTCAGCGGATCGCGCAGCGCCGCTTCGGGCTGGCTGCGCAGTTCCTCGGCCATTGCCGGGGCGCGACGGGTGACCTTGAGGCCACCTGGCAGGGTGCCGGGCGAGCGCAGGCCGCGGGCCACGCAATCCTGCATCGCCTTCCAGATGGTCAGCAGGCCGGCGCGGGTTTCGGCCTCGGGCCGCCACACGCTTTCGTTCGCCAACATCAACTGGGCGATGGTCATGTTGTGCTGCTTGCACAGCGCGAGCATTTCGTCGCCGCTGGAGAAGGCGTAGGGCTGTTCGGTGGTGTCGGCGACGATGCGGTCTTCGGCTGCCTCGTCGTTGTTGACCACAAAGCCGCCGCCGACCGAGTAGTAGTCGCGACTGGCCAGCTCGTTGCCGTCGGCGTCGTAGGCGCTGAAGCGCATGCCGTTGGTGTGGAACGGCAGCTTCTGGCGCTTGTTGAAAATCAGGTCGCGCTTTTCGTCGAACTCGATCTCGTGCCTGTTCAGTACACACAGGCGACGCGTGCCGCGGATACGCTCCAGCGCATGCGGGATCTGGTCGGGATCGACCGTGTCCGGGTGCTGGCCTTCCAGGCCCAGCAGCACCGCCTTGTCGGTGCCGTGGCCGCGGCCGGTCAGCGCCAGCGAGCCGTACAACTCGGCCTGTACCCGCACCACCCGATCGAGCACGCCCTTTTCCTCCAGCCAGCGTTCGGCAAAGCGCGCGGCGGCGCGCATCGGCCCCACCGTGTGCGAGGACGACGGGCCGATACCGATCTTGAAAAGGTCAAATACGCTTACGGCCATGGGCTTTACTGCTGGGTGTCGAGGAATAACCGGCTATTCTACGCGGCGCCCCAAGCCATTCGCAGCCGCATGTCCGACCTGATCCTGTACCAGCGCGACTACTGTCATCTGTGCGATCTGGCGCTCGCCGCGATGGCAGCGGCGCATGCCCCGGATTTCGAGAGCGTGTGGGTGGATGATTCCGCCGAGCTGGAGCAGCGCTACGGTACGCGCGTGCCGGTGTTGCGTGACCAGGCCGATGGGCGCGAGCTGGACTGGCCGTTCGATGCGGCGGCAGTGCGGGAGTTTCTTCGCCTGCCAGCAGGTTAGGCGCCGCGTACGCCGCCGTTGTCTGCGTTGGACCAGAAAGTCCGCTATCTACTAAAGGCATAGTTGACAAGTCCGGATTCCGTCCTAGTATCTACTACAACTCTAGTAGATGGGGGTGAAGGTCATGAAAATTTCCCTTACCGACCGCGAGGCCGGCGTGATGCAGTCGCTATGGGAGCACGGTCCCTCGACCGTGGCTGATGTGCGGGAACGGTTGGCCGATCCGCTGGCTTACACCACGGTGCTGACCGTCTTGCGCACGCTGGAAACCAAGGGTTATGTCGGCCATGAGGAGGCCGGTCGCGGGCATCGTTTCTTTGCCAGCGTCAAGCAGCAGGCCGCACGCAAGAACGCCGTGCAGCATCTGACCGACAAGCTGTTCAAGGGTTCGGCCGAGCTGTTGTTCTCCCACCTGGTGTCCGAGCAGAAACTCAGCGCCGAACAGATCAGGCGCATGCGTCAGTTGCTGGCCGAACACGCCGACGCGGAGAAGCCGCAATGATCGCCTGGATGGTTTACGCCACGCTGGTTGCGCTGGCGCTGAGTGTGGCGGCGCTGACCGCGGAACGTGCCGCCCGGGTGCGTCGCCGCGCCACGCGCTGGGTCTGGCTGGCGGCGCTGGCCGGATCACTGGCGTTGCCCGCGTTGATCACGTCGGTGTCGCTGCGCCTGCCAGGCATGCTGCAGAGCGGCGCCATGCCAGCACCGATCGCCCTGCGCGATGCCACCTCCATTCCCATGTCGGCGCTACTGATCAACCTGGGCGACGCGCAGCCGTACGGAACGCCGGACCGCGTCGCTGCGCTGATCCGCGCTGGCTGGCTGGGCGCATCATGGCTACTGCTGTTCGCGCTGGTGGCCAGCTCCGTACTGCTGCACCGGCGCAAGCGCGGTTGGTCCGAGACCACCGTGTGCGGCGAGCAGGTGCTGGTCGCACCCGACATGGGGCCGGCCGTGGCCGGTCTGCTGCAACCGCGGATCGTGATGCCGGCATGGTTGCTGCAGGCGCCGGAGCGGCAGCAGCGCGCGGTGCTGGCGCACGAACGCTCGCACCTGGAGGCAGGCGATCCACGGCTGATTGCGCTGGCCGTGATGCTGCTGATACTGATGCCGTGGAACCCGCTGCTGTGGTGGCAGTGTCGCCGCCTGCGTCGCGCCATCGAGGTCGACTGCGACGCCCGCGTGCTGCGCGGTGGCGGCGATATCGGCGAGTACTGCGAAACCCTGATTCACGTGGGCCAGCGCCAGGCGTCCCGCTTCGGTCTGGTGCCTGCAATGTCGGAGTCCGGCTCCTTTCTGGAACAGCGGATCAAGCTCATGCTGATGAAGCCGAAGAAGTGGGCGGGCGTGTCGGCCCTGGCGCTGGCGTGCGTGTCGCTGGGCATGGCGGTTTTTGCGGCGCAGGTGACGCCACCGGCCAGCGCCGCGCCCGGCGCGGACAGTATCGTCACGCTGACGCCCTCGGTGCTGGATCGCTATGTGGGCTTCTACCGTGTCAGCCCGATCTCGCGGGTGGCGGTGACGCGTTTCGGCAACGGCATCACCGTCAACATCAGCGGGCAGATCGCCGCGCCCAAGCCGTTCCATGCCGTTCCCCTGGGGGCGGACCGGTTCGCCGTGCAGGGGAAGCCCGCCGTCGCACATTTCAGCATGGACGCCAACGGCCAGGCGAGCCGGCTGGACATCGAGGTGAACGGCCACATCGCACTGGATGCGCCGCGCATCGACAAGGCCGGGGCCGACCGGATCGACGCCGCGCTGGCCACGCGCATCAAGGCGGAGAAGCCCTATCCGGGCAGCCTGAAGGCGCTGCGGCTGCTGCTCAGCGACCCCGACAGCGGCGGCGGCATGAGCGCCGATCTGGCCCGCATCCGCGTCCAGCAGAAGGCCTCGCGCGAGAAGTACCTCGCCGAGCTGGGCCCGGTGCAGTCCTACACCTTCACCGGGGTCAACCAGTTCGGCAATGACGTCTACTCGGTCGTGCGCGCGCATGGTACGGAGACGGTCACGCTGGTGGTCGGACCCGACGGGACGCTGGAGAGCGCCTTCCGACACCGCTGATTCAGCGTACCCAGCGGTCATCCCGGGTGTTCCCCGCGCCCGTGCTCTGACCAACCCTTTGTCCGTTCCGTTTCAAAGGTGGCCGTCCCCGGACGGCCGCAAGGGGCCCGTGTGCCCGGCGATTCCCCCACACCAGGAGTGATGCCATGCAAGCACGTACCGCACTGCGTTTTGCCGCGTTCGGCCTGATTATCTGTCTGACCGCCACCGCGCGTCCGGTGTCAGCGGCTTCGTCGCTGCATGTTGCCGATGGTTCGTGGCTGAGCCGAACCCTCGTTGCGCGGGAAGCGGCCCTGAGTCGCGCCTACAACACCTGCAACCTGCATGCGCTGCACGCCAGCCTGTTCGCCGGTACCACCATCGAAACGCCTGATGGATCGCGTATCGATCCGCTGAGGGAGGTACGCGATCGCATCTGCGGTCATCTGCGCCGGCAAGTGCTGCCCGGCAGCCTGTCGGTGCATGCAGTAGGCAACGACAGCGCGCTGGTCACGGGCAGGCAGCGATTTTGCGCCATTGGCGCCAGCCCTTGCGCGGGACAAGTCTCGACATTTGCTCAGCTATGGACCTTGTATCGCGGCCACTGGCGGCTTGGCTGGATGCGCCGTTCCACCGATTCAATGGGGCAAGCGGGATCCGGCGCGACGGCATCGGGCGCCCCGGACGCCAAGAACACGAATGTCAAAGCAGCGCAGCAGGACAAGGAGCGGGGCGCGCGTTGACGTTTCCCGGCGCACGGGCGCGAAAGATTACCCCTGACTGTGCAGGTGCCTCGATCAACCCGGCTTTTTCTTTTTCTGTTGCCGTCGTGTTCGCCAGACGCCTGAAGAACGGCGCCCCGATGCTCATGGCTATATTGCGGCCGCCTGTTCTCAGTGCCATCGTAAAGATGATAACGCCGTAGTGTCTTTGCATCAGGCGTGATGCCTTGTTCCAGATGCACTTGCAGGCGAGCCGTATCGGTCCGTGCAGCTCCTCGCTCAGGCACTCCGCGCCCGCAGCCTTTTCATGATTTCCTCGCGCGCCTCACGCAGGATCGAGTCGCGGTCCAGGCTGGCCACGATGTTGGCGACGGCGCGCTTGGCGCCGGCCTCGCCCCATGACTTGCCGGCGATCAGGTATTGCTCGGCGGCGCGGCCGATCAGTACGGTGGCGTACCAGCCCAGTGCGCCCTGCGCCGCGGCGGTGACCACCACCGACAGTCCGGCGCTGACGCCCTTGAGCGCGGAGGCAACCAGTTGCATGCCCCAGATGGCGCCCATCAGCGCCGCCAGTTGAGCCGAGATAACCGCGACCAGGCGACCTGATTCGCTGCGTGTCAGCGGCAGTCCATAGACCCGCGACAGTTGCACCACCATCGCGGCGTCCAGCCCGGCGGCGGCGAGCAGGTCGGCGATCGGGATCGGGTTGAGGGCCACTGCCAAGCCCTTGGCCAGGCAGTACTGGCGGATCAGTTTGGCGGCCACCACCCGGCGCGTCTGTGCGATGCGCGTGCTGACCTGATCGGTGAGCCGCCCCGCATGCAGGCCGGCGTTGATTGCCGACAGCGTCTTGCCTTCGCGTGCGGCGATCGTCAGCAGGCGTTCGCGCAGCGCCGCCACCACGGGTGCCCGCGGCTGTTCGCGGACCTGCTCGTGGCTACGCGCATCAAGCTCGATCAATCGCTCCGGCGTGGGGTGGGCGGCCACCGCGAGCACGTCCTCCTCACGCACCAGCCCGGCCACGCGCAGGCGCAGATGCTGCAACAGATCGGCAAGCTCTTCGCTGCCGTAGCGGTCGGCCTTGTTCAGGGCCAGCAGCAGAGGGCGCTGGGTGGCGGCGAGCGTTTTCAGGGCATCGAGTTCTTCGCGGGTGAGGTCGCCGTCGCAGACGAAGATCACCAGGTCGCTTACCTCGGCCACCTCGAATGCCAGTTGCTCGCGTGCCTCGCCATCGAGTTCGTTGATGCCGGGGGTGTCGATCAAGACCAGACCGTCGTGCTGCGCCTCGTCGAGACTGATCTGTTCGGCGTCGGTGGTGGTGCCGTGCAGCACGCCGACGCGGAAGGCCTCGCGGCCGAGCAGGGCGTTGCCCAGCGCGGACTTGCCGGTGGAAACGCGACCGAACACGGCGACGTGAAGTTCACCGCGCTCAAGCCGGGCCAGCATGCTTTCAATACGGCTGAAATCACTGGCCAGCTCGCCGCGCACCGAAGGCGGGATGGTCGGGTCGTCGAGCAGATGGCGCAGACTGTCGGCGACCTGATTCGAGCCATGGCTCGAACCGCGTGGAGCGGGTGCCGTGATGGTGGGCGCGCTGGCCGGGGTCATCCAGCCACGCAGGCGCCGCCACAGCGTATCGGTCGCCATCAGTTCGGCGGGTTATTTCGACGCAAGCTGCAAGTGCGCGGTGATCTGCACGGTGGCGCCGATGACCGAGGTATCGGCGTAATCGCCGCTGCCCACGCCAAAGTCCAGCCGCTGCACGTGTCCGGCGATGTCCAGTGTGGCACTGGTCGGGCTCTGGGCGCGGAACACCACGCCGAGGCTGACTGGCTTGGTCACGCCGCGCAGGGTCAGTTGGCCGTCGGCGATCACCAGGTTGCCCTCGCGATGGAAGCCGGTGCTGACGAAATGCGCGGTGGGAGATTTCTCCACGTCGAAGAAACTCTCGCCGGGCAGGGCGCTGTCCTGGTCGTGGTCGCCCGTCTTGGCGCTGGCCAGGGTCACCACGACGTCGAATTTGGAGTTGGCGAGGTTGGCCGGGTCGTAGCTGATCGTGGCGGCCCAGTCCTTGAACACGCCGTTGAACTTGGCGCCCTGGTAGGTGCCCTGGAAATTCAGCTGGCTCAAGGCGGGGCGAACGGTGTAATCGGTGGCTGCGGCGGCGCAGGGCAGCGCCAGGGCAAGCAGCAGGGTGGCAAGTCGTTTCATGGTCGTTCTCCTTTGGAAGTCGAACCGTTGCGCAGGCGCGCGAATGGCAACATCCGGCGTAGCACGTTGTCATTGTCCTTCAAATGGTGTTTGAGTGCTGCCCCTACGTGGGCGACCAGCACCAGCAGCAGAAACCAGTACAGGTATTCGTGCACGGCATGGGCCCAGCCGCTCAGGTCGTCGTTTTTCGCGGCCAGTGCGGGCAGGTTGAAAAGCTTGAACCATTGCAGTGGCTTGCCGGCGATGGAGTTGAACCACCAGCCGCTCAGCGGCAGGGCCAGGATCAGCGCATACAAGGTGCCGTGCACGACACGCGCCGCCCATTGCTGCCAGCGCGACGCGGCATCCTCCGGCGGACGCCTGTCCAGCCAGCGCCACAGCACGCGCAGCAGCAGCAGCGCGAGCACGGTCAGGCCGATCGACTTGTGCAGGGCGATCCAGTTGATTTTCTGCATGGGCGAGCGGGCCAGGTCGATCAGCAGGGCGAACACGCCATTGCCGATGATCGCCAGGGCGATGATCCAGTGGAAAAATTTGGCGACCGCACCCCATTGGAGTTCGTTGCTGCGCAGACTCATGGTTGTTCTCGTGAAGTGGAATATGAGGCGTTGCCGCCAACGGCTTTCGGTTCAAGCAACAGCTTGACCTGCCTGTCACGAGGTCCTTGCCGGCGGCGCGGCGTCAAGCCAGACCAGGTGACCGGTGAGGTGCAGGCGGGACAGGTTAGCGAGTCTGTCCGATGGGGGTTGCTTCGGCCAGCATCGCAGGCGAAACGCAGGGTTTCTCCAGCGGCCTCAATGTATTCCGAGGCCGCGTACGACCCGGCTACTCAGTAGGCGCGTTGCACCGAATAATCGGCCAGCGTCGCCAGCGCGTCGCGGTGGGCCGAGGCGGGCAGGCTGGCCAGCGCATCGCGTGCCGCCTGCGCGTGGGCCAGCGCACGATCGCGGGTGCGCTCGAGGGCACCGGAGTCACGGATCGAGGCGATGATACGGTCCAGTGAATCCAGCCCGCCGTGTTCGATGGCATGGCGCAGTGACTGCGTCTGCTCCGGATTGGCCCTTTCCAGCGCATAGATCAGCGGCAGAGTGGGTTTGCCCTCGGCCAGGTCATCGCCAATGTTCTTGCCCAGGGTGCCGGCATCGGAGACGTAATCGAGCAGGTCATCGGCGATCTGGAAGGCGTAACCCAGCTCCATGCCGTAGCGGCGCAGCGCGTCGACCTGGTCTTGCGGCAGGCCGCCGAGGATGCCGCCCAGTTCGGTGGCGGCGGCGAACAGCACGGCCGTCTTGCGCTCGATCACGGCCAGGTAGGACGTTTCGCTGACATCGGCATTGCCGATATTGAGCAGCTGCAGTACTTCGCCTTCGGCAATCGTGTTGGTGGTGTCGGCGAGGATGCGCATGATGCGCATGTCGTCCAGTTCCACCATCAGCTGGAACGAGCGCGAGTACAGAAAATCGCCGACCAGCACACTGGCGGCATTGCCCCACAGTGCGTTGGCGGTCTTGCGGCCGCGGCGCAGGTCGGATTCGTCGACCACGTCGTCGTGCAGCAGGGTGGAGGTGTGGATGAACTCGATGATCGCCGCCAGCTTGGCGTGGCTGTCACCGTGATAACCGGCGGCACCGGCGGCCAGCACGTGCAGCATCGGCCGCAACCGCTTGCCACCGCTGGCGATGATGTGGTCGGCGATCTGGTTGATCAGCACCACGTCGGATGAGAGCCGCTGGCGGATCAGGGCATCCACGCGCTGCATGTCGGCGGCGGCGAGGTCGCGCACCTTGGCAAAGTCGTGCGCGGGTCCGGTGATCTGTTCGACGGGCGTGCTCATGCGAGGCTTCGTGTAGGTGTGAACGCGGATTATAGGGGGTTGCCGCGCATGCCGTAGCCGGACTTGTTGCACGCGCTGGCGGGTCGAAGCGGCTCGGGCGTGGTCGGTGGTGGTGTTGTGTCGCACGGGAATGGAGCGTTGGCTGCCTATAATCGACGACTTCCGTGGTCAATCAGTGTGGTGTGTCGCCGTGAGCAAACTCAGCAAAGGTGAATTGAAGACGGCCTTTGCCCTCTCCAGTGTGGTCGGCCTGCGCATGTTTGGCCTGTTCCTGATCATGCCGGTGTTCAGCGCGTATGCGCTGCACCTGGCCGGCGCGACTCCGCTGCTGGTGGGGCTGGCGATTGGCATTTACGGCTTTGCACAGGCCTTGCTGCAGGTGCCGGTGGGGCTGCTGTCCGATCGCATCGGCCGGCATGTGACGATCACCCTGGGCTTGCTGGTGTTCGCGATCGGCAGCGCGGTGGCGGCCATGGCGCATGGCATCCACGGCATCATTCTCGGTCGCGTGCTGCAGGGCATGGGTGCCGTATCCGGGGCCAGCCAGGCGCTGGCAGCGGATCACTCGCGCGATGACAACCGCGGCAAGGTGATGGGGATCATCGGGGTCAGCATCGGCTTTGCTTTTGTGCTGGCCATCATCCTCAGCGCACCGCTCGCCAGCTTTGCTGGCCTGGCCGGCCTGTTCGGCCTCACGGCGGTGCTGGCCCTGGCTGCGATCGGCCTGCTGTGGTTGCTGGTGCCGCTTCCGGCCGATCACCGCGCGCCGTCCTCGGCGCGACCGGGCTCGGTGCTGCGCATGCTGGTGAGGCCGCAGCTGATGGTGCTGAACGTGTCGATCTTCATGATGCACACGATGCTGACGGCCGCCTTCGTGGCGTTGCCGCTGATGTTGATGCGCAACAGTGGCATGGCGCTGGATCACCAGTGGAAGCTTTATCTTCCGGTGATGCTGGTGTCAGCCGTGGTCATGGGTGGTGTGTTGCGCCGGGTGACTTCGGTGGCCGGCAGCATGCGCCTGGTGATGGTCTGCGCGCTGGGGCTGGGCCTGGCGCTGTGCGGCTTCAGCATCGCCGGCCATGGCCATCTGCTGTTGTGGCTGTCGGCGATGGTGTTTTTCAGCGCGTTCAACCTGCTGGAGGCGAGCCTGCCGAGCCTGGTGTCGCGGCTGGCACCTACCCACATGCGCGGTGCGGCGCTGGGTGCCTATGCGACCAGCCAGTTCCTCGGCGCCGGCGTTGGCGGAGTGATCGGCGGCGTGATGCTGCAGCACATCAGCCTTCCGGCCGTGTTTGTTGCGGCGGCATCGTTGACCCTGTTGTGGCTGCCGGTGCTGCTGTGGGGGCGTTCGCGGGTGGTGGCAGCGGATGCCGTCGTCGCTGCCTGAGTGCCGGACGGGCTTGAATCAACTGCACAAAGCTTCAGAATGGCGTTCTGCGCGGCGGCTCCCGTCGCGTCCGCGGGGGCGTCCGAATGGCACATGACATCATCCTGCTGATTGCCCACTACGGGCTGCTGCTGATCTTCTGCAATGTGCTGATCGAGCAGCTCGGGGTGCCGGTGCCGGCCGTACCCACGTTGATTGTTGCCGGTGCGCTGGCCGCGAGCGACAAGATGCCGCTGGCTGGTGTCGTGCTGGTGGGGGTGCTCGCCTGTCTGCTCGGCGATCTGCTGTGGTACTGCGCCGGGCGCCGTTTCGGTAGCGGCGTGATGCGCACGATCTGCCGTATTTCGCTGTCGCCCGATTCCTGCGTGAAGCAATCCGAGCTGCGCTTCCAGCGCTGGCGCGGCGGGGTGCTGCTGATTGCCAAGTTCGTGCCTGGCTTGTCCACCGTGGCGCCGCCGCTGGTCGGTGCAATGGGTTTGCGCGTCCCCGCCTTTCTATTGCTCGATGGGCTGGGTTCGCTGATCTGGGTGGGCGTCGCCGTGGGCCTGGGCTACGCGTTTGCGGCCCAGGTCGACCAGTTGCTCACGATCCTGGCCAGCGCCGGTACCTTCGCGTTCGAGCTGCTGCTGTGTCTGCTGGTGCTCTACATCGTGGTCAAGTGGTGGCAGCGCCGGCGCCTGCTGGTGGCCTTGCGCATGGCTCGCATCACGGTCGACGAGCTCAACCAGTCCATTGCGCAGGGCAAGCAGCCCGTGGTGGTGGATGTGCGTTCAGAGGCGGCGCGCCTGCTGGATACCCGGATCATCCCCGGCGCCTTGCTGGCCGACATGAACTCCCTCGATCGGGCGGTGGGTCATCTCCCGGCCGACAGCGAGCTGGTGATCTACTGCAGCTGCCCCAACGAAGTGTCCGCCGCGAAGGCGGCCAAGCTGCTGATGGCGGTCGGCTTCCGCCATGTGCGCCCGCTGGCCGGCGGTCTCGATGCCTGGCACGAGGCGGGCTACCAGATTGACCGGCTGAATCACGCCGCCGACTGAGCACCGCGAAGGCGGGCTGTCGTCGGGTCCGCGGAGCCGATCCGGCGCGAAAAATTTACGCGTTCTATACGCGGCAGCGTCGAATCGCTACCCCCTTCTTATGCCCTTGTTCCTAAAGTGCCTACCTTCGTTCAACGAGGCGGCGCCGATGGACTTCCTTTACCTGCTGCTGTTGCTCGTGCTTTGCGCGGTCACCCTGGGCTTCGTGCGGGTCTGTGATCGGCTGGGTCCACGGCAGTGACGCCGGGCCCTATGCGTGACCCTGACCACTATTACTGCATGAGTCTCCCGTCATGAATCTTCTCTATGCCATCGCCGTGCTGGTCGCGGTCGCACTGGCCGTGTATCTGTGCGTGGCCCTGCTCAAACCGGAGTGGTTCGAATGAGCGGTAACGATTATTTCCAGATAGGCCTGTACCTGGCCGTGCTGCTGTTGCTGGTGAAGCCGCTGGGCAGCTACATCGCGGCGGTGTTTTCCGACACGCCCAACCGCGTCACGCGGATCGGCGCGGGAACTGAGCGGCTGATCTACCGGCTGTGCGGCATCCGTGCCGACGAGGACATGGGCTGGAAGCGCTACGCGCTGGCCATGCTGCTTTTCAACATCCTCGGCGTGTTGGTGGTGTATGCGCTGCAGCGTCTGCAGCCATGGCTGCCGCTGAACCCGCAGCACTTCGGCGCGGTGTCGCCGGACTCGTCGATCAACACCGCGATCAGCTTCGCCACCAATACCAACTGGCAGGGCTACGGCGGCGAGTCGACGATGAGCTACCTGACCCAGATGCTGGGTCTGGCGGTGCAGAACTTCCTCTCCGCCGCCACCGGCATCGCGGTGCTGATCGCCGTGATCCGCGGCTTCAGCAGGCGCAGCGCGGCGGGCCTGGGCAACTTCTGGGTCGACCTGACGCGCAGCACGCTGTACCTGCTGCTGCCGCTGTCGCTGCTGCTGACCCTGCTGCTGGTGTCGCAAGGCGTGGTGCAGAACTTCAAGCCGTATCTCAGCGTGCCGGTGGTGCAGGCCAGCACGGTCAGCGAGCCGGCGCTGGATGCCGCGGGCAACCCGGAAAAGGACGCGGCCGGCAACCCGGTGATGAAGCCGACCGAAGTGTCGACCCAGACCTTGCCGATGGGGCCGGCCGCCTCGCAGATCGCGATCAAGCAACTGGGCACCAACGGCGGCGGTTTCTTCAACGTCAACTCGGCGCACCCGTTCGAGAACCCGACCCCGCTCAGCAACTTCCTCGAGATGCTGTCGATCCTGCTGATTCCCGCGGCGCTCTGCTACACCTTCGGGGCGATGGTGGGTGATCGACGCCAGGGCTGGTCGCTGCTTGCGGTGATGCTGGTCATCTTCATCCCGCTGCTGCTGGTCTGCACGGCGGCGGAGCAGGCCGGCAATCCACTGCTGACGCATCTGGGCGTGGATCAGCATGCTTCGGTACTGCAGGCCGGCGGCAACATGGAAGGCAAGGAAACCCGCTTCGGCATCGTCAACTCGACGATCTGGGCCACCGCCACCACGGCGGCCTCCAATGGTTCGGTCAACGCGATGCATGATTCGTTCACGCCGATCGGCGGACTGATTCCGATGTGGCTGATCCAGCTGGGCGAGGTGATCTTCGGCGGTGTCGGCTCGGGCCTGTACGGCATGCTCGCGTTCGCCGTGGTCGCGGTGTTCATCGCCGGCCTGATGGTGGGCCGCACGCCCGAATACCTGGGCAAGAAGATCGAGGCCTACGAGATGAAGATGGCCAGCCTTGCGGTGCTGATTCCGTGCGCCCTGGTGGTGATCGGCACCGCCATCGCGGTGCTGGCGCCGGCCGGCGCGGCGGGCGTGGGCAACCCTGGCGCGCACGGTTTCAGCGAGATGCTGTACGCGGTCAGCTCGGCCTCCAACAACAACGGCAGCGCGTTCGCCGGACTGTCGGCCAATACGCCGTTCTGGAACGTGCTGCTGGGTGTGTGCATATTCCTGGCGCGCTTCCCGCTGATTGTGGCGATGCTGGCGATGGCCGGCGCGCTGGCCGCCAAGCGCCATGTGCCCGCCTCGGCCGGCACGCTGCCCACGCACACGCCACTGTTCATCACGCTGCTGGCCTGCGTGGTGATCGTGATTGGCGCACTGACCTTCCTGCCGGCACTGGCCCTGGGGCCGATCGCCGAGCAACTCATGTCCACAGGGGGCTGACGGTGCCCTTGGCATGGGTCTCGTCCGGCCTGCGTGCCTGCAGAAACAAGGAAGAGAGAGGAAATGTATGTCGATACATGATCGAACGATGACGCGGTTATGCGGGCACACAGGCCCGACCCTTCGGGCTGCTTCACAGCGGCCGCCATGCGGCGGCTCGCGACTTGGTCATGGAACCACCATGACCTGCATCACGCCCCACCACCTGACGGCCGCTGTGAAACAGCGAGACCTATGCCAAGGGCACCGTCAGCCCCCTTCGAGGCACTGATCCATGACTTCGCATACTCAAGCGGCGAGCAGCTTCACCCGCGAGCTGGTGCTCAAGGCCGTCGCCGATTCGTTCCGCAAGCTGTCGCCGCGGCTGCAGTTCCGCAACCCGGTGATGTTCGTGGTGCTGGTCTGCAGCGTGCTGACCACGGCGCTGTGGCTGCAGGCGCTGGCCGGCCACGGTGAGGCACCGACCGGCTTCATCTTCTGGGTCAGCCTGTGGCTGTGGTTCACGCTGTTGTTCGCCAACTTCGCCGAGGCACTGGCCGAAGGTCGCGGCAAGGCGCAGGCCGATGCGCTGCGCAGTTCGCGCAAGGATGTGCTGGCGAAGAAACTGGCCAGCCCCGACCGCGCGGCAGCGATCACCTATGTTCCTTCCAGCGAGCTGCGCACCGGTCATCACGTGCTGGTCAAGGCCGGCGAGCAGATTCCGGGCGACGGCGAGGTGGTGGTCGGCGCGGCCAGCGTCAACGAGAGCGCGATCACGGGTGAGTCCGCGCCGGTGATCCGCGAATCCGGCGGCGACCGCAGCGCGGTCACCGGTGGTACCCAGCTGTTGTCCGACTGGCTGGTGGTACGCATCACCAGCAATCCGGGCGAGAGCTTTCTCGACCGCATGATCGCCATGGTGGAAGGCTCCAAACGACGCAAGACGCCGAACGAAATCGCGCTGACGATCCTGCTGGCCAAGTTCACCCTGATCTTCCTGCTTGCCTGCGCCACCTTGCTGCCGTACTCGATCTACAGCGTGCAGGCCGCCGGGGTTGGCCACCCGATCACGCTGACTGTGCTGATCGCCCTGCTGGTGTGTCTGATCCCCACCACCATCGGCGCGCTGCTGTCGGCGATCGGTATCGCCGGCATGGACCGGATGATCCGCGCCAACGTGATCGCCACCTCGGGCCGCGCGGTGGAAGCGGCCGGTGACGTCGACGTGCTGCTGCTGGACAAGACCGGCACGATCACCCTGGGCAACCGTCAGGCAGTGGCTTTCCAGGCGGCGCCCGGGGTGGACGAGCGCATGCTGGCCGAAGTGGCGCAGCTCGCCTCGCTGGCCGATGAGACCCCCGAAGGCCGCAGCGTCATCGTGCTGGCCCACGACAAATACGGCCTGCAGGAGCGCCAGCTGGCCGAGGGCGAGGCGCAGTTCGTGCCGTTCACCGCGCAGACCCGCATGAGCGGCATCGATCTGGGCGAGCGGCGCATCCGCAAGGGTGCACTCGACGCGGTGGAAAAATACCTGGTGGGCCGGAACAGCCCGCTGCCGCCGCTGGTGCGGCGCATCGCCGAGGACATCGCCCGTCGCGGAGCCACCCCGCTGATCGTCACCGAAGGCGATCGTGCACTGGGCGTGATCGAGCTCAAGGACATCGTCAAGTCGGGCATCAAGGAGCGCTTCGCCGAAATGCGCAAGATGGGCATCAAGACCATCATGATCACCGGCGACAATCCGCTGACCGCAGCGGCGATCGCGGCCGAGGCCGGCGTGGATGATTTCCTGGCCGAGGCCACGCCGGAAGCCAAGCTGAAACTGATCCGCGACATCCAGGCCGAGAACCGGCTGGTGGCGATGTGCGGCGACGGTACCAACGACGCCCCCGCGCTGGCCCAGGCCGACGTGGCGGTAGCGATGAACACCGGCACCCAGGCGGCGAAGGAAGCCGGCAACATGGTCGACCTCGACTCCAACCCGACCAAGCTGATCGAGGTGGTGGAGATCGGCAAGCAGATGCTGATCACCCGCGGTGCGCTGACCACGTTCTCGATCTCCAACGACATCGCCAAGTACTTCGCGATCATCCCGGCCGCGTTCGCTACCACGTATCCGGCACTCAATACACTCAATGTGATGCACCTGGCGACGCCGCAGAGCGCGATTCTCTCGGCGGTGATCTTCAACGCGCTGATCATCATTTTCCTGATCCCGCTGGCGCTCAAGGGCGTGAAGTATCGGGCGCTCGGCGCCGGCGCGCTGCTGCGTCGCAACCTGCTGGTCTACGGGCTCGGCGGCATGGCGGTGCCGTTCCTTGGTATCAAGTTGATCGACATGCTGCTGGTGCTGGCGGGATGGGCATGATGCCTCGTCCGTTCCGTATCGGCGCGGCCATCGCGCTGACGCTTGCCGGCAGCACGGCGGCACGCGCCGACAACGCGCCCGCCAGTCCGGTCACCGGCAATGTGGCAGTGACCAGCGACTACATGTTCCGCGGCCTCACCCAGACCTGGGGGCGGCCGGCGATCCAGGGCGGTGCCGACTACGCCAACCCGGACGGTTTTGCGGCCGGACTCTGGGGGTCCAGCATCAGCGAGCGCAGCTATCCCGGCGGCGCGATGGAGCTGGATCTGTATGCGAGCTACGGCCAGTCCATCAACAGCGACTGGTCGTGGCGTGCAGGCGTCTATGGCTATGTTTATCCGGGCGCCAATCTGGATCAGGCCGGTCTGGCCTCGCGCTCGCTGAATACCCTCGAGGCGAATGCCGCGCTGACCTGGAAACAGTTCACCCTGAAATACAACCACGCACTGACTGATTACTTCGGCGTGGATACCGAGCAGGGCTATACCGGCGATTCGAAGGGCACCGACTATCTGCAACTGGATGCGGCGATTCCGCTGAACGACGTGTGGAGCCTGGCCCTGCATGCCGGTCACACGCACTACACCGCCACGCTGGTGGTCCCCTTGGCCAACGGGGCGCGCAATCCGGGCTACAGCGATGTCGGCGCCACGCTGAAGGCCCAGCTCAATGGCCACTGGTCGCTCAGCGGCGGTGTCACCTATGCGACCAACGCGGACTTCTACCGCCGTACGTCCAGCTTCCTCAACGCCAGCGACACCCGCAATGTCGGTGGCACCCGCGGTTTCGTGATGCTGCAAGGCACTTTCTGACCGGAGCCATCCCATGTTCAAGTTATTGCGTCAATCCTTCATGCTGTTGCTGGTGCTGACCGTGGTCACCGGCGCGCTGTATCCGCTGGCCGCCACCGGGCTGTCGCAGTTCGTGTTTCCGCATCAGGCCAACGGCAGCCTGATCGTGCGGGACGGCAAGCCGGTCGGCTCGTCGCTGATCGGGCAGTCGTTCACCGACCCGAAGTACTTCTGGGGCCGCCCGTCGGCGACATCACCCCATCCCTACAACGGCGCCTCGTCGTCGGGCTCCAACCAGGGCCCGACCAACCCGGCGCTGGCCGATGCGGTCAAGCAGCGCATCGACGCGCTGCATGCGGCCGATCCGGGCAATACGGCGCCCGTGCCGGTGGATCTGGTTACCGCCTCCGCCAGCGGTCTCGACCCGCAGATCAGCCCGGCCGCAGCGCAGTACCAGATGGCCCGTGTGGCCCGGCTGCGCGATCTCGACATCGCCCAGGTGCAGTCGCTGGTGCAGCGCTATACGCAGGGACGCCAGCTGGGCATGCTGGGCGAACCTCGGGTCAACGTGCTCAAGCTCAACCTCGCGCTGGACGCGGTGCGCTACGCCTCATTGCGCGGAAAAGGGTCGGGCCTCGGTCGGGTAGAGTGAACTGAAATGCTGCATGCCTGCGATGATGTCGCCGCCGAGCCGAGATCCGCCCATGACCGAACCCTCCCGTGAAGCCCGTGCCGACGCCCTGCTCAGCACCGCCGAAGATGCGCGCAGCGATCGGCTGAAGATCTTTCTCGGCGCCGCCCCCGGTGTGGGCAAGACCTTTGCCATGCTGTCGGCGGCACGCGAGCTTAAGCGGCAGGACGTGGACGTGGTGGTGGGCCTGGTTGAAACCCACGGTCGTGCCGAGACTGCCGCCTTGCTGGAGGGACTGGAGCTGCTGCCGCGCCGCGCGGTGAAGTACAACGATCGCGACGGCGGCACGCATGAGCTCAGCGAGTTCGATCTGGACGCCGCGCTGGCGCGCAAACCTGCGGTGTTGCTGGTGGACGAACTGGCGCACACCAATCTGCAGGGCGGGCGCCATACCCGACGCTGGCAGGATATTGCCGAACTGCTTGATGCCGGCATCGAGGTCTACACCGCGCTCAACGTGCAGCATCTGGAAAGCCTCAACGACCAGGTGCGCCGCATCACCGGGGTCACCGTGCGCGAGACGGTGCCGGACGCCTTCCTCGATCGCGCCCGCGACATCGTGCTGGTCGACCTGCCGCCGCGCGAGCTGATCGGTCGGCTCAAGCAGGGCAAGGTCTACATGCCGGAGACGGCAGCGGCGGCGCTCAACGCCTTTTTCTCGCCCACCAACCTGGCCGCGCTGCGCGAGCTGGCGCTGGAAACCATCGCCGGCCATGTCGACAGCGACCTGCGCGAGCACATGCTGGCCCGTGGCAGCGCCATGCCGGTGCGCCGGCACGTGCTGGCGGCGATCGACGGTTACGGCCAGAGCGACTACCTGGTGCGCGTGGCGCGGCGCATCGCCGAGCGGCGCGGCGCACCGTGGAGCGTGGCCTTCGTCGATAGCGGAGCGGCGCTGGACCCGGCCCGGCGCGAGCGACTCGACGCCGCGATGCGACTGTCGCGCAGGCTCGGTGGCGAGTCGATCATCCTGCGTGGCCATGTGATCGCCGACGAGCTGCTGGCGCACGCCGATCGCGAGGGGGTGGGTCAGATCATCCTGGGCCGCACCCGCGAACGGCCGCTGGCGCGCATGCTCGGCACCTCGCTGACCCAGCGGCTGCTGCGCCGGGGTGCGCACATGGAACTCACCATCATTGCCACGCCGGTCGAACGCGCGCAGGCGCGTCGGCGCCTGCGTCTGCCCGGTGGGCGCGGCTCGCGCGGCGAGTATGGCTTTGCCACGCTCGCCACCCTGGTGGCTTTCGGCCTGTCCTTCGTCGCCGACCGCTACCTGTCGGTGGCCAACCTGTCACTGATCTTCCTCACTGCCGTGCTGGCCACGGCCGTGCGTACACGCATGGTCGTGGCCGTCTATACGGCTATCCTGTGTTTTATCGGCTACAACTTTTTCTTCACCACGCCGCGTTACACGCTGGAAATCGCCAATGCGGACGACGTGCTTGCGGTGACGCTGTTTCTGGTGGCGGCGCTGGTGTGCAGCCGGCTCGCCACGCGGCTGGCCAGTCAGGTCGAATCGCTGCGCGCCGCGCAGGTGCGCGCGCGTGCGCTGCTTGGGCTGGGCCAGCGGCTGGCTGCCAGCACCGACGCCGACGGCGTGCGCGAGGTTGGCGCGCAGGCGCTGGCCAGGGCGCTGGGGGTGGAGGCAGCCATCCTCAGCCGTGATGCCGGCCAGGTGCTGCTCCCCGTGGCCGCCGCACCGCGCGACCTGGCGCTCAGTCCGCAGGACCTGGCAGCCGCCGACTGGTGCGAGCAGCACGCCGAACCGGCCGGCCGTTTCACCGACACGCTCAACGGTGCCGGCTGCTGGATACTGCCGTTGGGCGTGGAGGATCATCGCCTGGGCGTCGCCGCGCTGCGTTTCGACGTGGCCAGGGGCGAGCCGGATCCCGACCGGCGCAGCCTGGCGCTGGCGATGGTGCAGGACATCGGTCGCGCGCTCGAGCGTGCGCGACTGGCCGACGAGCTGGAGAGCGCCCGCGTGCAGGGCGAAACCGAGCGCCTGCGCAGCGCACTGTTGTCGTCGGTGTCGCACGACCTGCGCTCGCCGCTGGCCTCGATGATCGGTGCCGCCGGTACCCTGGTCAGCTACGAGGAAAAGCTTCCTGCGGCGGAGCGTCGCGAGCTGCTGGAATCGATCCTGGGTGAGGGCCAGCGGCTGGATCGCTACATCCAGAACCTGCTCGACATGACCCGGCTCGGCCACGGCACGCTCAAGCTCAACCGCGACTGGACCGACGCCGCCGAGATCGTGGCAGCGGCGGTGAGCCGGCTGCGCAAGCTGTTTCCCGATCTGCGCGTGGACGTGGTGATGCCGGCCGAGACCCTGCTGCTGTTCGTGCATCCGGCGCTGATCGAGCAGGCCCTGTTCAACATCCTGGAAAACGCCGCGCGGTTTTCCCCGGCGGGCGAGCCGGTGCGGGTGAGCAGCCACGCGGTCGATGGCCGCTGGCTGCTGGAGGTCAGCGACCATGGGCCTGGCATCCCCGAGGATGAGCGGGCACGCATCTTCGACATGTTCTATTCGGTCTCGCGCGGCGACCGTGCGCCGCAGGGCACCGGGCTTGGCCTGGCGATCTGTCGCGGCATGATCGGAGCGCACGGCGGCAGCGTGGAGGCCTTGCCCGGCAACGGGCGTGGCACCACCATCCGGATCAGCCTGCCGCTGCCCTCGCCACCAGAGACCCAGCCATGACTTCCAGTGCCCCGCGCATCCTGGTGATCGACGACGAGGCGCAGATCCGCCGCTTCCTCGATATCGGCCTGCGCGCCGAGGGCTACCAGGTATTGCTGGCGGCAACGGCGGCCGAGGGACTGGCGCTGGCGGCCACCCAGTCACCCGACCTGGTGATCCTCGACCTGGGCCTGCCCGACCGCGAAGGTCACGAGGTGCTGGCCGAACTGCGCCAGTGGAGCCAGCTGCCCGTACTGATGCTGTCGGTGCGTGATGCCGAGAGCGAAAAGGTGCGCGCGCTTGACCACGGTGCCAACGACTACGTGACCAAGCCGTTCGGGATCCAGGAACTGATGGCGCGGCTGCGCGCCCTGCTGCGCAATCGCCCGGGCGAGCCGGAGCTGTCGCCGCGCTACGACGATGGCCATCTGGTGGTCGATCTGGCCCGGCGCGAGGTCTCGCTGGATGGGGTGTTGCTGGCGCTCACGCGCAAGGAATATGCGGTGCTTGCCCTGCTGCTGCGTCATGCCGGGCGGGTAGTCACCCAGCAGCAGCTGCTGCGCGAGGTGTGGGGTCCCACCCATACCAGCGACAGTCAGTACCTGCGCATCGTGATCGGCAAGTTGCGGCAGAAACTGGGCGACGACCCGGCCAACCCGCGCTGGCTGAAGACCGAGCCCGGCGTCGGGCATCGCTTTGTGGTGACCTGAGCGGCGGCGCACCCGCGTCTGGCTCCCGTTTGGCGGGCGTATGGATCGCCCGGCAAGGCTTACAGGCGGGCGCGGTCGGGGCCTGCCGCGATCGCTGCTTCGCACGGCTGCATTCGGCCCCCCGGCCCGGTTATCATAGCCAGTCAGATTCACCATTCCGGCCGTAATCCACCTCGACGTACGGCTGGCTCAACGAGGACATCCCATGGCACGCGGTATCAATAAAGTCATCATCGTCGGCAATCTCGGTGCGGATCCGGAGATGCGCCACACCGGCGGCGGCACCGCGGTCACCACGCTCAACGTGGCTACGTCCGAAAGCTGGACCGACAAGCAGAGCGGCGAGAAGGTCGAGAAGACCGAATGGCACCGCGTGAAACTGTTCGGCCGGCTGGCCGAGATCGCCGGTGACTACCTGAAGAAGGGGCGCCAGGTCTATATCGAAGGTTCGCTGCGCACCGACAAGTACACCGACAAGCAGGGCGTCGAGCGCTATTCGACCGACATCATCGCCAGCGAGATGCAGATGCTCGGCGGCAATGAAGGCGGCGGTGGTGGCGGTGGCAGCGGCGGTGGTCAGCGTGAGCGTTCGCAGGGCGGCGGTCAGCGCCAGGGCGGCGGCGCCCCGCGTGGCAACGACGACTACGGCTCCTCGCAGCGGGCACCGTCCCCGGCCCCGGCCGACAGCGGTTTTGCGGACGACGAGATTCCGTTCTAATTTCCACCGTTGCTGAAATGTTGTGTTTACATCTAGGAGCCCGCTGTTTAGCGGGCTCCTTTTGGTTTTTCGGACTTGTTGCGTTTTGTCGATCTATTCTTGTTAAGGTTCTACCGCACTCTTAGTGTTGCGTTTACCGAGGTCCCAGATCGATGCCTGAAGCCAGATTCATAACTCGCTTCGTGGTCTTTTCGCGGGGCGAAAGATTTCCGATGCTTCTTGAGGAAGCGGGTCGACCGCACCGGTTTTCAACGCTCTACCTCACTATTAGGAAGCGCAACGCGAATAAAGCACCGAATACCATGCTGGCTGTCCTTGGTGCGGCGTCATAAACGAGCACGGAAAGATTGAAAGCTTGGGCAGATCAGATAGAAAGTGGAAAGCTGATCGTCAGTCGATGTGTTTGCAAAAAAACTGCAACTACAACAGGAAGCATTTGTCTCGGCCGCTTCTCGCGTGGACATCCGCGACCCTGCCCTTGACGACGTGATCGCTATTTGAACGAGGCCCCCCAGCTCCCCCGAAAGGAGTACCACAGTCGCGAAGGAACTCGAGCATAGGCCCGTCGCGCCGGCACCTCCAGCAACAGATCCGTACCACCCTCGTCAAGCCGCCTAATTTCCATTCTGGCACCGATTTTAGCAGCCCGTTCCCGCATACCCGGCACGCCCCAGTGTCCGGCGAGGCCGCCATCGCGCAAAATCATCTCATCTATACCGAAACCGTCGTCGCGGACACGCACGATCAACACGGCGGGCCGCCAATCGATCGTCACGTCCACACTCCGCGCGTCGGCATGCACGAACGCATTGCGCATGCCCTCGCGCACGATATCCAAAACCTCAGAAGCAGTATCGGGTAACAGTGGCTTAGACTCACCATGCTCGATCAGCGCGAATTTAGGTTTATACAGCGAGGCGTATTCTTCGCCGACTGCAATTAGAAAGGGGGCAAGATCTGCCTGTGACGCACCAGTTCGACGCAGTGAAATGATCCGGTCGCGCCCATCGACTAACATGTTACGCGTGGTAAATTCCAACGCAGACATTTCGCTACGCCGAAGCGGCTCCAATTTCGTATCCGCTGCCCACGTCTGCAGTCTCAATTGCAAGCCTTGCAAGCCTTGTAGCAAAGTATCGTGCAGGTCACGCGCGATTCGCTCCCGCTCTTCGACACGGATCTTCACACGCCGATTAATCACGCTTACGCGAAGCGTATGTGCTAGCCACAACATCAGAGCAAGCGGCAGCACAGCCAATAAATGAAACCACCAAGTTTGATACCAGGCAGGCGGACGGTTCAGACTTAGCGACTTCGACCTGACGCTGGCCACGCCGTCCTCACCAGACGCAAGGACTTCGAAGCTGTATTTTCCTGGAGGCACCTTGGTGAAGACAGCTTCTCGCCGGTTTCCTACGTCCTGCCACTCACTGAAACCCTGGAGACGGTAAGAAAAATGCACAAGATCAGGATGAGTCAGTGCGGGGACTGTATAAGCGATGCGAAATGTGTCTTGCGAAAGGGTCTGAGTAACACTTCCAGCTAATGGATAAACCGTAGCCCCGCTCTTTAACATTTCAACGACAATCGAAGGAAGCGGCTCCGGTTTCGGAATGGCAGTAGGATTCAACCAAGCCAAGCCAGTGGACGAGTGGGTCCAAATACGGCCGTCGGCAGCGATACGTAACGAAGGTAACATGCGATCAGCGTCAATTGATCCGGGGACCCCGTCCGGTGTATTGAACTGCCTGTATGTGACTCGCGTATCTGGGGCCGACATTGCTTTTTTTAATTCGCCTGCCGGAATTCTAAGGATCGCATCTAGATTCTGCACCCACAGGTTTCCGGACCCATCTTGCACCAAACCCGTCACGTTCTGAAACGCGTCATCGTTCGTCCCGTGGATTGACACAAAGCGCGTTCCGTCAAAGTATTGAATACCGTTGTCACCACCCAACCAAAGCAGGCTATCCACAGAAAGGATCGATCGGACTGCGCCGACGTCAAGTCCTTGACGAACTGTCCACACATGTTCCGTTCCGTCAGCAAACTCAATCAAACTGTTTTTCTGCGTAGTCCCTAGCCAAAGGTTGTTTTCCTTATCGACCGCCATGACCTTCACGAAGGTTGGATGCTTCAGCAAGTCCAGCCAGTACTTACCATTCCATGTCATCAGGCCGCCCCCCTTGTTGGGCCAGGACACAAAAATCGCCTTTTTACGATCTCTTATAATGGCGTATGGGACAAAAGGAGCCGGAGATGGAGCCACGAGGTGCGGTTCCCCGGGAAACAATTGCCAGACGCCCGTCGGGTTGGCTGCCCATACACTATCGTTTGATGGATCGACATAGGTAGCCAGGGTAAACTTTGACATCTTTGTTTTTTTCCACGAGAAATCATTGGCACCGAGATGCATGACGTTGAGGTTCTCGCTGCCAAGCCAAATTCCGCCAGACTTGTCAATCGATGCAGAAAGTTCGTGCGCTTTCTCGGGCAGCCTGACTTGTGTGAAAGCGGCAGGGGTAAAACGATCCACGCCTGAGTTTCTTCCAACCCAGACGTTACCCACGCGGTCTTGTAGTATCTGCCAAGGGAATCCATCGACATTCGGAACCACCTCGCTCTGGGGTACCGAATGCTGCTTTTCCGCAAGCGCTAGCGCGGCCGGGGATGTGTAATACAAGTTGCCACTTTGCGAGGTGAACCATAGGCTGCCGGAGCGGTCTTCTAGGGCGGACGCTGCAAAGAAAGGAATGGGAATGGCAACTTCGACAAGCGATATGTTATCGGAGCAAAAAATGTGTACCCCCTCATCGGCCGTCGTAACGTATATCCGCCCCGAACGTCCGATCGTCACGCGTCTTGCATCGCCTACGGAATTGAGCACATTTACCGGCGGCGCAAATCCACGGCGTGCGACGAACAACCCTCGTTTTGCTGCAGCGAGCCACAAGTTGCCACTTTCATCAAAAGCACCTGCTTGAAAACGCACATCGGAGCGGCTGTCATCCTGAAACACATGCCAAATTCCGTGCTTGAAAAATAGGATGGCTTTGTCGCTTATCGACCAGACTGTTCCGTGTGGGTCACTCAGGAAGCGCGCGCTGTTGCCTACATAGCCCTGCGCCTCACCGAATTGGGTAAGGTGGCCGTCTCTCAAAAGCGTGGGTCCAGCCGCGCCGTTGGCGATCCACAGGCCGTAGCCCTCGGCGGGGAACACTCCATCTAACTGGGCTTCGGTAAAGTTTTCACCTTGCAGAGGTTTGAACGCAGTGAACTGCACTCCGTCAAACCGGGTAAGGCCCTTGGTACCCGCTAACCATAGAAATCCGTCAGTTGTCTGGGCTAGGCTACGAATGTCTGCTGGTGCGCCATCTGATCGAGTAAAAGCAGTTCTTTGATAGCTCCCCAGCGTCTCAGACGGCGCGGCTCCGTAAGTTGGGTCGATAAGTGTCAGACTGACAGCGGCGCATGCGAGCGAGCGCCGGCAAAGGCGAGATGCGTGAATTCGCCAAGTTGTAAACGCACTGTGGATCACGGCGTCAATATGTCCCGATGCAGCGTTACTTGCTTCGCAGTTCACAAGTCAACTTAAGCCTACATCAAGCCTCGCAACTACGAAGAAATACTTCTCGCTGAATCGCCCCGGGTTTTGAACCGCCCCGGGTTTCGTGGAGGCTGTTTGGTTTAAGTCAGGCCTCCACCGCGGCGGTCTGACTGGTGAGTTGCCGGTGGTAGTTTGCCTCGGCCTCGGCTGGAGGGATATAGCCGATGGGTCCGAGTAGTCGATGGTGGTTGAACCACGCCACCCATTCCAGCGTCGCCAGCTCCACCGCCTCCTTGGTTTTCCATGGTGCTCGGCGATGGATCAGCTCGGCTTTGTAGAGGCCGTTGATGATCTCGGCGAGCGCGTTGTCATAGCTGTCGCCCTTGCTGCCTACTGACGGTTCGATGCCGGCCTCGGCCAAACGCTCGCTGTAGCGGATGGAAACGTATTGCGATCCGCGATCACTGTGATGAATCAGGGATTGGTCGCGCTCCGGCTGACGCGCATAGAGCGCTTGTTCCAAGGCGTCGAGTACGAAGTCCGTACGCATCGAACTGCTCACGCGCCAGCCCACAATGCGCCGAGCAAATACGTCGATGACGAAGGCCACATAGAGCCAACCCTGCCAGGTCGAGACGTAGGTAAAATCGAAGACCCAGAGCTGGTTTGGTCGATCAGCCTTGAACTGCCGATTGACTCGATCCAAGGGGCACGACGCCTTGCTGTCGCTGATCGTCGTGCGCACCACTTTGCCGCGGACGACACCACGCAAACCCAGTCGATGCATCAGCCGTTCGACGGTACAACGGGCCACCGTCATCCCTTCTCGGCCCAACTGCTTCCAGACCTTGTCGGCACCGTAGACTTGCATGTTGCCGTGCCAGACCCGCTCGACTTCTGGGATCAGGATAGCGTCGCGTTTGGCTCGCGCACACCGCAGCTGCGGCTCACGTGCGAGTGCAGCGTGTCGGCGATAGCCCGACGGGGCGATCTGCAAAACCTTGCAGATCGGCTCGACCCCGAAGGTGGTTCGATGCTGGTCGATGAAGTCCCTCAGGACTTGAGTCGGCGGTCGAGCTCCGCCTGGGCAAAAAACGCGCTGGCCAGCTTCAGGATCTCGTTGGCTCGACGCAGCTCCTTGTTCTCGCGCTCAAGCTCTTTCACGCGCTGCGCCTCGGCCGTGGTCACGCCATCGCGAACACCGGTGTCGACCTCGTGCCGCTGCACCCAGCCCAGCAAGGTCTGCGGTACACAGCCAATCTTCGGCGCCATTGATTCCACGGCGGCCCACAGTGAGGGGTACTCGCCGCGGTGCTCCTGAACCATGCGCACCGCGCGCTCACGTACTTCAGGGGAAAACTT
>JBBQQL010000026.1:0-32071 GCA_038215995.1 Lysobacterales bacterium
GCTCCGCCGTTCCCGCGCTTGTCATTCTGTACGGCATTGTCTGCGCCGCCGCCTCCGTCCATGGTGAAGGGCCTATCGAAGCCCTTCTCGGCGCACCCCTCCAGGGTGCTGCCGTCCGCGGTTAGCCGCCTTTCTCCAGCCGGGCGATCATCGGCGCACGCGCGGCCATGATGAGCGCCGAGGCTCGCTCTTCGTCCATGCCATCAATATCAATCAGATCGTCCACCGCCAGATCGGCCAGGTCGTCGACCGTGATGACCTCGCGCGCGGCCAGCGCATAGGCCGTCGCGTCATCCATGCCTTCCAGCGCAAGCAAGTCGGCGGATGGCTGATGCTCGTCGACGCCCTCCTCCGCCGCCAGTGCCTCGGTCAGCAGCGCATCGCGGGCGCGAGCGCGCAGTTCCTCGACAATGTCTTCGTCAAAGCCTTCCACCGCCAGCAACTCGGCGCTGGGTACGTAGGCGATTTCCTCGACGCTGGAGAAGCCTTCCTGCACAAGGATAACGGCAATTTCCTGATCCACCTCAAGCTTGTCCATGAACAACTGGCGTGCGGCCTCCTGCTCGCCCTCGCTCTTGGCCGTGACCTGATCCTGGGTCATCACGTTGAGCTGCCAGCCGGTCAGCTTGCTGGCCAGACGCACGTTCTGGCCACCCCGTCCGATTGCCTGAGACAGCTTGTCTTCGGCTACCGCGATATCCATCGAGTGCTTCTCTTCGTCCATAATGATGGACTGCACTTCGGCTGGCGCCATCGCGTTGATCACGAACTGAGCCTGATTCTCGTGCCACAGGATGATGTCGACACGCTCACCGTTCAGGTCATTCGACACTGCTTGCACGCGTGAGCCACGCATGCCAATGCAGGCGCCGATCGGATCGGTGCGGCTGTCATGCGCCAGCACGGCAATCTTGGCGCGGTCACCCGGGTCACGGGCACAACCCTTGATCTCGACCAGACCCTGGCCAACTTCCGGCACTTCGAGTTTGAACAGTTCGATCATGAATTCCGGAGCCGCGCGCGAAACGAACAACTGCGGGCCACGGGCTTCCGATTTCACTTCATACAGATAGCCACGCACGCGATCGCCGACGCGGGCCGATTCGCGTGGAATCGTCTTGTCACGCGGGATGAAGGCTTCGGCGTTGCTGCCCAGGTCCAGATAAATGTTGCCGCGCTCAACGCGCTTGACGATACCCGTCACCAACTCGCCGATGCGATCAACAAATGCGTCAACTACCTGCTGACGCTCGGCTTCACGCACGCGCTGCACGATAACCTGCTTGGCAGCCTGCGCAGCGATGCGGCCGAACTCGGCATTCTCGATCTGCTGCTCGACGTAGTCGCCCACCACCGAGCCGGCCTGCTCGTCCAACGCATCCATCAGACGCAACTGGTACGACGGCGACTCCATTTCGCCATCATCGGCGATGACTTCCCAGCGACGGAAGGTCTGGTATTCGCCGGTATCCTGATCGATGGACACGCGAATATCAGGCTCCTCTTCCGGATAGCGCTTCTTCGCGGCGGAGGCCAATGCAGCCTCCATCGCCTCGAAGATCACTCCCAGCGGAACGCCCTTCTCATTGGCAACCGCCTCGACGACCAGCAAAAGTTCTTTGCTCATTGCAGCAACTCCATAGGCGCCTGACGGCGACCAATCGATCTTGATGAATTATTTCGCGACCTTGGGGGCCGCCGGCTTGCCACCGCGCTTGGGCTGCGGCGCATAACCAAGCGCCACCCAGTCCGGCACCACACGCGCACTTTCCACCAGCGCGTGTTCAAATTCGAACATCTTGTTTTCGGCATCCAGCACGATACGATCACCTTCCACTGAAACCAGCTTGCCGCGCAGGCGACGACGCCCTTCGAGCGGCGCCTTCAGCAGCAACTTCACTTCCTGCCCTTCCACCTTGGCAAACTGCGCTGCGGTGAACAGGGGCCGATCGATACCCGGCGAGGAAACCTCGAGCACATAATGACCAGGAACCGGATCCTCGACATCAAGCATCGCTGACAACTCGCGACTGGCCGTTTCGCAATCCTCGATACCCACTTCCCGCGGCAAACCATCCGTCGACTCGCCGGCGCCGTTCTTGTCGAGCAGATCCAGGTAGACACGCAGGGTACTCTGCCCATGCGACGGGGTGAACTCCACGCCAAGGCATTCCAGGCCCAGATCGGCCAGTACTTCGGAAAATCGTTGTGACAGTGCCTGCGTATCCATGAATTCACCTGATCCGGGTCGCGGAAACAAAAAATGGGCTCCAACGGCCCATTTCCTTATCGCGCCGATGTTTCTCCTCGTGCAGCTTTTCTCGCACAAGCGGTAGTTTACCCGCCCGGCAGCGCCTATCCTTGCGCCCAACAAAAAAGCCTCACGAGGAGGCTTTCTTGCACCAAGAAAGATCTGGTAGCGGGGGCAGGATTCGAACCTGCGACCTTCGGGTTATGAGCCCGACGAGCTGCCAGACTGCTCCACCCCGCATCAGAGTTCGAAGAGTTTAACGGGGTGGCCGGATTCTTGCAAGCCCAAACGTCAAACTTTATAAACTGATACTGCCGAACATGCTGATCGCCTCAACGGCGTCACCACACAGCGGTACAACTAGAGACCAAAAGCGTGCCGGCACCAGTCAAGCAACGGCCCCCAGTACAAACCCAGTGCGAGCAGCAACAATGCATTGAGTGAGAGCACCACGCGCAAGGGCTTGTCCTGCTGGACGACAAGCTCGCTACCCTCCTCCGGCTTGTCGAAATACATCACCTTGATCACGTACAAATAGTAGTAGAGGCCAATGATCGCGAATACGATGCCTGCCAGCGCAAGCCACAACATGTTGGCGTGAATCGCCGCCTCGAGTACCAGCGCCTTCGCCCAGAATCCGACCAGCGGAGGCACGCCAGCGAGCGAGAACATCGCCAGCAACATCAGAAATGCGATCCATGGCGACTTCTGATTGAGCCCCTTCAAATCGGAGATTTCTTCGCATTCGAAACCGGCACGCGACAACGCCAACATCACACCGAACGCAGCCAGGCTCATCAGTGCATAACTGATCGCGTAGAACATCGCCGCGGCGTAGCCTTCCGGGCCAGCGGCCGACAGGCCCAACAGCAGGTAGCCCATGTGCGAAATGGTCGAATAAGCCAGCATGCGTTTCAGGTTGGTCTGCACGATGGCGACCAGGTTGCCTATCGCCAGCGAAATCACCGCAAGCACCGCAAGCATCAACTGCCAATGCGGCGACAAGTCACCCATGCCACCATCGAGCAGCCGCCATGCCATACCGAATGCGGCCAGCTTGGAACCTGCCGCGATGAATGTCGTGACCGGGGTAGGCGCACCCTGGTAAACGTCAGGAATCCACATATGAAAAGGTGCGGCACCGAGCTTGAAACCAATGCCCACGAGCATGAAGATCATGCCGAAAACCAGCAGGGTCGGCGCCGTGGTGTAAGCCATCACGTGATGCAGCTGCGCCAGGTCCAGGCTCGGCGTGCCACCCATGCCGGAAGCGCCGTAGACCATCGACATGCCGTACAGCAACATGCCTGAGGCCAGCGCGCCCAGCACGAAGTACTTGATCGCCGCCTCCGAAGGCAGCCTGGCATCGCGATTCAGAGCGACCAGCGCATAGGACGACAGCGACAGTAGTTCGAGACCCAGGTAGATCGTCACCAGATTGCCGGCTGAAACCAGCAACATGATGCCGATCACGGCGAACAGCATCAGCGAGTAGAACTCGCCGATGAGCAACTTGCGGTCGATCAGGTACGGGCGCGAATAGACCATCAGCATGGCCGTTGTGCCTAGCGCGAAGACCTTGAGGATCTCCGACACGCTGTCGCGCACGAACATGCCACCAAAGGCGGTCACCGTCTGCGGCGGCTGTCCGACGATCACCAGGTACATCGCCACCAGCAGCACGATGATCGAGATCCAGTGCAGCAGAGGCCGCTGCGCCGGCTTCATGAAGGCGTCCAGCAGCAACAGCAGGCAAGCCGCCGCCACCAGATAGAACTCCGGCAACATGATCAGGATGTCATTGATATTGGGCATGTTCGATCCGATCAAATCTTGTGAATGGCGAGCTGTTGCACCAGCTGCGACACCGAACTGTTCATCAGGTGAACCAGCGGCTGCGGCCAGATGCCCAGCGCCAGTACGGCGATGGCGAAGGAGGCCAGCACAAAGGTCTCGCGACCGTTGATTTCCTTCATCTCGGCCACGTGCGGATTGGTGATATCACCCCACAGCACACGCTTGACCAACCACAAGGTATAGGCCGCACCGATGATGAGGGTGAACGCGGCAAACAATGCAATCCACGGATTGGCGCTGAAGCTGGCCAGAATCACCATGAACTCGCCAACGAAACCGCTGGTGCCCGGAAGGCCGCAATTGGCCATGGCAAAAAGTACATAGAAGAATCCGAACCAGGGCATCACGTTGATCACGCCGCCGTAGTCCTTGATCGAGCGCGTATGCATGCGGTCATACAGCACGCCGATGCAGGTAAACATCGCGCCGGAAATGAAGCCGTGCGAAATCATCTGCACCATCGCGCCCTGCATGGCCAGCTCGGCCATGCCGATATTGCCGCTCTCGCGCACCAGCATGAAGGCGACGAAAATGCCCAGGGTGACGAAGCCCATGTGGGCAACCGAGGAATAGGCCACCAGCTTCTTCATGTCATCCTGCACCAGCGCGACATAGCCGATGTAGACGATCGCAATCAGGCTCAGCACGATGACCAGCCAGGCGTAGTGCGCGCCGGCATCCGGCACGATCGGCAGGATGAAGCGCAGCATTCCGTACGTACCGACTTTCAGCATCACCGCCGCCAGCACCACCGAACCACCGGTCGGAGCCTCGACGTGTGCATCAGGCAACCAGGTATGCACCGGCACCATCGGCACCTTGATCGCGAAGGCGATCAGGAACGCGAAGAAGATCCAGGTCTGCTCCTTCATCGTCAGCGGCAGCGCCGCCAGCGTCGCCATGTCGAACGTACCTGCCTTCTGATACAGGTACAGCAACGCGATCAGCATGAAGACCGAGCCGAAGAACGTGTAGATGAAGAACTTAAGCGTCGCATACACCCGGCGCGGACCACCCCAGATGCCGATCAGGATGAACATCGGGATCAGGATCGCCTCGAACAGCGCATAGAACAGCAACGCGTCAGTGGCGCAGAACACGCCAATCAGCAGGCCTTCCAGCATCAGCATGGCGGCCATGTACTGGTGCGGTTTGTCCTGAATGACCTCCCATGCACCGGCGATCACCAGGATGCCGACGAAGGTGGTCATCACGATCAGTGCGACCGAAATACCATCGACCGCGAGCCCGTAGTGGACGCCCCACGAGGCAATCCACATGTAGCTCTCGGTGAGCTGCATGCCGCCGATGGCCGCGTTGTACTGCTGCAACAAAAACAGGCTGGCCACGAAGGTCAGCACCGCCACCAGCATGGACAGCCAGCGGGCGAGATTGGGTCGGGCGGTACCGGCAAGCAACACCGGAATCGCTCCAACAACGGGGAGCCAGATCAGCAGGCTGAGCAAGTGATTGAACATCGATCGTGTTTCCCTTATTGCCCGACCAGCACGGAACCCATGTGCCCGGAACCCATGAGCCAATAGCCGCCAAGCAGCAGGATCAGGCCGAGAATCATGGCGAAGGCATAGTGATAGAGGTAGCCAGACTGCAGTCGACGGACGGATGCGGCGATACGGTGCACCAGCTTGACCGAGCCGTTGACCATCACATCATCGATGGCTGCCGTATCGCCCACCTTCCAGAACAGGCGACCCAGCTTGACGCCACCTTGGGCGAACACCGCGAAATAGACGTTGTCCACCCAGTACTTGCGATCGAGCACGACCCACAGCGGCTTGAACGCGCGCTTGATCTTGTCAGCCATCGCCGGATTGAACAGGTAGATATAGGTGCAGCTGACGAAGGCGATCAAGACCAGGAAGAACGGCAACTGGGTGAAGCCGTGCAGCGCCATGGCCAGCGAGCCATGAAATTCCTGGCCCAGTTCGCTCAGTACGTTGTCGGCCGCATCGACATGAATGGCGTTGCCAAACCAGTTGCCGAACAACACCGGCCCGACCGTGAAAAACCCGACCAGCAGCGAGGGGATCGCCAGCAACACCAGCGGCACCGTCACCACCCACGGCGACTCCTTCGGCGCATGCGCCAGCACCCCAGGCTCATGGTGACCGTGGTCATCGTGAGCGTCGTCATGGCCGTGATGGTCGTGGCCATGATGGGCAAGCACGGTGAAGCGCTCCTTGCCGTGGAACGTGAGATACATCTGGCGGAACGTGTACAAACCGGTCACCAGGGCGCCCGCCATCACGCAGAAGTAAGCGTAGTGCGCACCCCAGCGGTGCGACAGGCCAACCGCCTCGATGATGGCATCCTTGGAATAGAAGCCCGAGGTGAACGGCACGGCCACCAGGGCCAGCGAACCGATCCACATGGTGATCCAGGTGATCGGCATGTACTTGCGCAGGCCGCCCATGTAGCGCATGTCCTGCTCGTGGTGCATGGCGATGATCACCGAGCCGGCACCGAGGAACAGCAACGCCTTGAAGAACGCGTGCGTCATCAGGTGGAACACCGCGCCGGAGTACATCGACACACCCAGTGCAACGGTCATGTAACCGAGCTGGGACAAGGTCGAATAGGCGATCACGCGCTTGATATCGTTCTGCACGATGCCGATCAGGCCCGTGAACAGCGCCGTGGTCGCACCAATCACCAGCACGAAGCTTAGCGCCGTCGACGACAACTCGAACAGCGGCGACATGCGCGCCACCATGAAGATACCCGCCGTGACCATGGTCGCCGCGTGGATCAACGCCGAGATCGGGGTTGGGCCTTCCATCGAGTCAGGCAGCCACACATGCAGCGGCACCTGCGCCGACTTGCCCATCGCGCCGATGAACAGGCAGATGCAAATCACCGTGGCGGCATCCCACTGCGTACCCGCCGTGATCTGCAGGGTGCGGCTCACCAAACCGGGAGCGGCGCTGAATGCGGTCGCATAGTCAAGCGTATGCATGAAATACAGCACCGCCGCGATACCGAGCAGGAAGCCGAAATCGCCCACGCGGTTGACCAGAAACGCCTTCAGGTTCGCGAAGATCGCGGTCGGACGCTTGTACCAGAAACCGATCAGCAGATAGGACACCAGGCCAACCGCTTCCCAGCCGAAGAACAGCTGCACGAAATTGTTGCTCATCACCAGCATGAACATCGAGAACGTGAACAGCGAGATATAGCTGAAGAAACGGGTGTAACCGTCGTCCTCGGCCATGTAGCCGATGGTGTACAGGTGCACCAGCAACGAGACGAAGCTCACCACCACCAGCATCATCGCGGTCAGGCGATCCACCAGAAAGCCGATGCTGGCGTTGAGCTGGCCGATCTGGAACCAGGTGTAGAGATTCTGGTTGTAGGCCTCGGCGCCGCCCAGGGTGAGCTGGTAAAGCACATAGAACGACAGCGCGCAGGAGATACCTACCCCGAGCAGGGTAACCGTGTGCGAACCGGCGCGGCCAATGAACTTGCTGAAAAAACCGGCCAGCAAGCAGCCAACCAGGGGCGCCAGCGCGATCGTCAGCAGAATGGATGTCGAAAGCTGCATCAGGTCAACCCTTCATGCTGTCGATGTCAGCGATATTGATGGTGCTGCGATTGCGGAACAGCAGCACCAGGATCGCCAGGCCAATGGCGGCTTCCGCCGCGGCCACGGTGAGGATGAAGAACACGAATACCTGTCCCGATACGTCACCGAGAAAGCGCGAGAAAGCGACGAAGTTCATGTTCACGGCAAGCAGCATCAGCTCGATCGACATCAGCAGGACGATGACGTTCTTGCGGTTGATGAACAAGCCGGCCACGGCAATACAGAACAGCACGGCACCGAGCACGATGTAATGCGCGAGTGTGATCATGACTGCGGCTCCTGAGATGGGTTCTGCGAAGGCGCCACCGAGTTCGAGGGACGGACGGCCTCCATTTTCACGAGGCGTACCCGATCACGCGGATTGACCTTGACCTGCTGACTGGCCGACTCATGGCGTGCGTCGGTACGCTGGCGCAAGGTCAGCGCCACCGCTGCCACCACACCCACCGTCAGGATCAGCGCAGCGATCTCGAAGGGCAGCAGGAATTTCGTATACAGGGCCAGTCCGAGCCACGCCGTGTTGGACACACCCGCAGCGACAGCAGGATCGGCACCCATCACCTGGGCATGCATCGCACGTACCCCGATCAACCCCAGCATTTCCACCAGCATCACTGCTGCGACGATCAAGCCGACCGGGAGAAACTTCACGAAGCCCTCGCGCATCTTCTCCTGGTCGATGTCCAGCATCATCACCACGAACAGGAACAGCACCATCACCGCACCGACATAGACCACGATCAACGCCAGCGCGAGGAACTCCGCATCAAGCAGCATCCACAGGCAGGCCGAGCTGAAGAAGGTGAGCACCAGCGCGAGTACCGCGTGCACGGTGTTCTTCAGCGTAATCACCGACAGCGCCGCCGCCACGGTAACGAAGCTGAAAGCGTAGAAACAAATGAGTTGTAGAAATTCAGGAGTCATCGTGGGCCTCAGCGGTACGCTGCATCTTGTGCGCGGTCAGCGGCGATCTGCTGCTCGAAGCGATCACCGATGGCCAGCAACTGCAGCTTGGTCACCACGTTTTCGCCACGATGCTCGAAGTGGTATTCGTGGATCGACGTTTCGACGATCGAGTCAACCGGGCAGCTCTCTTCGCAGAAGCCGCAGAAAATGCACTTGAACAAGTCGATGTCGTAACGCGTGGTACGGCGTTGACCATCGGATTCACGCGGGGCGGAATCGATGGTGATCGCCAGCGCCGGGCACACGGCCTCGCACAGCTTGCAGGCAATGCAGCGCTCCTCGCCGTTCGCGTAACGACGAAGCGCGTGCAAACCGCGAAAACGGTTCGACTTCGGGATGTGCTCCATCGGATAGCGCACGGTGTACTTGGGCTTGAACATGTAGCCCATGGTCAGCGCCATGCCCTGGAACAGCTCGATCAGCAGCAGGCTCTTCAGATAACGGGTAATCGAATTCATTGCTTAAGACCCCATGCCATGGCCGACCACGCCGAAATACTTCATGCAGCCGGCAACCATCACCCAGGCAATGGCAATGGGAATGAACACCTTCCAGCCCAGCCGCATGATCTGGTCATAGCGATAGCGCGGGAAGGTGGCGCGGAACCAAAGGAACAGGAAGCTCATCAGGAACGCCTTGATGAACAACCAGATGAAACCGCCCGTCCAGATCCAGTTGATCCAGCCCGGCGCATCAGCGTGAACCCATCCCTGCAGGGGGCTGAGCCAGCCACCCAGGAACAGGATCGAGGCCAGAAAACTGACCAGGATCATGTTGGCGTATTCGGCCAGGAAGAACAGCGCAAACGCCGAACCGGAGTACTCCACGTGGAAACCGGCAACGATTTCCGACTCACCCTCGGCCACGTCGAAGGGGGCGCGATTGGTTTCAGCCACGCCGGAGATGAAATAGATCACGAACACCGGCAGCAGCGGCAGCCAGTACCAGCTGAACAAGCCCTTGCTGCCAGCCTGCGCATTGACGATGTCGGTAAGGTTGAGACTGCCGGCCAGTACCAGCACGCAGACCAGGCACAGACCCATCGCCAGCTCATAGGAGATCACCTGGGCCGCTGAGCGCATGGCCCCCAGCAAGGCATAACGCGAGTTGGAAGCCCAACCGGCGATGATGATGCCGTAGACACCCATCGAGGTCATCGCCAGCAGGTAAAGCACGCCTGCATTCGCGTTGGACAACACCATCTTGCTGCTGAACGGCACCACCGCCCAGGCGGCGAGTGCCGGAACCAACGCGATCATGGGTGCCGTGTAATAGAGGAAGCGGTTCGCCTTGGTCGGCAGGATCACTTCCTTGACGAGCAGCTTCACCACGTCGGCAAAGGCCTGCAAGATGCCGAAGGGGCCGATCTTGTTCGGCCCCATGCGCACGTGCATCCAGCCGATGACCTTGCGCTCCCAGTAAACGAACATGGCCACCGCGATGACCAGCGGAAGCACGATCGCCAGGATGTAGAGCAACGGCAATCCGAGCTGATGGATGAGTTGATCAAGCATCTGTCAGGCCTTGGTCAAGGTGATGGACGCGCCGTACGGCGGCAGCGTCGCGGTGAGATCGTGGCCAGCTTCGATCCAGACCGCACCCTCGGGCACGGCAGCATCGACCACCAGCGGAAGCCGTGAGTGCTCGACGCGCAACATCACGCCGTCGACCATGCCCAGACGCTCGGCATCCCGCGCGTTCATCCGTGCCGCCGGCGCGCGATTGAGCGGATGCGCATTGAGCGCTGCCGCACGACGCAGCACCGCGTCCCCGCGATAGATCGGCCAACTGGCGAGACGGGCCAAGCCCGTGCTGGAAGCACGCGGAGCCAGACCATCACGCCGCGCGGCTGGACGGTTCTCGATGCCCTCGCGCAGGCCGGCGATATCGTCAAACTCGAAGCCAGCCAACTGCAGCGAACCGCCCAGAGCACGCAATACCTTCCAGCCCGGCCGGGTCTGACCCGGTGCCTTCGCGCCAGCCTGCACGCCTTGGGCAAGACCATCGACGTTGACCAGCGTGGCATCCATCTCCGGCAGCAAGGCGATGGGCAGGATCACGTCGACCACATCGCGCAAAGTCGGGCTGGCATAGGAAGTGAAAGCCACCACCTGGTCAGCCGCATGCAGCGCCTTGAGCGTGGTATCGCCGTCGGCAAAGTCCAGCGGCGGCTCGACACCGTAAAGCAGGTAACTCTTGCGCGGCTGCGCCAGCATGGCGTGCGCATCAAGCCCGCCATTGCCCGGCAACACGCCCAGACGGCTCAGCCCGATCGCATTGGCGCCCACCGGCAGTTCGTTATAAGCGGCAGCCGTGGCATCGGCGATGAAACGGGCAATCGCACGCAACCATGAAGCCTGCGGATGCGTCACCGCTGCCTCACCCAGAATCACCACCGACTGGCCTGATTTCAGCGCAGCAACTGCGTCGACGTCACCCTGATCCGCCTGCACCGACGTGATCGCTTCGGCCAACGTGGCCGGCGCTGCGGCACCAGCCGTCACGGCAGCCTTCGCCAATGCCAGCAAGGCATCGACCAGCGCCGGCGGCGCAACAATCGACTCCGCTGCCAACGCATAGTTGAAGTCAAACTTTGCCGGATTGACGGCGTATACCTTGGCGCCGCGCTTGGTCGCCTGATGCACGCGATGATTCAGCAGCGGCATCTCGTAGCGCAGGTCGGAACCGACCAGCAAGACTGCCTTGGCCTGCTCGACATCCACCACTGGCAATGCAAAGGGCTGCGCCGTCGCGTTATCCGCAAAATCGAGTTGACGCAGACGATGATCGACATGTGCGCTGCCCAGACCGCGAGCCAGGCGCATCAGCAGATCGCCCTCCTCGTTCGAGGTAGCCGGATGCACCAGTACGCCAAGCTCGCTGCCGGGCGCCTTCTTCAGCGCTTCCCCGGCGAACTTGAGCGCATCTTCCCAGGTAGTGGCGCGCCACTGACCGTTGCGCTTCACTTCCGGGGCACTGATGCGATCGTCCGCGTACAGGCCCTGGTGGCTGTAGCGGTCGCGATCGGACAGCCAGCACTCGTTGATGGATTCGTTGTCGCGCGGCACCGTGCGCAGCACCTCACCACGGCGGGTATGCAGCCACAGATTGGAACCCAGCGCGTCGTGGTAACCGATCGACGGCTTGGCCATCAGCTCCCAGGCGCGCGCCTGGAACTGGAACGGCTTGTTGGTAAGGGCACCGACCGGACAGACGTCGATGATGTTGCCCGACAACTCCGTCTCGATGGTCTTGCCGATATACGTGCCGATCTGCAGGTTCTCGCCACGGTTCAAGCCACCGAGCTCATACGTGCCGGCGATCTCGCTGGTGAAGCGTACGCAGCGCGTGCACTGGATGCAGCGGGTCATCTCGGTGGCCACCAGCGGACCAAGATTCTCGTCGGACACGGTGCGCTTGCGTTCGGTGTAGCGCGATACGCTGCGACCATAGCCCAACGCCACATCCTGCAGCTCGCACTCGCCACCCTGATCGCAGATCGGGCAATCCAGCGGATGATTGATCAGCAGGAATTCCATCACGTCTTTCTGGAACTTCAGCGCCTTCTCCGAGCGCGTCGTCACCTTCATGCCCTCGGCCACCGGCGTGGCGCAAGCCGGCTGCGGCTTGGGCATCATCTTGCCGCCCATCTCCACGTCGACCAGGCACATGCGGCAGTTGGCAGCGATCGGAAGCTTTCGGTGGTAGCAGAAACGCGGGATCGCCACGCCGATCGCATCGGCGGCCTCGATGATCATCGCCCCCTTGCGGATCTGCGTCGGCTTGCCGTCGACCTCGATGTTCAGCAAGTCTGGCGCGGCGTTGTTGCTGGGCTGCGCACTCATGCGACAACTCCCTGGTTGGATTCGGCGAACTGGTCTTCGGTCATCGACCGGCCATGTTCAACGAAGTATTCGAATTCATTCCAGAAACGCCCGAGGAAACCCTGCACGGGCCACGCGGCGGCCTCGCCAAATGCGCAGATCGTGTGCCCCTCGATCTGGCCGGCAACCGCTTTCAGCCGATGCAAATCTTCCTGCGTACCGTTGCCTTCGACGATGCGTGACAGCACGCGATACATCCAGCCCGTACCTTCCCGGCATGGGGTGCACTGACCGCAGGATTCGGCCATATAGAAACGCGAGATGCGATGACAGGTCTTGACCATGCAGGTGGTGTCGTCCATCACCACGACCGCGCCCGAGCCGAGGCCCGAACCGGCCTTCTGCAGGGCATCAAAGTCCATCGTCATGTCCATCATGATGTCAGCCGGCAACACCTTCATGGATACACCGCCGGGAATCACGGCCTTCAGCGTGCGGCCCGGGCGCATGCCGCCAGCCATCTCGAGCAGATCCTTGAACGGCGTGCCGAGACCGATTTCGAAATTGCCGGGGTTGGCCACGTGACCGGAGACCGAAAAAACCTTTACGCCGCCGTTGTTGGGCTTGCCAAGGTTGAGAAACCAGTCTGCGCCGTTGCGTAGAATCGCTGGCACCGAGGCATAGGTCTCGGTGTTATTGATCGTGGTGGGCTTGCCATACAAACCGAAGTTCGCTGGAAACGGCGGCTTGAAACGCGGCTGGCCCTTTTTGCCCTCGAGCGACTCCATCAGCGCGGTTTCTTCGCCACAGATGTAGGCGCCGGCACCGAGCGCCGTATGGATGTCCACGTCGATACCGCTGCCCTGGATATCCTTGCCCAGCAAACCGGCGGCATAGGCTTCTTTCAGCGCTTCTTCAAAATGCTCGAACGGCTCGTGATGAAACTCACCACGCAGATAGTTGTAGCCCACGGTGGCACCGGTGCAGTAGCAACCGATAGCGAGGCCTTCGATGACGGCATGCGGGTTGTAGCGCAGGATGTCGCGATCGTGGGCTGTGCCCGGCTCCGACTCGTCGGAGTTGCACAGCATGTATTTCTGCATCGTGCCCTTGGGCATGAATGACCATTTCAGACCGGTCGGAAAGCCGGCGCCGCCGCGACCACGCAACGCGCTCTTCTTGACCTCCTCGATCAGTGTCGCCGGGTCAGGTTTCTCGGCCAGAATTTTACGCCATGCCTTGTAGCCATCCACTTGCTCGTAGCTGTCCATCGCCCACGGCTTGTCGAAATGCAGCGTGGTCAGGACGACCTGATGTTTCTGCGGTGCGGGTCCGACTGCCATGCTCTACTCCAACCCGTCCAGAATTTTGTCGAGCTGCTGGATGTCCAGATGCTCGTGGTAATGCCCGTTGACGGTCATCGCCGGCGCGCGCACGCAAGCTGCGATGCACTCTTCTTCTTTCTTCAGATACACGCGACCATCCGGCGTACTCTCGCCCAGCTTCACGCCCAGCTTCTTTTCGCAATGACGCACCAGGTCGTCCGCACCGTTCAACCAGCACGAAATGTTGGTGCAGATCGCCACGTTGTTGCGGCCGACCGGCTTGATCTCCAACATCGAGTAGAAACTGGCTACTTCGTAGGCCCACACCGAGGGCAGATCCAGGTACTTCGCCACCGCAACGATGAGATCGTCGGTGAGGAATCCCTGATTCTGCTCCTGCGCCGCAAATAACGCCTGGATCAGCGCCGAACGCTTGCGATCGGGCGGAAACTTGGCCACCCATTCATCGATGTGATGGCGGGTATGGTCGGTGAGTACGGCGAGCGGATCGACGTTCCTGACCTGCTCGAAATGTCCGGTGGCTTTCATGTGTTTCTCCGTCGTGCCGGCTCAGCGATCCACTTCGCCGAACACGAGGTCATAGGTTCCGATCATGGCGACCACGTCGGCGAGCATGTGGCCGCGCACGATGGTGTCCATGGATGACAGGTGGGCAAAGCCCGGTGCACGCAGATGTGCACGGAACGGCTTGTTGGCGCCGTCGGAAACCAGGTAGCAACCGAATTCGCCCTTGGGCGCCTCGACCGCGGCATAGGTCTCACCCGCGGGCACGCAATAGCCTTCGGTGAACAATTTGAAGTGATGGATCATCGCTTCCATGTCCTCCTTCATCTCGACCCGCGATGGCGGCGCCACCTTGAAGTTCTGCACCATCACCGGACCCGGATTTGCACGCAGCCACTGCACGCACTGCTTGATGATCCGGTTCGACTGGCGCATCTCTTCCACGCGGCACAGGTAACGGTCGTAGCAGTCGCCACCCACGCCTACCGGGATGTCAAAATCCATCTCGGCATATTTTGCATACGGCTGCTTCTTGCGCAGATCCCATTCGACGCCCGAACCGCGCAACATCACGCCGGTCATGCCCCACTCCTGGGCCAGCTCAGGGGAAATCACGCCGATGCCGACCGTACGCTGCTTCCAGATGCGATTGTTCGTAAGCAGCTCTTCGTACTCATCCACCTTGGACGGGAAGTCCGCCGTGAAGGCATCGAGGAAATCGAGCATCGAACCTTCGCGCCAGCTGTTCAGGCGCTTCAGGTCGGCACCCTTGTGCCAGGGCGACTCGCGGTACTGCGACATCTGCGCCGGCAGATCACGGTAAACGCCGCCAGGGCGGTAGTAGGTCGCATGCATGCGCGCGCCCGATACCGCCTCATAGACGTCCATCAGCTCCTCGCGCTCGCGGAACGCGTACAGGAACACCGCCATCGCACCCAGATCGAGCGCGTTCGAGCCGATCCACATCAGGTGATTCAGGATGCGGGTGATCTCGTCGAACATGGTGCGGATGTACTGCGCACGCTCTGGCGCCTCGATCCCCAGCAGGTTCTCGATAGCCTTCACATAAGCGTGCTCGTTGCACATCATCGACACGTAATCGAGTCGATCCATGTAACCGATGGACTGGTTGAACGGCTTGGACTCGACCAGCTTCTCGGTGCCACGGTGCAGCAGGCCGACGTGCGGGTCGGCACGGACGATGGTTTCGCCGTCCATCTCCATCACCAGGCGCAGCACACCGTGTGCGGCCGGATGCTGCGGGCCGAAGTTCATCGTGTAGTTGCGGATTTCCTGCATGCTCAATTCTCCCGCCAGTGGTCGGCGGCTTCGGCCTTTGCCTGCATCAGGTCGGCATCGTTGCGGATGGTGCGCGGTACCAGTACGCGCGGCTCGATCGACACCGGCTCGTAGATCACGCGCTTCTGCTCGGGGTCGTAGCGAACCTCGACGTTGCCGATCAGGGGGAAGTCCTTGCGGAACGGATGCCCGACGAAACCGTAGTCGGTAAGGATGCGACGCAGGTCCGGGTGGCCATCAAAAATGATGCCGTACAGATCGAACGCCTCGCGCTCGAACCAGTTCACGCCCGGCCACACCTGGGTCAGCGAGGGCACCATCGGCAGGCTGTCATCCGCACAGAACACACGCAGCCTGATACGCCGGTTGTGCTCGATCGAGAGCAGATGGATCACGGCGGCAAAGCGGCGCGGCTGATTGCCGGCGCGCGGACGCTCGGCCCAGGTGAAGCGCCCCTGCGCCTGACCCTCGACGCCGCGCGAGAATCCGGTACTGGAGATCGTTTCGGTGTCCCACTCGACCTGACCATAGCCAAGATAATCGATGCCGCACAAATCGATCAGTTCGCTGAAGCGAAAGGCCGGCTCGTCGCGCAAGGCCGTGGCCACCGAAATCAGGTCGCTGGCAGCCACCTCGGCAGTGATCTCCTGACGGACCGCGCTGACGCTGACTGTGTCACCGAATCGCGCAACAAGCTGATCAGCCAAAGACGTCGTGGATGTTTCTGACATATCAGGGCCTCAGGAACGCGCAATGGTGCTGGTGCGGCGGATCTTCTTCTGCAACTGCAGAATGCCGTGAATCAACGCCTCGGCCGTGGGCGGGCAGCCCGGCACGTAGATGTCGACCGGCACGATGCGGTCGCAACCACGCACCACCGAATAGGAGTAGTGGTAATAACCGCCGCCGTTGGCGCAACTGCCCATCGAGATCACCCACTTCGGCTCGGGCATCTGGTCGTAGACCTTGCGCAAGGCCGGCGCCATCTTGTTGACCAGGGTGCCGGCCACGATCATGACGTCGGACTGACGCGGGCTGGGACGGAAGATCACGCCGTAGCGATCAAGGTCCAGACGCGCCGCACCGGCATGCATCATCTCCACCGCGCAACAGGCCAAACCAAAGGTCATTGGCCACATCGAGCCGGTTCGCGCCCAGTTCATCAATTCATCAAGACGTGCGGTAGCGAAACCGCGCTGCACCACCGGATTGTCCCCGGCCGGGCGCAGGATGTCGTCGACCACGTTCAACGGCTCCGGGTTGTGCATCACCCGGCTGACGGAATCGATCACTCCCATTCCAGCGCTCCCTTCTTCCACACGTAGGCAAAGCCGATGACCAGCAACAGCAGGAACAGGCCCATCTCGATCAATGCGATCAGGCCGATCTGCTGGAACACCACCGCCCACGGAAACAGGAAGGCGATTTCCAGATCGAAGATGATGAACAGGATGGCGAGCAGGTAGTAGCGGACATCGAAGCGCATGCGCGCGTCCTCGAAGGCCTCAAAGCCGCACTCGTAGGGCGAAAGCTTTTCCGCACCGGGGCGACGTGGACCGGCCAGCAGGCCGAGCGCGAGCAGCACCAGACCCAGGCCGGTGGCAACGCCGATGAACAACAGGACAGGCCAATATTCGGCAAGCACGATGCAACTTACCTCCGCACCAACAGGCGCATCAGTGACCGTGGGGACGGCAATCCCGGCAATTCACGATCTGGCGATTTCGATTCGGCAGGCCAACGCAGCCAAGGCTGCGCAGCCACGCTCGCAAGGCTCAAGTCCGCAAGCGTCCGATGTTCCGCGAGATGAATTCGCGAATCCCGCCATTGTATCAGTGCAAAGAGGCACAACAAGCCTTGACGGCCGACTGGATGCTGTTTTTTTTGACCGACGCCATCAACCGAGGGCAAGCCATCACATCGTGTGCGTGGGACGATCCGAATTCAGCGTGCCGGCCAGGATGTTTTCGATGCGGCTGCGCGCCGCCTCGGCATCACCTGACTCGTTGAAGTGGATGCCGATGCCGGCGATGCGGTTGCCCTGGGCACCGACCGGGCTGATCCAGACTACCTTGCCGACGACCGACAAGCGCTCAGTCTCCTCCGCCAGACTCACCAGCAGAACCACCTCGTCGCCGAGCGAATAGGTCTGGGTGGTTGCGGCGAAAAGCCCACCGTGCTTCAGGAAGGGCATGTACGCATTGAACAGCGAGGCCGCGTCCTTGATTTTCAGAGATATGATGCCCTGACGGGCAGCCATCGGTTTCATGCTGAGCTCCTGCCGGGGGTTCAAACCGCCCGATTCATGAGACCGATCTTAGATGTTGCGCCGAATCTGTACCACTGCTGCGTTTGCATGCGCGAAAGTGGAGACTCATGCCCCTTCGACATGACTGGCCAACAACGACTGGCGCTCGTTGGCCAGGCTGCCCCACGAACTCGGCGGCGCCCAGCGCGCAACCCATTCCGGCACCAGCTCCCCTGACATGGGCCGCGAAATCGAAAACCCCTGCAACTGGTGGCAGCCCAGTGAGGCCAGCAGATCACCCTGCTCTGCCGTCTCGACGCCTTCGGCAATCACCATCTTGGCCAGCATGCGGGCGGTGGTGATTACCCCCGCCGCGATCGCCATGTTGCGCTCGTCGCTGAGAATGTCGCGTACAAAACTCTGATCGAGCTTGATGTGCTCGATATCAAGCTGCTGTATGTGGCTCAGCGACGCCGATCCTGTACCAAAATCGTCCAGCCCCACACGAATACCGCGGTGGCGGCATTCCTCGATGACGATCTTGGCGCGCGCATGATCCATGCTCGGCCCGGTCTCGGTAACTTCGATGCCGAACCCCACATCCATCACGTCAGGATAATTCTCCAGCGCGGCATCGATATCGCTGAAAAAGGCGGGGTGCAGCAGGTGACGGGTGCTGATGTTGACGGAAACAGGAATGGAAACACCCACCCGCAACCACGCCTGACAGTGGCGCAGCGCCTCGCCGAGCACGAATCGACCGATCGGGCGGGCTAGCTGCGGATCGTCCAGCACATGCATGAAGTTGGCCGGGCCGACCAGTTCCAGGCCACTGTCATTCAGCCGCAGCAGCGCCTCCATGCCCGCCACACCCTGCACACCAGGCAACCCGTCGATATACACGATAGGTTGAAACACCAGTTGCAAATGGGAGCGCAGCAGAGCCTGGGCCATTCGCTCCCGCATCGCCTGCAGGCGCTGCGATTCTTCCTCCATCGCCGGCTCGTACAACAACCCACGATCCTTCCCCTCTTCCTTGGCCGCGTACATGGCCATGTCGGCGTGCCGGATCAGACCCTCGGCATCGGAGTTGTCCAGCGGGCACAGAGTCCAGCCAATACTGGCCGACAGATAGAGCTGTTCGCCCATCAGGCTGAAGGGGGCACGCAGAGCCTGCAGCACGCAGCGGCTGATGACATCGAGTTGCTCGCGGCTGTCCAGCCCGGGAATAAGCAGGGCGAACTCATCGCCGCCGAAACGGGCCAGCACGTCGGCTTCACGCAGCATGCCCAGTATCCGCGACGAGGCCTCGACCAGCACCTGATCACCACCATCGTGCCCGATGGTGTCGTTGACGCTCTTGAAGCGATCGAGGTCGAGTACGCCAACCGCAAGCAAAAGGCGGCGCTCACTCGCTTCAGTCCTCGCCTGTTCAAGCAGATTGAACAGCAGCCGCCGATTGGGCAAACCGGTAACGACATCGTAGAAAGCCAGGCGTTCGACCCGAGCCTCGTGCATTTTCTGTTCGGTAATGTCCCGCTGCTGCCAGATCCTGCCACGCATGACACCGTCGATCCGGATCGGAGTGAAATCCCGCAGGAAAATCCGACCATCCTTCATGGCGACTTCATCGCCCCGGACCGGCTCATTCCTGTCCACGATCTCGTTCAGCCTGACCAACTCCCTTTCCGGGTCGCGGTATACCCGCATGACCCGCGCGTGGATCACTTCTGTTGAACGTCCTTCCAACGCAGCGGGCGTCTCATCGAATCCGTAGAGCGCGCAAAACGCGTCATTGGCAAAACGCACCGTGTCATTCTCGGAGACCACCAGCAAGCCGGCGTGCTGGTTGGAGAGAATGGTGCGAAAGTGCTCCAGATTGAAGCGTAGCTCGTCTTCGGCCACCAACTTCGCTGCCTGGGCCCGCTGGACCTGCATGCCCAGCCCGAGCTCAACCCCGATCTCCTGAAACACCTGAGTCTCGACTGACGTAAAGGCATCAGGCTGACTCGCACCGACCACCAATGCCCCCACGATCACACCGTCCGCCCGCAAGGGCAGCGCGAGAATGGCATCGAGATCCAGCTCGGTATCCTGCAGCGGCCAGTCCCTTGGTGCACCCGACCGCAAGTGGCAGATACTGGGCTGCCCGGTCGAGAGGGCGTTCACCACCGCATCGCTGGCGCGCGCCGGATCCGACAGACTGAACCGTTCGTCCAGCCGCGCCGTAGCTGCCATGCCGGCGCTGGCGCGCAGCTGCAAGATGCCTGGCTCAGCGTGGTCGAGCATGCCGATCCAGGCAAAGCGGTAACCGCCTACGTAGTGAGCCACGTCGCATGTATCGGCCAGTAACGCCGGCTCACTGCTGCTATGCGTAACCACCTTGATCATCTCGCTGAGCAGACGCAAGACGCGCCGCTGGCGTGCCTCTTTGCGCGCCGCCCGGAGCAGCAACAGGCGTTGCTCGCGCGCCTCCATGTCCAGACCAATACTTGCGGCGGCCTGTTGCAGCAGTTCGATCATGCGCGGAGAAAAGAAGCCTGCATGGCCAGCCCGGATGACCAGGCCTGCGCACACCTCCCCGAACTTCATCACCGGCACGGCCACCACCGACACCACGCCATGCCGGGCGTAGGCCTCTCGCAATCCCTCCAGGCCCGGCAATTGACGAATATCCGCCTCCAGTTGTGGCGTGCCTCGCCAGAAAGGTAACTGAGCGACCGAAAGCGGCAGGCAGTCAGGGTAGATATCCTCATTGCCTGCCCGAACAGACGCCGGGGCGATCCGGCGAAACATGCCGCTGGCATGATCCACCTCACCGAGCATCACCAGCATGGCGCCAAGCCTGCGCTCCAGCACCTCGATTACCGCCTCGTAAAGCACCTGCGGGTCGGGCGAACGAACCAGAAGTTGCCCGATTTCGGACAACGCGGCGTAGAAGCTCTCACTGGAGTGGGCCACTTGATCAGCGTTGAAGTCGATCGAATTCTGATCCGGGCTATGCATTCACGTACCAACCAGACGGATGAAACCAGCGGCAAATCACGATCAATGGCATATGGGATCGGCTGGAATGTCCGCCCTGCCGGATGCAGGCCTGCGCGCCTTTCGGTGGAACGCGCCATCTGCTTCATCTTTCCCCCCACCGCCAAGCTAGCCCGGTCAACCCGCCTATGCAAGCGCCTGCGTCAGGCGCCGGCGAACGGCGGGAGGAGCTCGCACCAGCCCCAGCGATCAAAAATCCAGAGCGTGGGGAAACTCACGGCAAGCCTCGCGAAACAAGGAGTCGCCACGAACTCCGACCCACAGCAAAGGTAAAATCCGCCCGCCTCGTCTCGCCTCAGGGGTGCATCACGCCATGACCAGGTATGCGCGCCCTGCGGACCCACCACGCTCAGACGCAACCAGGGACGCAGCCAGGCCGACGGTTTCCAGGGCAACGCAGCCGACGACCGAGTCGATGTTGACGCCCCAACTTCAAAACACTCCGGCCGCGCAGCAAACCGCCGCATGCGCTTGCCGCTCAGTGCCATCTGACTGCGGTGAGCCTCCAGCGCCTCGCGTTTTCTTTCCGCCTGATCGACGCTGCCAGGCATCACCCGCATGACCTCGGGCGCCGCTTTTCCATGCACCAGATAAGCCAACCATGGCGGCTGCACCGGTCGACCGGCAAGAGCCAGCCGCAGCAGCACATGGGCCGAGCCGTGATCGGGATGTCGATCATTGAGCGAAGGCATCGCGACCAGGTTGGGCTGAAACACCTCGATCACCTCAGCCACGGACGCCACCGCCTGGGCGGCTCGGGACAGCAAAGCGTCGGTCACCCCCATATCCGGCCAACCCATCGGATGCAGCGCCTGTTCGGACAGATCGAGACTGGCCAGCGCCTGCAGGATTTCGGCATGGCGCCGCTGCCCCCAGCGTCGGCGCGCCGAAGCACCGATCCACAGACGTCGCTCCAACCAGCGTTGCGGCCAGGGATTGTTGTCACCGCCGGTGAGCAGCACTATTTTCACCTCACCACCGGCGGCTCGCACCTGCTGGATCAGGATCCCGGTTGCGATGGTTTCGTCATCCGGATGGGGAGCCACGACCAGCAAGCGGGTTCGCTCGGAAATGGCGGGAAAGTCCTCGGCGGGCCTCGCTGCTTTCAACGCCAACTCGCCAGCAACTCCAGCAGAAGCAGGTCCGCGCGCAAGGGACCACGCAGACTTTCACGTGTGCGATTGACCGCACTGAACCAGTGCCCCAGCGCCTCGACGTCCATCGCACTCGCCAGCGGCCCGCTACTGCCGATGGCTCGCGCACGGATCTCGTCAGCAGTCGCCTGGGCGGCAAACCAGAGTCGTTGTGCCGGTTCATTGTCCAGCCAGCGCTTGACCACCTCGGTCGGTTGCCCGCGACCGGCCGCGAGCGCGGCCAGATCCTTGCGCACTTCCTGCCGCTGCTCCAGCGCACCCTGCCCCGCCCACAGCTTCGCCAGTCCCGGATTGCCACCGGCCGCGACCAGCGCCGCCGCGGCATCCGCCACCGCTTCGGCCTGCAACCAGGCCAGCGCCTGCTCTGCCGGCGGCAAGTGAAACTCGATGCGCTGGCAGCGGCTGCGGATCGTTTGCGGCAAGCGCCCCGGCGCATCGGCAATCAGGATCAGCATGGTCTGCGCCGCAGGCTCCTCCAGCGTCTTGAGCAGCGCGTTGGCAGCAGCCGTATTCATCGCGTCGGCCGGGTCGATGGTAACCACCTGCCATCCGCCGAACTGACTGCTCATGGCCAGCCGCGATGACAATTCGCGGATCTGGTCGACCACGATTTCGCTGCGCTGTACGCCGTCCTTGCGCAGGCCATAGCTGAGGTGGATCTGGTCCGGGTGACTGCCCGCTGCCATCAGCAGACAACTGCGACAATGACCGCAGGCCTCGCCCGCGGCTGGCTCCTTGCACAACAAGCTCTGCACGAACCGTTGCGCGAATGCGCGCTTGCCAAGCCCGGCCGGCCCCACCAGCAACAGGGCATGCGGCAGCGCATCGCGTTGTCGGCGCGCTTGCAGGCGCGCCCAATGCTCGGCGTGCCAGGGAAGGATGTTCATTTCCGACTCTCCGCCACCAGCGCCGACAACGCCACGGTGGCCGCATGCAATACCGCCGCGACCGGCTGGCTGGCATCGATCACCCGAAAGCGCTCCGGCTCCGCCGCCGCACGCAGCCGATAGCTGGTGCGCACCCGTTCGAAAAACGCATCGGCCTCAACCTCGATACGATCCGCGTCACCGCGCCCGGCGGCGCGCGCCCGGCCGGTTGCGACAGGCAGGTCGAGCAGCAGGGTGAGGTCAGGCTTCAGCCCGCCGCAAGCCCAGCGTTCCAGTTCGGCGATGCGCTCCACTGGCTGACCACGACCACCACCCTGATAGGCATAGCTGGCATCCGCGTAGCGATCGCACAGGACCCATCGACCTGCGCTCAAGGCAGGCTCGATGACTTCGCGCACCAGTTGAGCGCGCGACGCAAACATCAGCAGCAGCTCGGTCTCGGCGGCCAGTCCGTGCTGCTGGGGATCCAGCACGATCGCGCGCACCGCTTCACCGACGCGGGTGCCACCGGGTTCACGTGCCTGGGTCAGCACGACATGGTTGCTCTCGAGGTAGTCGTGCAAACCTGCCAGCAAGGTGCTCTTGCCGGCGCCTTCACCACCTTCGAGACTGATGAACTTGCCGCGCTGAACGCTCATCGGCAACGCTTCCGCTGGTAGCAGTCGACATTGCGATTGTGCTCTTCCAGAGTGCGGGCAAACACATGGTGTCCATCACCACGGGCGACAAAATAGAGTGCATCGCCTGCTGCCGGATGCAGTGCAGCCTCCAGCGCCGGCTTGCCCGGAAGCGCAATCGGAGTCGGCGGCAAACCCGCCCGCGTATAGGTGTTGTAGGGGGTATCGGTGGTCAGGTCGCTCTTGTGGATATTGCCGGTATAGCTCGCGCCCATGCCGTAGATCACGCTGGGATCGGTCTGCAGAAGCATGTGGTCCTGCAGGCGGCGCACGAACACCCCGGCAATCTGCGCGCGTTCGTCGGCACGGCCGGTCTCCTTCTCCACGATCGAGGCCAGGATCAGCGCGTCGTAAGGCGTGGCCAGCGGCAGATCCTTGTCGCGCCCGGGCCACAGCGCGGCCAGCGTCTTGACCATGGCTTCGTGTGAACGACGAAGGATGTCCAGGTCACTGTCACCCTTCACGTAAGCGTAGGTCTCCGGCAGAAAGCGTCCCTCGGGAGCCTCTCCGGCGACACCGATTTTCTGCATGATCGCGGCATCATCAAGCCCTGCCGTGTCGTGCTTCAATTTCTCCGCGCCGGCCAGTGCCTCGCGCAGCTCCTTGAAGGTCCAGCCATCGACGATGGTGAAATTGCGCTGCATCACCTTGCCGGCGGCCATGTTGGCCAGCAACTGGCGAGGGGTAACACCCTGATTGAGGGCATATTCGCCAGCGTGCAGACGGTCAGCCACGCGCATCTGCTCGGCCAGCAGGCGCCAGTAGAGCGGGTTCGCTTCCGTCAACCTGCGCTGGCGCAACTCGCCGACGATGTTCTTGAAGCTGCTGCCGCGGCCGATATCGATGCTGTCGCCCTGAGCGGCCACGTTCAACGGCGCCCGGCTGAATCGATCGAAGTCCTGCCAGCCATAAAAGAGCGCGGCCACCATCGCCAACACCACCAGCAGCAACAACGCGCGCGGCAAAGCTCGGCCACGCATCCGCTCGTCAATCATCCGTCCTGCTCCATCGAAAATCCCAGATTGCGCCAGTGCTGCTGCAACTGACGACTCAACGCACCCGGCTCGTAAACCCGTTCAGCCAGTGACTGTACCGGCAAGATGCCGCGGACGCTTGAACTGAGAAAAACTTCGGTGGCGCCCAGCAAGGCGTCCAGTGTCAATTCACCTACCCGCGCCTGCGGGCAGGCGGAAAGTACCTCGGCGCGAGCCACCCCGGCCACACCGCAGCGATCCAGCGCCGGCGTCAGCAGTTGCCCGTCGACTACCGCAAACAGGTTGGCCATGGTCGCCGAGATGACCCGGCCGTGGCCATCGCACAACACGCCTTCGGCGATCGCCGGATCGTCCCACTCCGCGCGCGCCAGCACCTGCTCCAGCCGGTTGAGGTGCTTGATGCCTGCCAGGAGCGGCTGCTCGGCCAGACGCAGGCTGCACAGCCGCATGCGCACGCCGTGCACATAGGCATCGCCGAACGCCGCCGGTGGTGCAAAAGCCGCCACGATGCGAGTGGGCTGGACCACGGCCGGTGGCGCATAACCACGCTGACCGAGCCCGCGGGTCACGGTGATGCGTACCACCGCCTGCGGCATCGCCTGACTGACCTGCACAACCTCGCGCCACAACTGCGTGGCGTCGGGTGCCGGCATCCGCAGGCGGAGGCAGCCTTCGCTCAGCCGTCGCATGTGGCGGGACCACAACGGCGCCTGCGCGCCAACCAGGCGGATGCTTTCGAACAGGCCGTCGCCGTAAGCCAGTCCTCGATCCAGCGCGGAAACCTGCGCGATCACGGCGCCGTTCACCAGCACGCGTCCGCTCATCAGCCCGGTACCCCGAGGGCGCGCAGCAAGCCACGCGCCTTGACCCGCGTCTCGTCGAGCTCGCTGGCCGCCACCGAGTCGGCGACGATGCCGGCGCCGGCGCGCAAACTCACTTCCGTACCAACCTCGGTCAAGGTACGGATCAGGATGTTCAAGTCGAGATCACCATTGCGATCGAGATAGCCTAGCGCGCCGGTATAGGCCCCTCGTGGCGACTGTTCAAGCGCCGCGATGATCTCCATGCACCGCACTTTCGGGCAACCGGTGATGGTGCCGCCCGGGAACGTGGCAGCGATGACCTGACCCGGTGTCACGCCCTCGCGCAGGCGCCCAGTGACATTGGAAACGATGTGATGCACGTGGGCGTAGCTCTCCACCACCATCAACTCATCGACCACCACCGTCCCCGGCACGCAGACACGCCCCAGGTCGTTGCGCTCCAGATCGATCAGCATCACATGCTCGGCACGCTCCTTGGGATGCGCAGTCAGCTCGCTGATACGGGCCAGCTCGTCGTCGCCGGGCAAGCGTGGCCGGGTGCCCGCGATCGGCCGGGTCTGCGCCACGCCCCGGCGTACTTCCACCAGCCGCTCCGGCGAGGAACTCACCACCGACCAGCCCGGTTGCTGCAGCAATCCCGCAAAAGGTGCCGGGTTGGCCTGGCGTAACACGGAATACAACGCAGCGGGCACAGGCACTTGCGCATAGCGCGCGCGCCAGGCGCGGGAAAGATTGACCTGGAAAATATCGCCGTTGTAGAGGTGCTGGTGGATACGCTCCACGCCATCAAGAAAATTCTCCGGCGCATCCTCGTCCCAGCCAAGGGGGGCCGCCAGCGAAGCGAGTTCCGGCACGACGGTGAGATCCTTCTCGAGCGTATCGAGCAAACCTTCCTCGCCGGCCTCGGCGATCAGGATCGTGCAATCGCGGGCGTGGTCGATGATGATCGCCGCGGGGCAACGCAGCGCCATCGCCACCGGCAATACCATCGGTGGTTTGAGCCTCAGGCTCGGCTCGACTTCGCTCGCCAGCTCATAGGCCAGAAACAGCACCCAGCCGCCATGGAACGGCAGTTCTTTGTCACTGGGAGGCAACCGCTCCTCTCGCCAGGCGGCATCCAGCGCATCAAGGAAGCGTCCGCTGACCTGCTGGCCTGCGTCGTCGCTCAACTGGCCATCGGCCTGCAGCGTGAGTCGACCGCGCGGAAACGCGAACAGTATGTCGTAACGCGACTGCGTCGTGCCGCGCACCACACTTTCAAGCAGGCACGGATAGCGCTCCGGAAATGCAGCGGCCGGCGCGAGCAAGTCGCGCCGGCCGGCAAGGACACGTTGAAGGCAAGTCACGCTCAGACGCGGCGGAATGCCAGCGTGCCATTGGTGCCGCCAAAGCCGAACGAGTTGGAGATCGCCACATCGAGCCTGGCCTCGCGCGCAGTGTGGGGTACGAAATCCAGATCGCAGCCTTCGCTGGCCTCATCGAGATTGATCGTCGGCGGAAGCACCTGGTCACGCAAGGCAAGAATCGTGAAAATTGCCTCGACGCCGCCGGCCGCCCCAAGCAGATGCCCGGTGGTCGACTTGGTCGAGCTCATGGCCAGCTTGTAGGCATGGTCACCAAAGACTTTCTTGGCCGCAGAAACCTCACCCAGATCGCCCAGTGGCGTGGACGTGCCGTGCGCGTTGACGTATTCCACCTCGGAGGGGTTGATATGAGCATCGTCGAGAGCGCTCTGCATGCAGCGCGCCGCACCCTCGCCGCCCTCACTCGGCGCCGTCATGTGAAACGCATCGCCGCTCATGCCGAAACCCGCCAGCTCGGCGTAGATGCGGGCGCCACGCGCCTTGGCATGTTCGTACTCTTCCAGCATCAGCACGCCGGCACCATCGGACAGCACGAAGCCATCACGATCCTTGTCCCACGGGCGGCTCGCCTTCGTCGGATCGTCGTTGCGGGTGGACATTGCCTTGGCCGAGCAGAAGCCTGCCATGGCCGTGCCGGTGGTCGCGAATTCGGTGCCGCCGGCAATCATGGCATCGGCATCACCGTACTGGATCATGCGTGCCGCGAGGCCGATGTTGTGCGTGGCCGTGGTGCATGCCGTGACGCAGGCAATGTTCGGCCCCTTCAGACCGAACATGATCGACAGCTGGCCGGAGACCATGTTGATGATCGAGCTGGGCACATAGAACGGCGACACTCGCCGCGGCCCCTTCGCCGCCAGTTCCAGCGTGGTGGCTTCGATGGTGTACAGACCGCCAATGCCGGCGCCCACTGCCACGCCAATGCGCGGCGCGTTGGCATCGGTCACTTCCAGCCCGGAGTCGCGCAACGCCTGAGTGCCGGCAGCAACACCGTAGTGGATGAACGGATCCATTTTCTTGACGTCTTTGGCCGCCATCCATTGCGCAGGGTCGAAATCGCTGACCTGGCCCGCGATGCGCGTGGAGTAAGCGGAGGTATCGAAATGGGTGACCGGACCGATACCGCTGACGCCCTTCAGGACACGCTGCCAGGCCGTGGCGATGTCGTTGCCGACCGGCGAGATGATGCCCATGCCAGTCACTACTACTCGACGCTTGCTCATGCTGTATTCCTTCGTGATTCCGTAAACCCGTCGCAGCGAAGACTCCGCACGTCGGGTAGCAGATACGTCGTACCCTCGAGCAGGGACGCATCCCGTGCACCATACGGCGTCGGACGTTACAAAATGCAGAAACGAAAACTGCGCCAAACAGGCGCAGCGTTCGATATTACCGCGCTGATCAAACCCGCCAGAGCCGAAGCCTGGCCGTTCGATTCACGGCAAAAAATCCCAGATCAATCAATCCTTGGAATGGGCCTTGATGTAATCAACAGCCTGCTGCACGGTCGTGATCTTCTCGGCGTCTTCGTCGGGAATCTCGGTCTCGAACTCTTCCTCGAGAGCCATTACCAGCTCCACCGTGTCCAGCGAATCTGCGCCCAGATCGTCCACGAACGAAGCGTTCGCCGAGACTTCATCCTCTTTCACGCCCAGCTGTTCGATGACGATTTTCTTGACGCGCTCTTCGATGGTGCTCATGTTGCCCATACCTCTCAAGGAGTAAATGTTTATTCAGTGCCGGCGCAATGCCTGCAAAAGACCAGCCGCATTGTAGTGGCTAAACCGCAAGGCCGCCACGACTCGCCAGTGAGACCGGCGTTCTTCCCGGTCAACTGACGCTAAAGCGCAATTGTCGCCTAAAACGAGGCCGCTGGCGACAACTACCTGCGCAAATCTTATGGCATGTACATACCACCGTTGACGTGCAAGGTCTCACCGGTGATGTAGGCCGCCGCCGGGGAGGCCAGAAAACCGACCGCCTTGGCGATATCCCCGACCTCACCCAATCGGCCAAGAGCGATCTGTCCCAACAGCGCCTGCTTGGCGTCTTCGGGCAGCGAGCGGGTCATGTCGGTATCGATGAAGCCCGGCGCAACGACGTTGACGGTGATTCCGCGCGTGCCGATCTCGCGCGCGAGCGACTTCGAAAACGCGATGATGCCAGCCTTGGCCGCCGCATAATTCGCTTGCCCGGGGTTGCCGGTCAAGCCGATCACCGAGGCGATCGAGATGATACGACCCTTGCGCGCTTTCATCATGCCGCGCATGACCGCCTTGGAGGTGCGGTAGACCGAGCTGAGATTGGTGTCCAGAATGATGTTCCAGTCCTCCTCGCGCATGCGCATCAGCAACTGGTCGCGGGTAATTCCGGCGTTGTTGACCAGGATCGAGACCGCGCCGAACTCCTTGGTGATATCGCCGATCAAGGTATCGACAGCGCCACTGTCGGTCACGTCCAGCACACGACCATGGCCACCCATGCCTGTCAGGCGCTCACCGATCGAGAAGGCGCCGGACTCACTGGTTGCAGTACCGATCACGGTGGCGCCCATCGCCGCGAGCTCGTCGGCAATCGCCGCACCGATGCCGCGGCTGGCGCCGGTGACCAGGGCTATTTCTCCGTGCAATGGATTGCTCATCTGTAAAGATTCCTGCCATTCAAGATTGAAGATTCATTTGGCGAGCGGTGAATCACGCCCACTCGGCGCGCGCCGCATCCATGTCCACCGGGGAGCCTAGCGGACGAGCCTCGACACTTTTGTCGACACGCTTGATCAGGCCACTGAGCACCTTGCCCGGACCGCATTCGGCCATACGGCTGGCACCACCGGCAGCCAGCGCCTGCACGCATTCGACCCAGCGCACCGGCAGATACAACTGGCGCTGAAGCGCCGCACGAATCTGCTCGATGCTGTCATGACTGCGTGCGTCGGCATTTTGAATCACCGGAATCGATGGCCGCTGCCAGCTGACCCCCGCCATCCGCTCACCCAGTCGATCAGCAGCATCGCGCATCAAGCCACAATGCGATGGCGCCGACACCGCCAGCTTGATGGCCTTCTTTACGCCCAGCTCGGCAAGCCTTGCCAACGCACGATCCACCGCCTCTGCATGACCGGCAATCACCAACTGACCGGGTGAATTGAAATTCGCCGGTGAAACCACCTGACCTTCCGCCACCTCCTCGCAGACGGCAGCGATCTGGGCATCGTCACCCCCAAGAATCGCCGCCATCGCGCCCACACCAGCGGGCACTGCGGCCTGCATCAGGCGGCCACGCTCAGCGACCAGGGCCGCCGCATCATGCAGTGACAATGCCCCTGCGCACACCAGCGCACTGTATTCACCGAGGCTGTGGCCGGAGAGCATGGCCGGTCGCGCACCACCCAGCTTTTGCCACACCCGCCATACCGCGACACTCGCCGCGAGCAGGGCTGGCTGCGTATTTTCAGTACGGTTGAGCTGATCCTCCGGCCCCTGCGAGCTGAGTGCCCAGAGGTCGAAACCCGCTCCCTGCGAAGCCTCTTCAAACGTCGCCGCCACCTCGGCATGCGCCGCGGCAAGCTCAGCGAGCATGCCCACGGATTGCGAGCCCTGACCAGGGAATACGAATGCCAGCGAGGCGTCAATTGAACTCATGGAAACATGGATCCTGTCGTATCAAACCAGCATGGTGCCATGCATCAGCCGCAATACGCAGCTGTATTGGTACAGCGTCCGCTGCAAAGCATGATGCCGCCCGAGGGCGGCATCAAGGCGAGCAATCGAGACGAAATCAATAGCGCAACAGTGCCGAAGCCCAGGTAAAGCCACCACCAAAGGCCTCCAGCAACAGATTCTGTCCACGCTGCACCTTGCCCGAACGCACGGCATAGTCGAGCGCCAGAGGCACCGAGCCCGACGATGTATTCGCGTGCTGGTCGACCGTGACGATGACACGATCCATCGACATCTTCAGCCGCTTCGCCGTCGCCTCAATGATGCGCAGGTTGGCCTGATGCGGAATCAGCCAATCGATGTCCGACTCTTCCATGCCTGCTGCCAGCAAGGTCTCGCCCACGAGGGAATCGAGCGTCTTCACAGCGACCTTGAAAACCTCGCGGCCCGACATCCTGATGCGCACACCGTGATTGGGTTCGTCGTTGAAACCGACCGAAACACCCACCGGGTTGTACAGCAGATCCTTGTGACCGCCATCGGCATGCAGGCAGGTGGCATAAATGCCCGGCTCACTGGAAGGCTCCAGCACCACGGCGCCGGCGCCATCGCCGAACAGCACGCAAGTCTCCCGCTCAGTCCAGTCAACCATGCGGGTCAGGGTCTCCGCGCCTATAACCAGCACCTTCTTCGATTGCCCGCTGCGAATGAACTTGTCGGCAATGCCCAGCGCGTAGACGAAGCCGGAACAGGCCGCATTGACGTCAAATGCAGCGCAGCCGTTTGCGCCAAGGCGATGCTGCACCAGACACGCAGTGGACGGAAAAATGATGTCCGGCGTGGTCGTGCCCAGGATGATCAGGTCGAGCTCCGACGCCTTGATCCCGGCCGCCTCCAGCGCATTCTGCGCCGCCTTGAAAGCCAGATCACCCGTCGTCTCGCCATCCGCCGCGATATGGCGCTGACGAATGCCTGTACGTGTCCGAATCCACTCGTCACTGGTTTCGACGATTTTTTCAAGATCGGCATTGGTGACGACGCGTTCAGGCAGCGCGCTGCCGGTGGCAATGATGCGTGAGTAGATCTGGGCCATTCAACTATCCATCAACGAAAGCAGGAGGATCAGACACCATCAAGGCGTCAACTGGAAGCGCAACGTTAAGCCCGGACTTCCCTGAACGCAAAACGGCGCGTCGCCGCGCCGTTTTGCAAGATCGCCTGGCAGAGCCCACGAGGGACTGGCCGGAACAATCAATCCTCGACCGACACCGCACCCTTGGTCTCGATCACTTTCTTGCCACGATAGAAGCCATCCTTGGTGACATGGTGACGCAGATGCACCTCACCGCTGGTCGGATCGGTGGACAGCTGCACGGTCTTCAGAGCGTCGTGCGAACGACGCATGCCGCGGGTGGACGGGGTACGGCGGCTCTTGGCAACTGCCATGGCATTTCTCCAACTGAAACTGATGATCTGAAATCGGGATGACCCGGACTGTGATCCAGGTCGAGGGTTACTTCTTCAGTTCGCGCAACACCGCAAACGGATTCTCGGAGCGCCCTTCGCC